>JADKFU010000005.1:1460268-1767210 GCA_016717285.1 Chitinophagaceae bacterium
GTATAAGCCAACCAGTAATTTTATGAGTGTTGTTTTTCCTGCACCGCTGGGTCCTACAAAAGCAATGGTTTCTCCCAGGCCAACATCGAAAGAAATATCTTTTACAGCATATTGCTTTGAGCTTTGATGCCTGAACGAAACGTTGCTGAATTCAAACTCCGTTACATTTCCGATAGCTACAGGATGATCAGGAACGGATTCTTTAGGTGTATTCATAATCGCACTGAAATTTGCGAATGACACTTCCGCTTCGCGATAGATATTAATGATATTACCTAATTCCTGTAACGGACCAAAAATGAAAAAAGAATAAATAAACAAAGTGGTGAACTGCCCTACTGTTATTTTCTGAGTGAAAATCAGGTACATCATTACGCCCAGGATACTAACGCGTAGCAGGTTAACACAAGTGCCCTGGATAAAACCGAGGCTTCGCACATAGCGAACCTTCTTCAGTTCCAGCTTCAGAATTTTTGTGGTGGTGCTATTGAGATGATCAATTTCCTGTTGCGCCAATCCAAGACTCTTCACCAATTCAATATTTCTCAGTGATTCAGTTGTTGCGCCGGCAAGTGCAGTGGTTTCCGCAACGATCAGCTTTTGCATTTTTTGATATTCCTGCTAAGCACAGAACTGATAATGCCAATAATCGGGATCGCGGAAAAATAGATAGGAGCAATCACCCAATAAACCTGTACGGAGTAAATCACTACCCAAATAATCCCGACAATGGAGGTAAATAAAATATTAACTAAAGCGCTCAGCAATTTCTCCATGTCAGAACGAACTTTCTGCAGTTTTCCAAGCGATTCACCGCTGCGCTGATCTTCAAATACTTCATAAGGGAGTTCAAGAGAATGACGAATACCGTCCGAGTAAATATCCGCGCCCGTCTTTTGAATAATCACATTCATAAAGTAATCCTGGAAATTTTTTGCGATGCGCGAAACCATGGCGACACTAATGAGCGCCAGCAATCCTAGTGTAACACCATCAAAGAATTCCTTTTGTGAGAGACTCTTGAAGTTGTTACCGTACTGATCAATCATCTTTCCAAGGATAAACGGATCCAGCATGGAGAACACCTGGTTAATGGCTGCCAGCACGAGTGCCAGCACTAACAACTTCCAGTGTTTTTCAAGATAAGAGAGAAGTATTTTCATGTATTTAAATAGAGTTGCTTAAAAATGGAAAGTGTAAACACCCAAACCTGAATAAAATTCCAAAACAAACACAAGCGGCTTTCGTAAGGTACATGATGGATTTGCAAATGAATGATATTGCTGAAAAATTTACTTATAAAATAGTCATAGTCACAGTTCAACTATAAGCTGAATAGTCCAACTTTAAAATGACCACTTAGTGTTATGCGAGAGTATTCGTATGCATTAATTTCTGGTGGGCATTCCGCTCATCGGTCTTTTCATGGATCCCATTTTATTAAATGTCTTCATCATCTTCTTCATTTCATCAAATTGTTTGATGAACTGATTCAACTCCTGAATGGAATTGCCACTGCCTGTTGCAATACGTTTTCTGCGGGAGCCATTTAGCAGCTCAGGATTTTCACGCTCTTCACGCGTCATTGCCAGAATAAGGGCTTCAATTTTTTTGAAGGAATCGTTGTCAATATCAATGTCTTTCACAGCTTTGCCCATGCCGGGAATCATTCCGACGAGGTCTTTAATATTGCCCATCTTTTTTATCTGAGCCAGTTGTTGCAGGAAATCATTGAAGTCGAATTGATTTTTCCTGATTTTCTTTTGTAACCGTTCCGCTTCTTTTTCATCAAATTGCTCTTGCGCTTTTTCCACCAGTGAAACAATGTCGCCCATTCCCAAAATCCGTTGCGCCATCCTTTCAGGGTAAAAGATATCTACCTGATCCAGCTTTTCACCTGTTGATACGAACTTGATGGGTTTTTGCACTTCATATTTAATAGAAAGTGCAGCACCACCGCGTGTATCACCGTCCAGTTTGGTAAGCACTACGCCATCAAAATTAAGTCGTTCATTAAATGCTTTTGAAGTATTGACAGCATCCTGACCAGTCATGGAATCGACTACAAACAATACTTCCTGTGGCTGCAGCACTTTCTTCAGCTTCGAAATTTCATTCATCATTTCTTCATCCACGGCCAACCTGCCGGCAGTGTCAATGATCACAGTATCGAATTCTTTCAATTTCGCCTGTCGAATTCCGTTTTCAGCAATCTGAACCGGATTGGTATTTCCTTCTTCAGCGTGCACCGTAACGCCAATCTGTTCGCCAAGAATTTTTAATTGTTCCACAGCGGCCGGACGGTAAACGTCGCAGGCGATCAGCATCGGTTGCCTGTTGCGTTTTGTTTTAAGATAGTTTGCAAGCTTCGCAGCAAAAGTTGTTTTACCTGAACCTTGCAAACCGGATAATAAAATGATAACCGGGCTGCCTTTAAGATTGATGTCGGATTTGCCGCCGCCCATCAGTTCAGTTAGTTCATCCTGCACAATTTTCACCATCAACTGTCCGGGAGAAACTGCGGTTAATACTTTTTCGCCCAGCGTTTTTTCTTTCACGCGGTCTGTAAACTCCTTGGCAATTTTATAATTGACATCAGCATCTACCAAAGCGCGCCTGATTTCTTTTACCGCGGCTGCAATATTCAGGTCAGTTATTCTGCCCTGACCTTTGAGATTTTTTATGGCACCTTCTAATCTGTCGCTTAGATTTTCAAACATCGGTTGGTGAATTAGGAATTAGGAATTAATGGGGAAACAAAGTTAATGACTGATAACCAAAATGACTAATGACTCAAATTCAAAACCCTGTTTCATCTTCCGATGAACAGGGTTTTGATTAATCTTCAAAGAGTGTAAATGTTATTGTCCGAGATAGCTTTTTAAGAGTTTACTTCTTGAAGTGGAGCGTAATTTATTTATGGCTTTATCCTTGATCTGACGCACCCGTTCCCTGGTAAGGGCAAATTTTTCTCCGATATCTTCCAATGACATAGGATGTTCGACACCGATTCCAAAATACAGTTTGATTACATCTTTCTGACGTTCTGTTAATGTTGAAAGTGAGCGTTCGATTTCACGGCGCAGTGATTCACGGTATTCCAGTGCTTCATCCGTTTGAGGTGAATTTGGATTTTCCAATACATCAAGCAATGAATTGTCTTCACCTTCAACAAATGGTGCATCAACAGATACGTGACGTGCTGCAATGCCGAGCGTGGTTTCTACTTCCTCGGTGTTGATTTCCAACACTGTGGCGAGCTCGTCAGCCGATGGTTCACGTTCAAATTCCTGTTCGAGGGCTGAAAATGCTTTGTTGATTTTATTCAGCGAGCCAACTTTATTTAATGGAAGTCGCACGATCCTGCTTTGTTCGGCCAAAGCCTGTAATATTGATTGGCGGATCCACCACACAGCGTAGGAGATGAACTTAAAGCCTCTGGTTTCATCAAAACGCTGAGCGGCTTTGATCAGACCAAGGTTTCCTTCATTAATTAAATCGCTGAGTGAAAGTCCCTGATTCTGATATTGTTTTGCTACTGATACTACGAAGCGAAGGTTGGCCTTAGTGAGTCGCTCGAGCGCATTCTGATCGCCCTGCTTTATTTTTTTGGCCAGGTCCACCTCTTCCTCCGGTGTAAGCAAGTCTACTTTCCCGATTTCCTGGAGGTACTTTTCCAGTGACTGTGACTCCCGGTTGGTAATGGATTTGGTAATTTTTAGCTGACGCATGATAGGGTGGGGGTTTTACGAAAAACGAGCAAAGATACTTAAAAATAGCTTTCAAAAATCACAGTCAGTGAACTTTTCAGGGTACATTCATATTGTTTCTTACCGTTCAAATTGGCCAAGGGCTGTTATTTCTGACAGGTGGAATTTAGAATAGTTCTGCATTTTCTTCAATTATTTTTTTTTATTTAATTGGAATTTCTACTTTTAATCGCTCCGCTTTTGCAGCGGCACAGCCATAACTTAAAATAGTATTGATAATGTGTCAGTTTGTTTCGGGGGAAGACAGATCAATTTGTTGATCATTAAATAGAGTCATAAAATAATAAGGGTAACCTCAGGATGAAATCAGTTGCTTCAAAAAACAAAAAGTATGTATTAGAGTATGATATAAAATCGTCGCCGGGTATCCTCTACGATTTTCTTTCTACCCCTTCGGGACTTTCACAATGGTTTGCCGACAGGGTAGATTCGCTTCAGGAAATGTTTATGTTTTCCTGGGATGGCTATCCACAGAAGGCAAAGCGCATTGAACGGCATGAGAATGATCGGATCCGTTTCAGATGGGAGGATTCACCTAAGGATGAATACTTTGAATTCAAAATTCAGACAAGTGAAATCACCGGAGACACGGTGTTGCTGGTTACCGACTTTGGCAACCCAAAGGAGATGAAAGATATTAAAAGGTTATGGGACAGCCAGGTGCATGAGTTGAAAAAAAGATTAGGTGGATTATAAGCTGTGCGCTGTCAGGTAAACTTTGGCAGGGTTCAGCATCATTGCTATTATCTGTTGCAAACCATTTCTAAGTTGACGTCCAATTGCTACTTAAAATAAAAGCAACACTTCCTATTCTCTGAATACAGCAGATTCTATCACCGGAGAATGTCTGCATAAAGTATAAAGTTTTCTACCGTGAAACGTTGCAACTGGTTAATACGTGTGATCGGTATTTTTCTCGCAATCTTTACAAAACCGGCGACTTTCATCATAGAAGACATTTCATTCCGGGAAAATTTTTTGATCTTTTGGTAATTGTCTTTTTCGAAATGATGAATCCACGGAGATTCATTGATGCAAATCCATGCCTCTTTTTTTGAAAGTATGTTTGATTGACGGACCACTGATTCCCTGACACCGTCCATTGATGCTCCGGAAATCAACAGTGTACTGCTGATAAATTTACCCCACCATACCATCGTCCGGATGGCCCATCGTTGTTCACCCTTAAAATTCCTGGGAAAATCAAGCAGTATATAAGGTAGCCCGAGGTAATTTTCGCCTTTCGTGATCTTTCCGGTGGTATAATCTGTTCCGGCTGGAAAATCAATGCCAGTAAATATTTTTTCATCATTGGCAGTACGCACTGCATTTGCAAACTGCTGATAAATTTTTTCAGTAATGCGATGCTTTTTTTCAAAAAAGGAACCGTCGCGTATTACATCAAGTTCGTCTTCTGAAAGGATTATCTTTGCAGCTTCCAACATATCCACGAAAGATAATTGAAAAAAATAGACCGGCTTTTGCTCAAGTCCTTTGCGGGACCTTTTGTGGCAATTTTCTTTATCACACTTTTCGTGCTGGTCATGCAATTTTTATGGAAGTATGTTGATGACCTTGTTGGAAAAGGACTGCCTGCATTTGAGATCGCGAGGTTGCTTTTTTATGCCTCCGCAAGCATGGTACCACTGGCATTTCCACTTGCCGTTTTGCTTTCTTCTATCATGACCATTGGCACATTGGGAGAGCACTATGAGCTTACTTCATTAAAATCATCAGGCATCTCTCTTTTGCGTATCATCTCTCCCCTTATGGGAATAGCATTGCTCATCGGAACAATGGCTTTTATGTTTTCAAATTTTATTTTGCCCGTAGCCAACCTCAAGTTTGGCGCGCTGCTATATGATATACGCCAGCAGCGACCTGCCGTCAACATCAGGCAAGGAATTTTTTACAATGATATTGATGGTTACAGCATACGTGTTGGAAACAAAGATCCCGATAATCAAACCATTCACAACATACTTATCTACGATCACAGCAGCGGAAGGGGAAATGATTATGTAATTACTGCAAAAGATGGAAAGATGTTTATGACGGACGATAAACATTTTCTGGTGTTGCAACTTTTTAACGGCAAACAGTATCAGGAAATGGCTCCGCCTTCCGGCAAAAAATCAAAGGAATATGAGCAACTCAGGATTGGATTTAAAGAATGGAAAAAAGTTTTTGACCTGTCTGAATTTTCATTGAACCGTACCGATGAAAATCTCTTTAAGGATAATTACCAGATGCAAAACCTTGGTCAATTGAAAAAATCAATTGATACCCTGGAAATCGCGCTTGACAAAACCTACCTTGAATCTAAAGCTTTCAGTGCAACCTATTTTTCATTTCAACGCACTGATTTTGATACCATCACTAAAAAAACGGATACGACGCAAGTAGCTGCAGTTACAGATTCTTTTGCTATTTATAACAGGGCATTGGCATCGGCAAGAAATATTAAAGGTTACCTGTCTATCTCTGCCAAGAATATCAAATATAAAAAGGAGGTGTTAAGCAAATTTGAAATAGAATGGCAACGAAAATTTTCGCTTTCCTTCGCTTGCTTTATATTGTTTCTGATTGGAGCACCATTAGGCGCCATTATAAAAAAGGGTGGATTTGGATTACCTTTTGTCGTGTCGGTTTTCTTTTTTGTGATCTTTTATACTTTGTCCATTGTTGGAGAAAAAATGGCCAAAGAAGCCGTACTGACACCTTTCCAGGGAATGTGGTTTTCAACGGTTGTATTATTACCCATTGCTGTTTTCCTGGTCTACAAAGCTTCGGTAGATTCTGTCTTATTTAACACGGATGCATATGTTGGTCTATTGAAGCAATTGTTTCGCCGGCTGCCTTTCAGCAGAAAAAACCAATTATAGCATACGCCAGCCTTTATTTTTGTTTAGCGTAAATGGGAGATTTAACAAGTCCCTTTTTATGCAGGAAATGTCTGAAGCTTACCGATAACACACCTATTCCATACGTTACGCTTCTGCTGAAATTGATTGAAGAGGCTTCTTCAAAATATTTTGTAGGACAAGTAACTTCAGCAATTTCAAAACCGGCCATAAAAATCTGTGAAAGCATTTGGTTGTCGAATACAAAATCATCGGAATTTGCATGGTAATTTATGCCATTCAGCACTTCTTTTGAAAAGGCACGATAACCCGTATGATATTCAGAAAGCTTTTGGTTAATCAACAGATTTTGTGCGAAGGTGAGCATCCTGTTAAAGTAATATTTATACAACGGCATGCCGCCTGTTTGCGCTCCTTTTCCAAGTATGCGCGATCCAAGCACCACCGGATAAATATTGTTGGCAATTATGTAGGCCATGGCAGGAATCAGCTTCGGCGTGTACTGATAGTCGGGATGAAGCATAATGACGATATCGGCATTTAATGCAAGCGCTGTATCATAACAGGTTTTCTGGTTGCCGCCATAGCCTTTGTTTTTTTCGTGCACTATAATATGACGGATGCCGAGGTTTTCGCCCACCTTCACTGTATTATCGCGACTGGCATCATCCACCAATACTACTTCATCTACGAGATTAAATGGGATTTCCCGATAGGTTGGTTCGAGTGTTTGTGCCGCGTTGTAGGCCGGGAGCACTACCACAATTTTTTTTCCGTTCAGCATGTCAGGCGACAAAAATAATTCTATTCGTGAAAGAAGGAAATCAAAGACGTGATTTCAGTTAGGTACTGCAAATCATACCTGATGACTTTCAGAACATTCCGTGGAACTATTGTTCATCAATAAATAAAGGCCGCTTTATTTCTTCGATCAGGTTTTGCTTGTGTGCATGATCAAAGAATTTGTTGATAGCAGCCTTCCCTTTTTCTTTCAAATCAATGGTATAATCGTTAACATATAACCTGATGTGTTGCCACATCACCGATTCATCCATTTCCTGAGCATGCTGCCGGACATATTCCATCGCTTCTTCAGGATGTGCGAATGCATAAATTACACTTTGCTTTATTAACTCATTTACGCTAGCGGCAATTTCATGGTTTATTGAACGTCTGATAGCAATTCCTCCCAACGGAATCGGCTGACCCGTTGATTGTTCCCATTTTTCGCCGAGGTCTGCAACTTTAAAAAGCCCTTTTTTTTCATAGGTAAAACGGTTTTCATGAATGATTACGCCTGCATCAGTAATTTCATTGAGCACGGCGGATTCTATTTCAGAAAAAACCATTTCTGTTTTTCCTGCATGTCGCGGGAAAAAGGCATCGAAGAGAAAATTGGCAGTGGTATGTTTCCCGGGAATCGCCACGGTATGCAGGTGCATCTCTTCCTGGATAATTTTCTTTTTTGAAATCAACAAGGGGCCACAATTGTTGCCAAGCGCACTACCGGCGGTGAGCAGTAAATAATTTTGTTGAATGGAAAGATAGGCTGCAAAACTTATTTTAGTGATGTCCGGCTCGTTGTTAATCGCTTTTCTGTTAAGGGATTCTACATCATCCGGCAAGGGAAGAAAGGTGAGACCTCGTGTATTGATTTTTCCATGCAATAAAGCGTAGAAAATAAACGTGTCATTCGGACAGGGTGAAAACCCGAGGGTTAATTGCATGCCGCAAGTTACGTAACACTTGGTGTTTTTATTCTCTCTGATTATATTTTGTTTTTCATATATTTCAAATGCGGCAATTTATTTTACGGATTATAACTTAAGCTGCTGCACGAATGGGTTAAAATCTGCCTTCCGTCAATATGGCATTGAACAACGCAATTGCTTAAGAAGACGATGAGAATTAGTTTCAGAAAATAATTCAACTATTTTTGATTGCAAACGAAAAGCGGATAATGACGCCTAAAAAAATAGTGCTGGCTTCTCAATCGCCCAGAAGGCATGAATTACTTTGGAACCTCGGTCTTGAATTCACGCTGTTTGTACCGGAGGTTGATGAAACGTATCCGGATAATTTACCGTTGAGAATGGTTCCTTCTTATCTATCAGAGAAAAAGGCAAAAGCAGTATTGCCACATCTGAAGTTCGATGAACTATTGATTGCTGCTGACACCGTCGTATTATTTCAAAACCGCATTTTTGGAAAACCTGTTGATGAAGAAGAATCGTTTGAAATGCTACGGCAGTTGTCAGGTAACATGCATGAGGTAATTACCGGCGTTACATTATGCACCCGCGAACGGTCCGTTACATTTTCTGAAATGACCCGGGTATATTTCAGAAATCTATCCGATGAATTAATCAGGCAATACATCATAAAATTCAAACCATTTGATAAGGCAGGATCGTATGGCGTTCAGGATTGGATCGGTTTGGTTGGAATAGAAAAAATTTCCGGATGTTTTTATAATGTAATGGGTTTGCCGGTCAGTCGTTTAGTGGAGGAATTGAAAAAATTTGGCTGGGTTCACGAATTCGGAAAGGAAGAAGTGTGAAATCCGGAAACAATGAAAGGCCTTTGATTTCAATAACTCCTGTATCCTGTTTTTCTGATTAGATTTATTTCAGGAGCTGAAGTGCTTCAGGCGGTATCTCCAATCCCAGTTGCTGCATTTTTTGCAGCTGATTTTTCGCTTTTTCGGTCTGGTTCGTTTGCATATACAACAGTAGCAAATTGTTGTTTCCCTGTGGATCATCAGGACTTCTTGCTAAAAACGTATGGAGATATTCAATTGCCTGGTTAAAATCATTTTTTGTAAAAGCGATGCGTGCAAGGTGAAAGTAGCACTCATAGTAATCTGACTTTTTAATTTCTTTCAGAAAATACTTTTCCGCTTCGATAACAGAATCCTGGTCCAGCACCATCTTGCCCATATAAAAGTTCAGGTATTTTTCATCAGGATTTAATGCATATGCAGTTTTAATTAACGCATGCGATTGTTCTTTATCAGAATCATTCAATCTTGCTCCCAACATCATATTGGCATACGCCGAATGAGGAGAGTTACTCACTGCTTCCGTCCAAAAAGTAATAGGGTCACTGAATTTTTTTTGATGATTGAAATTGACAAGGGCCAAAATGAAGCAAAGTGCACTGGCTGCAACCACAATGTTTCTTTCACTCCAGTTGTTTTTAAATAATACCGTTTGACTGAGCAACAATAAAATTCCTAACATGGGAAGATAGAGCCGGTGTTCAAAGTCCTGATCATTTAATGTGCCCGGAACTAATAATACCGGTATTAAAAAAAACAGGAAAATTCCAATGCCAGCAACTACCACCTTTAAGTTTTTCTCTCTTGAAAAATAAATGCCCGCTGCCAGCAAAAGCACGGTAATTATTCCATAAATATTGGTTGTGTCTTTGGCAATCGGAAATACACTCAGGTTAAAAGGCAATATTATTTTACCGAGATATTGCAACAGCACGGATAATCTTGAAGGTAAAGCCAGAATGACCTCTCCTAATTGCAGTTGTTCATTTTTTAATGTGGCAAGGGACCGTATATAAAACCATAAAAGAAAAGCCAACGCCCATGAACCATACAGCATAATATTATTTCTGTCGAGCCACTTTTTTTCTACACACAGTAACAACAACAGAAAAGCAACCGGTGGAGCGAAAACGGCGGTTTCTTTTGTGAAAAAGGCAAGCAGCAAAAGAATGAATTGGAGTAGCAGCGAAGTGATTTTTCCTTCTCTGGCGTAGTTAATTGCGCAGATAAAAAATGAGAAAACAAATACAGCAAGCAGCGTATCATTTCTTCCGGGAATCCATGCTACGGCCTGAGATAAAACAGGATGCACTGAAAATAGCAATGAAAGCAGAAAGGATTCCCATTCTTTAAAACGTAGTTTTTTCAACAATACAAAAAGCAGGAGCACAGAAAGCAGGTGCAGGAAAATATTGACAATGTGATATCCTTTGATGTTGGTGCCATTCACCTGGTAATTCAGAATAAATGAATCGAGCAAAAGAGGGCGATAGTAAACATCTTCTGTCGGGTTAAACACTCCGCGCCTGAAACTCGTAACAAGATTGGTAAGATCCTCATTGTATGCATGCTGTTCTTTTATAAAAATAGAATCATCCAACTCTGTAAAATCAAAACTCACAGATGAGACATACAGCAAAACAACAATAACTGACAACAGGAGGAAAGGATAAGGAATCTGAAATCCCTTTTTTTCAGGCGCTGTGACTTTTTTCTTTTCTCTGTTTGATTTCTTCTTTACTTCTTTCATTTACCGGGCAGTTCACAAAACTTTGGCAATTTATAAAGTTGATATGGAAAAATAAAGTAAGTATATTTTTCCATGCGGATCATCAACTTTTTAGCAGGAGAAGGGTTAAAAATATTATCCTGATTTATCATGGCCGCTTATGAAGACTCAAATGGCTGGGCTTCGCCGTTGGATATGTCTTCACAGTCAACTTAAGTAACTATTCTCAACTGATAAAATGTTTTGTAAATTACCTCAAAGCCTGATAACATCATTTTCTATTTACACAATGATATTTTCCTCCTGCTGTAAGAAGGGAGAACTATAGCGATGCTGCCACTAAAACGGCCGGTATAGATTGGAGAGAGCATTTAAAATCAGGCATAAAAACCGATATGAGCGCGAAACCAATGGTTGATTATTTTGCTTCGATGATGAATTATCTGAGTTAATGCAGGAAGAAAGTATACATTGCCGGTGCAGGCACCGGTGTGAGTCTTACGGATTCAGTCTTACGTCTTAAAGTCTTACGTCTTAAAGTCTTACGTCTTAAAGTCTTACGTCTTAAAGTCTTACGTCTTAAAGTCTTACGTCTTAAAGTCTTACGTCTTAAAGTCTTACGTCTTAAAGTCTTACGTCTTAAAGTCTTACGTCTTAAAGTCTTACGTCTTAAAGTCTTACGTCTTAAAGTCTTACGTCCTAAAGTCTTACGTCCTAAAGTCTTACGTCTTAAAGTCTTACGTCCTAAAGTCTTACGTCTTTCAGTCATTAATCATTAGTCATTAGTCATTGGTCATTGATTTTTTCATTCACTCTTTTTAAATAAATTTGATCCATGATTACCACCACCACTCCACACATAGAAGGAAAAACCATCACCGATTACCTTGGTGTTATTTCGGCCCAAACAATAATCGGCGCTAATTTTTTTAAAGATATCCTCGGTGGATTGACTGACATTTTTGGCGGACGATCCGGTACTTACGAAAAAGTATTGGAAGAGGCTAAAGAATCAGCAATGATAGAGTTGGAACAAAAGGCGGCGAGTATGGGTGCAAATGCTGTTGTTGGCATTGACCTTGACTTCGAAACAGTTGGAGCGAATGGAAGCATGTTAATGGTGATTGCTACCGGAACTGCTATTAGATATAGTTGATTCAGGATTTATCTTTCATTAAACGGAAATGCATCCGTTCACAAAATGAGGCCTGATAAAATCGCTGGATTAAGGGAAGCAGTTAATAAGTAAAAAAAATAATTGTGCCGCGCAACCAGACTTTTTCATAAAATTGAAAATGCTATAATAGTCTTTCAATTTTCTTCATCAACCGATTGGCAGTTGGCTTGGTGAAAGGGAAAAAGAAATCCTGAAGGTTACCCTCTTTATCGATCAGATATTTTTGAAAATTCCACAGCGGACGGATCGAGAATTTTCCATTCATTTTTCTACTGGATAAATACCGGAAGACCGGATTGGTATCTTTTCCTTTTACATGCGATTTTTCGAAAATAGAAAATGAAGACAAAAACCTGTCCTTACAAAACTCCCCGATAGCTGAATTGCCCAAAGGTTCCTGGCTACCAAAATCATTCGATGGGAAAGCAAGTACTTCAAATCCCTTCTTCCTGTAAAAAATATAAAGTGTTTCAAGGTCATGCAACTGAGGAGTAAGTCCGCAATGGGAAGCAATATTGACAACAAGGCACACCTTTCCTTTATACTCAGAAAAGGAAATTTCTTTACCAAGAAGATTTTTAAAATGGAGTTCGTGAAAATTCATTGCAAGTGTAACGCAGTATCAGGAGTTTTGTTCCTGAAGATCAGCAGTGTGGTCAAATATACAGTCCTGCAAAACGGAATTTTGGTACGAAATCAAAGAAATGAACGAATGAATGTTTACAATTCTATGTCAGTTACTATAACCAATGAAAAGATTTTCGTTAATTAGCGCCAATATTTTTAACTAAAAGGCATCCCATGAGACAATTTACTAAACTCTTTTTTGCTGTTGTACTGACTAATTTCCTGTTGGTTGCACAGTTAAATGCACAAAGCACGAAGCGCCCCTGGTTGATTGGCGCGGGGTTGAATGTCATTGACTTCAATGCCCCATACAACTTCGATCAGGTTTTTAAAACAGAGTACTGGAATGTACTTCCTGCAATCAGTAAATTGACATTGGCACGTAACCTGAACCCTTCTTTTGCGGTTGATTTACAGGTTGGTGGTTCAAGAATTACCACGATCACTAATGGCGAAGACATTGGTGCGAGAGGTTTTGTAGATGCAGATGTTGACCTTCGCTATAAATTTGATAACGGATATATAATTAAAGAAAATGCGGTTTTTGCTCCCTACCTTTTTGCAGGTGGAGGTATAAATTATCTTTCACAGGACGCACTCCGTGCAAATGTAGGTGGTGGTCTTGGATTTAATTTCTGGTTCTGGAAAGACTTCGGTTTATATGTTCAATCAGCTTACAGGCTTGTACCGGGTGGTGATGAAACAGTGGCTGGCAAACAGAATTACATGAATCACTCAGCCGGTATAGTTGTCCGTTTTGGTAAACATGATACCGATAAAGATGGAATTGAAGATGATGAAGATGCATGTGTTGATGAACCGGGACCTGCAACAACAATGGGTTGTCCTGATCGCGACAATGATGGTGTAGCTGATAAATCTGATGCTTGCCCGGATGCAGCAGGCCCTGTAACTCTTAATGGTTGTCCTGATGCAGATGCTGATGGTATTGCAGATAAGGATGATCGTTGCCCAAGCGTAGCAGGAACCAAAGCTTTGAATGGTTGTCCTGACCGTGATGGTGATGCTGTTGCAGATATGGATGACTTGTGTCCTGATCAAAAAGGTCTTGTTGATATGAAGGGTTGCCCTGATACGGATGGTGATAAAGTTTCCGATAAGGATGATAAATGTCCAACCAGAGCAGGAACAGTTGCGCTCAAAGGTTGTCCTGACCGCGATGCTGATGGTATAGCTGACGATGATGACCGTTGCCCACAAGATGCAGGACCTGCATCAAATGGTGGTTGTCCTGTTCCAAAGGCTGAGGAAATTCAATCTATCAATGTAAGTGCTAAATCAATTCAGTTTGTAACCGGTAGCGATAAGATTCAGGCAGGTTCTTATGGAACGCTTGACAATATTTCTTCCCTGATGATGAAATATCCAAACACACGCTGGAGCATTGAAGGCCATACGGATAATGTTGGTAAGGAAGCGAAAAACCTTGCGCTGTCAAAAGCCCGTGCAGCTTCAGTTAAGAATTATTTTATTTCGAAAGGCGTCAGCGCTGATCGTCTGGATTCTGAAGGATATGGTCAGATTCGTCCTATAGCAGACAACAAAACTGCAGCAGGCCGCACTGAAAACCGTCGTGTTGAAATCAAGTTGATAGAAATCAACGTGAAGCAATAAATTAAAACTGTAATTGTAATTTCAAAACCGCCCTGATGCATAATCAGGGCGGTTTTTTTGTTTGCTTTAAATTTTTTCAATACCACCCATTTCATTCGGTAATGAATTCGATTTGAAGCAAATTGCCAAAATGCGATTATTGAAATGAACAGCTCAAAGCTAAGATCACCTATTTCTGTTTTGAACTTAAAAATGCGCGTTAAACATTCGCGGTTCTGCCTTTCCTATTAATATATTTGTTGCACCATGCGCAGGTCATACCTTTACCTTCATACTGCTATTTTACTCTGGGGCTTCACCGGTATTTTTGCAAGAGCTATTGATCTTACAGAAGGAGTGCTTGTATGGTATCGGCTGCTCCTCACTTCCATTTGCTGGCTGGTTATTGCTGTTGTTACCAAAAAAGTGAGCGTGTTGCCTTTGAAAGAAGCCTTGCGAATCAGCTTTGTAGGATTGCTCGTTGCTATTCACTGGTTATTTTTTTACGGGTCTATCAAGTATTCCAATATTTCTGTGGGAATGAGTTGTCTGGCAATGATTGCCGTTTTTTCATCTATTCTTGAACCACTGATCACCGGTCGCAGGTTTCAATGGTTCGAGTTGGGTTTGGCAATGTTCGCTGCTTTGGGCATGTTCCTGATTTTTGAATTTAACGTGCAATACCGGACAGGTGTTTTCCTTGGATTGATCTCTGCATTCCTCGGTTCTTATTTCACCATCAGAAATAAAATGCTGATGGCTGACTACAATTCAGAAACAGTAACCACTTATGAATTGTGCAGCGGATTCATTTATCTGACACTGCTGATGCCATTATATCTGTGGCTTTTCCCGACCCAAAAATATTTGCCCGCATCAGGAGATTGGATATTACTTGCGGTGTTTACTGTTGTGTGTACTGTGATTCCATTTAATCTTTCGATGAAAGCATTAAGAAACATTTCCGCTTTTACCGCCAATCTCTCTATCAATATGGAACCACTGTATGGTATTACGCTTGCTTTTATTTTTTACCATGAACAGGATGATCTTCATCCCGGATTTTACGCGGGCACACTTATTATTTTATCCTCTGTAGTGATCTACATGTTTTTAAAATTCCGGCAATTGAGAAAGAGCAGGCAAGCAGCAACAGAAGATTTGGCCAGTGCAGAATTATTATAGCATGGGAAGTTTATAAAAATGAATCAAATGCATTTCCCGTATGCATCAATTCATCAGTCTGAAGTTATCCAATAAGCCATCACTTCCCATCGGCCGATTTTAAAACTTCGTATCGAATCTGCATGAACTGCAAGTTGAATTCCCTGCAGTGAATATGCCTGGTTCGATTCTGCTTCATCCGGTTCAGATAAAATCAGCGCAGGATTTTGTTGAAGAATATCATGGTCATTCATAAAATGATACCAGACAGGTTTTGAAATTACGCGGCTGTCCCATGTTAACGAAGGTGCCCATGGACCTAAAACAATTGCATCATAGTGATTGCGAAAACATTCTGAGAGGTAATTGTTGGCGTTTCTGATATTGAATTGGCGGTTAGCCAGCAACGAGAAATAAGCGAAAGTGTTCACTGACATCAACAACAAAAGCAACACTATTCCGGCGAACCTGGATTTTGTGTTTTTATATTGATGAAAAATTAATTGACTGATAACAACTGCAGATAAAAAACCACCAGCGAAATAATAACTTACCAAATATCTTGCTGGTAAATAAACCATAGTGAGCTTGTGGAGTTCAAGCAATACCCAACAAGCGCTGATGGCAAAAAGTATTTTAAACCTTGCATCAGTGTTTTGTTTCCATAAATAACAACCGGTGAGAAAGCAGGCGAAGAACAATGTATTCGTTAACCAGGCAGATGTGCTGAACAAAATGTTTACGATGTTGAATGCAATGGTTTTTGGAATGGAAGAAAGTGTTGCATACTTGCCGGTAGATTCTTCCTGCAATACATAATTGAATATTGCACGGTTGGGAATATACCAGCAGACGATATAGAAGATTAAAAAAAGCAACATCCAGCCAATTGCAATTATCAAAGACCTGCTGATTTTAGCAGTGATGTTATCTTTCTTTTTATTGATCAATAAAAGGAAAAATAATACAAGCGGAATCAGTGAAATGATATACACAAACTGAATCTTCGAATAGTAGGCGAGAGCAATATAGAACGAGGAAAGAAACAGGTGCATTTGCTGCCGGCAATTGTTTGCAACAAATAAAAAGATGTAAAATATTCCCGAAAGAATAAAAACGGTGGAAAGCATTTCACTCAGACTGAAATGTGCATATTGAAATACATAATACTGCAGCATGGTTGTTAAGCTCATAATAATAATCACCGGCCGGAAGTGAAGATTGCTTAACAGGAAAAAAATAAATCCGAAAACTATTAATAGAATGGTAATTCTTGCAACAGTGAGATGAGTGCCGAATAGTTGCAATGGAATATACAGCGCCAGATTGAAGAGCGGTGTTTTAATGAGATTGTCACATTCCATGAAATCCAATTTGCCATGGTTGATGTAATTACGGAGCTGGCTTGTGTTTAATCCTTCATCGGTAAAAGCATCGCGACTGGAAGAAAGATGAATATCCGGGTCTGCGCCAAGAAAGGGCAGGTGCAGCAGCAGTACAACTGAGAGCAGCAGAAGACCTAATCGCAGCATCAGTTTATCATTCATCATATTATAAAACTGAAAAATTTCCTGGTGATATGTTCCAGTCGTATGGTTTGAAAATAAGCTTTCTGAGTTGGTTCCTGTTTATTCCGTAGTGATTACTTATAAGTTGAATGATGCCCGCTTGTCCGCCAAAGTCACCACGGTACCATTTGAAAATGGAAGATACCTTTGCACTGCTGCGATCATTATTGAGAATTACTTCCTGATCAAGAAATGTTTTCATGGCATTATTCAATTGTTGATCTGATTCATCCGGTGAATAGAAAGAAATCGCAGGACAACTAACGGCACCACAGTTTAAAGCAAAATGAATTCTGAAGTCGAGAGGTACGCGAAGTTGCTTTTCAAAATTAGAGGGCATCATTTTTTGCAGGTATCCCATGCTCCACCAAATTGATGAATTTCTGAGCATGCCATGTTCTATATCATTTAAAGAGAGGAGTGTGCCGGAGAGATTTATTTTTCTCCCGCTGAAAAAATTAATTCTGTTGAGCCGGTTTGAAAAATCAGGAGTTTGTTTTTGAATGAGCCACTGCACAAATGCATTGTACAAATTGATCCAGTAAATTTTCCTCCTGTTCTCATTCATTAATTCTTCATAGAGTATTCGTGCTGGTTTGCGCTCCAATTCTTGAATAAACAATTCAGAGGAAGTGTTGGTTTTGATAGCAAGCAACAATTGTTGTGAAAGAATAACGGAGTTCATTTCGAAGGTTGAAGTTGGTGCTGATATAAGTTGCACACAACGATAGAGGAATTCAAAACGCAACTTTTAACGCATCAACCACTCTCTGCAACATATTATCATCCACATCTAAATGCGTGACCATACGCACCTGGTTTTTCCCGATAGGAATGGCAAGAATTTGCTGCGCCTTTAATTTTTGTACAAACTGGTCGGCTGCATATTGTTCTTTCAATTTGAAAATGATGATGTTGGTTTCAACGGGCATTAACCATTCAACATACGCTGAAGTGGTAAGCACATTTCCGATTTCCTTTGCTCTTAGGTGATCTTCGATAAGACGATTGATGTGATGATCAAGCGCATAAATTCCTGCTGCAGCAAGAATGCCTGCCTGCCGCATGCCACCACCAAATATTTTACGGTACTTTCTTGCACGCTTAATAAAATCTTTATTTGAAATAAGCAGTGAGCCGACAGGACAACCCAATCCTTTAGATAAGCAACAGGATACTGAATCGAAATGCATTCCCACTTCAACAGGTTGCACGTTTAATTCCACCAGCGCATTAAAGATACGGGCGCCATCTAAATGAATTTTTAGTCCGGCGTCATGTGCAGTTTTACTAAGGTTCATTATTTCTTCCAAACTATAGTAACTGCCACCACCACGATTGGCTGTGTTTTCAATACTTACCAGACGTGTAGTTGCACTGTGGTCGTTAATGGGATTTACATTGTCTGTAATGTCATTGGGTTTGATCCTGCCTCTGTCGCCATTGATGAGCCGTACAGAACAACCGGAGTGAAAAGCGATGCCACCGGCTTCATAGTAATACACATGATTCGTGCGCTCAATTATTACTTCATCACCGGGCTGAGTATGGGTTTTTACAGCGATCTGATTGGTCATTGTCCCTGACGGACAGTATAAGGCTGCTTCCATTCCAAAGAGCGTTGCCGCCTTTGCTTCGAGCGCATTGATGCTCGGATCATCACCAAAAACATCATCACCTACAGGTGCTTGCATCATGGCTTCGAGCATTGGCTTGGTTGGGCGTGTTACGGTGTCGCTTCTGAGGTCGATCATTTTGTGCAGGGTTGAATGTCTAAATAAATGGATCGTTAATGCCTGAATTAATTGTTTTATGCGCGGTGCAGAAGTTTATCAATAAAATCAAGTCCTAAGGAGGGTTTTAAGAGAAGTGTATACACCACACCGAAGACCGCGCCATAGAAGTGTGCATCGTGGTTAATGTTATCACCGCCTTGCCTGGCCATGTACCAGGAATATCCAAGGTATAAAACACCCATTACTATACCCGGCATGGGTAAGAAATAGAAGTAGATGGTTCCTAACGGATCAAGAAACACAAATGCAAAAAGTACAGCGGAAACAGCACCTGATGCGCCAAGACTATTGTACCAGGAGTGGTTCTGATGTTTGATATAAGTAGGCAGATCAGAGATGATCATCCCGCCGAGATACAGCACAATGAAATACCAGGTGGAACGCATTCCAAAATTGTAATCGTAATAATACTTTACAATAGAACTGAAGGAGTAAAAGACAATGATGTTGAAAAGGAGATGTGTCCAGTTAGCATGAATGAATCCGGATGAAATGAAACGGTACCATTGTCTGCCATGTTTTACGGCATAGGGATTCATGAGGAGGCGGTTCATGAGATCGGTGGATTGAAATGCCGCAATGGAAGTGGCGACAGTGAGTATGATAATTAGGAGCGTTATGTCAAAGGCCATGGTATTTATTTGAGGCGACAAATATGAGGAGATAAGTTGGGATTAGCGGCAGGTAAGAATGTGGTGCTCTTCAAAAAAAATAATCATGAGTTAACATATAATCACCTCGTGGCCCCTCAAGGGGCCCCTCACGCGGGTACCTTTCTGTAGCTGTGTTTGAACGGTATTGCTTAATTTGAATAAATGGGTTTTGCTCCTTCCTGTTTCACCCGATTGAAATCGGGTGCAATTGGATACCTGTGTGATGTTTTTGATCGCCTTTGCCATGCATGTTCTTTGTTTAGGCGCGCCATTTTTCATAAAGTCATTCAGGAGGAAACTCCTCTGCTGCGCGATTGTATATATACAATGCCATTTTTCATTCTTATAAAATGCAGACTACTCATTGCTTTGAATAACCTATGCAATCATTTTGAAGGAGGTTCCTCCTGAATGACGGCCGGAATGGAAAGAATCGGCTTTACTTTGCAACGCAAACGACAAGAGAAAACTTTATTTATACGGTATTGAAATCAGTCATAATGAAAATTAGTAGTGTGTTCGTTATCCATTGCCGTTGAATTTATTCAACGGCGAATTGATCCTACTCATTTATATTTCACCCGATTAAAATCGGGTGCAATTGGATACCTGTGTGATGTTTTTGATCGCCTTTGCCATGCATGTTCTTTGTTTAGGCGCGCCATTTTTCATAAAGTCATTCAGGAGGAAACTCCTCTGCTGCGCGATTGTATATATACAATGCCATTTTCATTGTTCAAAAAAACTCCCAGTGATTGCTTTGAAATAAATCTTTTATCAGAAATGTGTCGCCCTTTTATTGAAAATCACATCACCCCGGGGCCCCTCAAGGGGCACCTCACGCGGGTGCCTTTCTGTGGCTCCGATTGGGCGGAGTTGCTTATTTGGAATTGAATTACTCATATTATTTCTCAATAAGCTAACGAATGAGCGAGAGTCTCTCCACGAGCCACAGAATGGCACAGGAGAAAGGCGCCCCTTGAGGGGCCACGGGGTGACAGTTCTTACTTCAATGCTTTATAAAATGCAAAAAGGTAAATTGAAACCTAATTCAATTTACCTTTTTGCTCTGTTCATTAAACCGGTGAAGAAGGAAAGATTAACGGGTTATTAAAAATTACATTTTCACCACTTTCTTAGTTACCACATCTCCGGAACGCGGGTTAATTAATTGCAGGAAATAAATTCCATTGTGAAATTGATGAAGATCAATTTGCAAATAGTTATTTCCCTGCTCAAGCGGTTGATTAAGATCCATCAGCATTTTACCGGTCTCATCCATCACATGCACCACACAATTGTAGCTCTCGCCTGAATATAAATTTACCGTGATGGCTCCGTTAGTAGGATTTGGATAAATGTCCTGCACTGCAATCTCTTCACCGTAATTTTTCAACAACACAACATTGGAATAGGTGTAAGCACCTCCAATGTCGGTCTGCTTCAGCCGGTAATAATTATTGCCGCTCAGCGGACTGCGGTCATAGTATTGATAGTCCCGCATGGTGGTAGAAAGTTCGTAGCCATCCATGGTGCTGATGGTTTCAAATGTTTCGCCGTCAGCAGACCGCTCAATGGTCCAGAAATCGTTGTTGAATTCTGACAGGGTAGACCAGTTCAACAGATTATAGTCAAGAAATGTCTGACCATAAAAATCTGAAAGGGTGATGGGTAAACTTGAAGAACCTGTCCATACCAGCGATAGACTGCTGCCATTAAAAGACGACCAGCCATCTATCAGAAATATGTAGTATTGGTTTGCAGCAACCGCAGTTTCTCCGTACGTTGAAGTACAGGTGGGACACCCTATCGAGCGCAGCCATCCATCGCCACCCGCGCCCTCTGTACCATCGAAGTAAGAATCACTTAATCCACCGGCTGAGCCTCCGTTGGCGGCAAACGTGCATCGTAATGGCGCTGTGGTTATGTTTGAACAGTTACTGTTGGCATAAGGACCCCAAATGGCAAAATCAATATCCTGCCCTGCAGCCGGCGTTAGTGTAAACCCAATAGTGCCGACGCTGGTCACTTTCATTTTATACCAGAGTGAGCGATGCTCGCCACCAACGAGGCAACCAAAAGTGGTGGAACTATATTCCTGTGTACCATAGCTGGTAGCGGTGCCTGTCAGCGTGAAATAGCTATTTACATCCAAAGCGCCAGCACAATCCTGTTGTGTAGCACCGGTAATACAGATAGTGAATGTATAGGCATTTCCGGTTGAATTGTTTCCCGAATCAAAAACCCGTACATAATAAGTAGTTCCAACAGTAAGTCCTGTTGGATTCAATATAGCTGAACCGAGTGGTGCTGCTGCAGCGGCACAAACCGTACCGCCTAAAGTTGATTGCGTTGGAGTAGCCGCAGGCCCTACACAAAGTTGTGCGACCGGTTGCATGCTGCTGGTGCTTGCAGTTCCGGTTACGGTGATGGTGGGATTTGTTGTGGTTGCAACAAAAGAATACCACACATCATCATTCGGTGTGCCTGAACAAACAGTTGCAGGTGCAGTTGATTGTGTTGCATTTTTGGTAGTACCTGCAGTGGCGGTACACGGAGATCCTGCAAAAATACTGGTAGCTGTGGTGCATTCGTTGTTTGCAGGGATCAATATAGCGGTGCAGGCAAGCGATGCATTCCATCCTTTTGAATGACTGCTGCCATCTGAAATAAATTCAAAGGTGATACTCGATCCGGAAGAACTAACTGCAGCAGGCATAGTTGCCCCATTAAATCCTGCGAAAATGGGACCTGTATTGGTTTGAAGAAGGGGAGATGCGTTACTCGGTCCATCATAAACCTTCAATACATCTCCTGAACACAAATAAAATCCATTTATATTATTCCAGGTTACTGTAACATAAGTAGTACCTGAGGTAACGAACGTTTCCACTATATTGGAATTATCCAGATAATCTCCCGTGCTTGCTCCCGGGCAAGTGGTAGCACCAATAGCAGGTTGATGTGCTGTGGAAGGATCATTAAAATTAGCAGTACTACAATCTAAAAAATAACTGCCCGGTTGCATAAAGTAATTCCTGGTAAGCGTGGCAGCCCAACCTTTGCAAACAGTAGCGGCATCAGAAGTAAATTTGAAAGTAATGGAGCTGCCTGTAGTGCCTGTTGCGGTTGCGATAAAAGATACGTTGGTATAGGTTGCGAGTTTGGTTGAAGCAACACTTGCCCCATCATAAATTGTTAATGTATCACCGGCGGCAATGCTTGCTACGGAAAATGTGACAACAATGTTTTGTCCTGTTCCGGCAGTAAAGGTTTCCACTATATTTGAGTTGTTGCTGTAATCATTTACTCCAGGTGTAGCTGTACAGGAGGCGCTTCCAAGGTTTCCTCCTGAATCATAAAAATTATATATGGAAGGAGCAGTACCACTTAAAACTTGAGTGCCTGCTGTCATACTAAAATTATATGTTTGAGCAAAGCTCATAAACGGTGCAAAAACCAATAGCAGCAAAACCAATTGCGTCGCTGTTATTATTTTGAAGGACCTGTAGATTGTAGCAATGTTCATCGGGAGGGTGGTTTAATTCAAAATGGTATGTGACTCAGGGGAAAAACCAATTGCCAACATAAGAAAAAATAATGGTAAAAACAACCAATATTTATCCACGGGTTAAAGTTAATTGGTCTATAGAGGTTACTTATGTTTAATTGTGCGGAATTCTTACTAAATAGTTGGGATATAAACAGGACTGATTTGAAGGGCATATCTTAATGTTGGAACTCTCGCCGTCCCGCCAGAAAACTTTGTGCATGTGGGCGGAGCACTGCGGGCGCAAGACATAAGCTTGTAGAATTTTGATCACAACTACTATTGCTCCGGGTTGGGGATTGCTTCTCAAGCCACAGGCAATAGTGGATTGGAAGTGCATGAAAGGCGGGATCGCTCCATGAGTCCTTTGGACAAAGACGGCGTTGATTGGAATGCCTTTGCAAACATAAGATGACGGCTTTTATTGGAACGGCTTCGCCGCAACAATTAAGCAATTAATCAATTAGACAATTTTAACATACAAATGGCTTCGCCGCAACCATTTAACCATTTAACAATTTACACCACATCCCAACACTGTAACATCAACCCCACTTTTCCGTCACACACCTATTCACCAAATAGTTTATTTATTTTTCACAAAAATTAATATCCAATGTTCAAGAATTTTTCTGGCATCCTGTATTGTTTGTTGTTGTTTTCAACACAGGTATTTTCACAAAATTACTATCTGGGTGCAGCAGGTGAATCTATCTTTTCGGTTGGAACAGTAGAGGCCGGCGCCGAAGATATTCGTCCGGTGCTACGGTGGTCTCCGGTTTTAAATTTCCAGGAGCAACTGCATATTGATTTTTCTCCCGCATTTGGAATTTACACCGGTCTGGGAATCCGCAACGTAGGACTGATCAGTAAAGTTGAATATGTGGATGATCAGGATATTAATAAATCAGCAACCATTAAGGAGCGGTCCTATGCATTAGGATTACCATTGTTATTCAAATTGGGAGACATGAAAGACGGCGTTTACTTTGCGGGTGGCGCTGAAGCTGAAGTGATGTTCGCTTATAAAAGAAAAATTTTTGAAGGAGATTCAAAGAATAAATTCACCAGGTGGTTTGATGATAATGTGAATATTTTTAATCCATCGTTGCTTGCGGAAGTACATTTTCCGAAAGGACAGTATTTGCGGTTCAAGTATTACATGAAGGATTTTCTGAACTACAAAGGGATTCAGATGATAGACGGAACAGAGCTTCCGGATTATGGTGAGAAGAGTCCGTTGTTCTATTTTTCTTTCGGCGCGTTAACATTAAAGAAGAAAGTGAAAGAAAAGACGGAGAACACCACGACTGAATCAGCATATTTCAAAGCTGAGTGATCAGGATGGAATTATTTTCTTTCCACTTGAATATTTAAATATCCGGAGATAGCTATTATTTAGTCACCCCGTGGCCCCTCAACGGGCGCCATACTCCTGTGCCATTCTGTGGCTTCGATGAAGCATTTTTTTATAAGTCAGATTGATGAAGGGGCATCGTGTAACCTTTAGATTTGTAAACAGGACAATAAGTATTCATACAATGTATGTTGGTCATGATTACTCTCTGCAGCAGATTTTTTTGCTCCCTGAGCGCAGCCGAAGGGCGCAAAAAAATACGCGATCAATCAACTTCCAAAATTCGGGTAACTTCTTAGGCCCTTTCCATTTAAAATCAAACACAATTAGGAGCGAAAGAAAAGTTTAGGTGTGAGACGCGCCTTGAAGGCAATGTCATTTAGTTAAGCGAATAGTGTTGAAAAGCATCCTGAAAAAGCGTGGCGTTGGTGCGCAACAATTTTTATAAAATTTTTGAAAATTATACCTGTTAATTTACTATTCTTACAAAAGAGTTTTACAAATGCCTTTTGATAGTTGATCATGCAAACGAAGTATCATTTTGCTCAGCGTTCAGGCTTCACTGGCATTTCAGGTAAGACCTTCCGGATTTGTTTTGTAAATGAGATATTATGTCGCTTTTGGTTTCGCTCATACGGTTTTTAGATGAAGAGGAGTTAGGAAAACTTAAGCAAATGCCTCTTTCAGGCAAGGAAAAGTTAGTGATGCAAACCATCATACAGCAACCCACTATTGAAGAAATATCAAAAGAGGGCATGTTGCGGCACTTAGGACTCACTTCTTCGCACTACGATAAAATCGGCACTGTGGTGCTTAAAAAAGCATACAGGACACTGGCGGGTGAAAATGAATTGGAGCAATTGAATTTTCTAAGTAAAAAATTCATGTTCCGTCATCTGTTTCACGAAATACGTCATGTTGCCTCGAAACTTAAAGCGAACAATGCTTCACCGGAAGTAATTGAAAAGTACGCGGGTGCTTTATTTAATTTTTCTATCAATGTGCCCGCCAAATATTTCGACGAAAAATTTGTAGATCAAAATGCCACTTATTACCTGTCAACTATTACAGGTGATAAGACTGCAAAGGAACTTGAAGTATGGTCGAAAATACTATTTGCCAGGTTAAATAAACTGACCCAGCAGGCCCCGGATGCACGTGCCACAGGTAAAATATTGAAGGAAGTAAAGGACCTTGAGTTGAATTTTCAGGAAGTTGCATCGATTGAACCAAAGGCAGTATTGTATCATGTGTTGGTAAACTATTACCGGCTGGTTGAAATGAATGCCGAAAAACGCACTTACTATCTTGGAAAAATTGCAGCATTATATGGTGGTTTTGAAAGGATGCCGCTCTTTGAGCAGAGCATTGCGAAATGTCATTTTGCCGAAATGTACTATGAGAGAGGGGATCATAAAACATCGTATGAGATGTACCGGCAACTGTTTGCTCACCAAATGCCATTGCTTAAAAACCAGTTTCACCATTTTGCCCGCTGCATTGAACTCGCCGTTATTCTGAATGATTTTCCTGTGGCACAAAGGATGTTGGATTCATTGTTCAAGGTTTATATTTTAAATCGTCATGAAAGCACAGGTGTAGTGGGAGCGATACAATACGGACAGATGTACCTTAAGCTTGGGGAACTTGAAAAAGCATTCGAATACATCAGCATTGCGAAATCATTGAATTCCATTCAGGTCTACTTCCATTACGAGATTAGAATCAGGATGCTTGAAACAATGTTCTTTGCCTTTACGGAAGATTTTGAATTTGTAACGCGACTTTCCCAGAGAAATATCCGGTATATACAACTGCAAAAACTGTCGCTGAGAAAATACAAGTATGCGCATTTTTTCTACCTGCTCAGGGATATTAAGTCGCTACGTAAATTATATCCGGCTCAACTGCCCCCGAAAATTAAAGTCTATGTAAACCAGTTTCAGGAAGGATATGATTTGTTGATTGGTCAACTGCTGGAAAAACTACTTTCCTCCGGCGAGAAATAGGCTACAAAAAAAACAATTATTGAAATTTGAAGAAAATAAATCCATCCGGATAAAAAGGTTAATGCCTTGGAATACGATTGCACCGTGACTTCAAATGTTCTATAAACTCGCTGTCGCCGGAGAAAGTATTGTTGATGTTGACAGCATTTTTCGCAAGCGAATGGTAATCGCCGCGCATCAGGTACCAGAAGATACTGAGAAAACCGATTCCCTGGAAAACAACAGCTTTGTTCTCCGTGTATTTGTTGATGGTTTTTAAAAAATATTCCGGATGTTCTGTATAATGCATTCCTTGTCTTACATGGTGTGATGCATGATAACCATCGTTCCAGCACTTTTTATTGTATTTGGTATTTACACAGGTAACGGAATTCATATATGGATTGGAAGGATCTTTCGCGTCAATAAAGGCATGTTGTGTCCAGTTACCAAGCATCATGATAAACCTGGAAAGAAAAAAAGGAATGATAAAAACCGCCAGTGTTGCGGGAAAACTGATAAATGAAAGACCTATGCATAAGAACAAAAAGGAAAACTCGCCCATAAGGCATTTCACAATCAGCTCCGGATGATTTTTTTTTCTGAAATAATTGACAAGCCTGATCAGGCCCACAAAAAGAAAATCAAAAAAGTAACGGAGAAAATCGAAAAAACTATCCCGCTGATAAGGCATTGTAGTGCTCCGGTCTTCTTCGAGGTTGTTTTCAGGATGGTGCATCCAGATGTGATGACTGTAGTAGGTTTCAGGAGTTTGTCCGAAAAACGGACCCACCACCCAGGGAAGGTAATGATTTAAGAAACTGAATTTCTTAATGAAGAATTTACGGTGACTGGTGCAATGCAACATTAATCCGAATGGACCTTTGAATATGATGTTGTTAAGAAAGAAATAAGTGATAGCCAATGCCCACCACAGCGGACCAGTGATGGCCGGGATAAAAAGGAGTATCCCGATAGGGATGAGTGTGACAGAAATCTTTATGGTCAGTTTCACAAAAGGCAAATCTCTTTTGTCGGAAATAAAGCCGAGTAAGAATTGATCTGTTCTGCTGTTAGCAGTTTCCTGGAAGGTAGGGTCAGTAATTGGTTGTAAGGTTTGCATTAGTTATTGGTGTATTATTAAGTTCTAATAAATTGAGAGAATAAATCAAATTTAATGAAAAATTTCTCAACAAATAATTCAGCTTGTTCATCATTGCATCTTCGACACAACAATTCAGTTTTTTTCCCGTGATCAGAAGCTAATTACTTTCATGCAATATATGCTATCGGGAGAATGAAAAGTAGTATTTGGATCATGATATTTAAATACAGCCTGATTTTCAAAGTATCAGATTTTGCCTTTTTTATTTGTTGTAGGCGATAGGTGGCTGGCTGGCGGCAGATAAAAACTCCAGAGTTCGCTGTTCGGAAAAATAATTGCCGGAAAATAAATCAGTACAAAAACCCACATGTCCGCCATGATCAGGCGTTTCAAGAAATACATTTGTGGAATTCCGGCATTCTTCAAAAGGGAAACAGGCACGTGTAAAGAAGGGATCGTTCAATGCCGTAAGAATTAAAGTGGGAATCATAATGTTTTTGATAAATTGTTTTGAGCTGCATTTTGTATAATAATCTTCAGCATCTGAGAAGCCATAGAGCCGGCTGGTGTAACAATCATCGAACTCGATAAACGTGCTGATGTTTTTAATTTGATGGTGAGTGATTGGAAAGGGGAGCCTGCCGATTCGGGTGACCGCTTTTTGTTTGAGCGTTTTTAAAAAGCGATCACGATAAATAAAAGGAATTCTTTGATCGAGATGAAGTGCACAGGCCTCAAGATCGCAAGGCACCGAAATCGCAACTGCTCTGCTGATTTGTTGCGGAATTTCAGATCGCTCTCCCAGGTACTTGAGCACCAGGTTTCCTCCCAAACTAAATCCAACCAACATTAAAGATTCACATGGTGAATTTTGAAGCACGTGGTTAATTACAATTTCAACATCATCGGTGCTTCCGCTGTGGTACGACCGTACTTGTCTGTTCACTTCGCCACTGCAACCACGAAGGTTCATCGCTGCCACCCGAAAACCATTGCCATGAAGTTCTTTAGACATTCCTTTCATGTAGGCACTGTTTGCAGATGCTTCCAGACCGTGTATCAGCAAGGCAATCTTTGATGCGTTATTGTCTAACCAGTCAATATCAATGAAGTCATCGTCGGGCGTATTAATTCTTTCACGGCGGTAATTAATTCCTTTCACGTTTCGTGATATTGCCGGCACAATGGATTGAAGATCACCTCCCGGCAGGTAAGATGGAGAACGAAAGGTGGATTTGATCAGCGGCAACGGGAGCAATAAGAATTAAAAGAGGATGAATTTTTTGGGAAAGAAAATCTCTGCTGTTGAACAATTAATCTGTACTTCAATCAATAATTCAAATTTAGCATTCAGAATCTCATGACCAGCAGCATTTCAAGACTTCCCAGTAAGAATCCAATGACAGCTACGAAAATCTTAAGCTGCAGGATGGGCTTCCCTGCATGCTGATAAAAAAGTTTCTCCAAAGAGGCAGCGTCATACATTGCCAGCTTTTCAGCAATCATTTTCTGCACATCATATTTTTTTTCGAGATCATCAGCAAAAAAACCGATCAGTTCAGGAATCATTTGGTCGAGTTCAGTCATGAGGGTCTCTTTCATTTTCTGTATCAATCCATCCGTAATGAACATTCCGAAAAGCGGAATCTTATCTTTTAATTTATTCCGGAGAAAATCATCCACCTTATCGTCCAGTATCTCATTGATTTTGGTTAGTTTTTCAGGTTCCAGTAAATTTTCTTTCAGCTTGCCGATGTTGAGCAAATTTTCTGAAGCATAAATTCCCGCCTGACGGCCCCATTGTGGTAATTGTTTGGGAATGAATCCCTGCAATTCAACAATGAAATAATTCTTTTTTTGGAGCGGATGAAAGAGTAAACGGAAAAGGAGAGCTATAATGAACCACCCAAAAGCTGCATTCAAAAAAGGAATCAGATAGATCATTGTAGTCCCTCCCATGTTGAGGGTGAGAGGCGCCATAGTTCGAGACTGTGCACTTCGTTTTCGGCAACGGTTCCTTTTTTAAGAGATGCCTTTACCAGAGTTTCATAATCGGTAAGCGTATAACACGGGCAATTTGACTGCGTAAAATTTTGTTCAGCCATAGGAAATCCGTAGTTGAAAATAGCTACCATGCCAATAACTTCACAACCGGCTTCTCTCAAGGCATTCACCACGCTGAGGCTGCTGCCTCCGGTAGAAACAAGATCTTCTACCACCACTACTTTTTGGCCGGGAAGGGCAAGTCCTTCAATTTTGTTACCTAATCCATGTTCTTTTGCGGAAGAACGTACATAGCAAAAGGGTGTTTCCAGCGCATCTGCAATCAATGCTCCGTGTGCAATGCCTGCAGTGGCAACTCCTGCCAGCAATTCTACATCAGGAAATTTTTCTTTGATAAGTTCAGCAAGCGATTCTTTGATGAAAGTTCTTATTTCAGGAAATGAAAGTGTGAGGCGGTTGTCACAATAAATAGGGGACTTCCATCCGCTTGACCAGGTAAATGGTTGGTGAAGACTTAATTTAACTGCATTAATTTGTAAAAGAAGTGCAGCCATTTTTACGGCAACCGATTCAGACCCAATCATTCTGTTATTTTTGATGTGCAAGATAAGAATGTCTGGACATACAGGGAATGTTTAGAATGTTTGGAAGTTTTGAAAGGTTTGAAAGGTTTGAAATGTTTGAAGTGTTTGAAATGTTTAAAGTGTTTAGATGGTTTAGCAGCGGGAACGTTTTTGCATGCAAGAAGCATTGTGAAAAGTATGTTCTTGCTATAACGGTTTAACTCACAAACGACAACCGACAACAGGCAACTCACTACCGACAACTCATAACTCATAACTCACAATTCACAACACACAACAGGCAACTGACAACCGACAACACACAACAGGTAACCGACAACGGACAACAGGCAACTCACAACAGACAACACACAACACACAACTAAACCCAACACACTCAAGTGAAAAAAATTTTCATCCAAAGAAGCACACTTTACCTGGCGGGAAAAAATGGTGCGCAGAAAATTATGCATGCATTGGAAGCGCAGAAAATAGCTTTCAACACAGTAACTTATAAAAGTAAAGTTGCACTTGAGCAGGAGGTATCACGATTGGCGGCAGGAGTTGAAGAAGAAACTATTTTAATAGTCCATGATTCTTCAGTTGCGCTCGAAAAAACATTTTTCTCTTCCTATAAATTGATTTATGCTGCAGGTGGCGCTGTGATAAACGACGAAGGAAAATTGTTGATGATCTTTCGCAGGGGGAAATGGGATTTGCCGAAAGGGAAAGTTGATCGAGGAGAAACGATCAGGCGTGCTGCTTTACGGGAGGTTGAGGAAGAAACCGGCGTAAGCGATTTGAAAATTATTAGCCCAATAAAGTTTCTGAATCAAAAACAAGACTGCACCTATCATACGTATGAACTTAATGGAGCGCAAATACTGAAAGGAACGTATTGGTTTAAGATGTGGAGTACTGAAAACAAAAAACTGATGCCACAGGCTGCGGAAGGGATTATAAAAGCAGAATGGTGTACTAATAATAAAGTGCAGGAGTATCTGAAAAACTCATTTCAGGCAATTGAAGAAATTGTGAGGGAAGTCTTGTAGCATTCATGCCCATTACGGCACAAGAAGGCTTGTTTTTTTCAATCAATTTCAGAATGTTTATTGCTTAGCTGTTGCATTGCTGAATTGTATTACAATATCAATCTTAAACTTTCCAGGCAATCTAAACGCGTGGTCTAGTTCAACACTTCAAAAGTTACTTCCCGGATACAACAAACGGGAATTGCAATACCACCCATCAGCAACACATTGATATCGGTTGCTTCCCATATGTTGGCATGAACCATGATCAAACCTTCTTCGGTTGCAATTACAAGATCTGCCTTCCGATAAAAGTTTCTTCCCTGTACAACGGCTTTATTGAGTATTTCAGCCCGGGCTTTAATTTTTTCTGCAGATTCTAAAACTTCTTTTTTCAGGAAGATGACATGTGGTAATTCTTCCTTAGCGATAATAGGGTACACTTCAGTCATAGATAAGGCGTTTGAACCTCTTACGGATTAAATTCATATTTGGTTACACTAAGTCGTCCGTTAACATTAATTAACAATAGCTGTTTTGGATGAAAAATGAAAATGGTAGATTTAAGGAGTTATAAAGCCTATGACGGAAGTGAAAAAATTTACGGTTGTTCTGGGAGCGTCCACGAATCCTTCCAGGTATTCCTACCTCGCGGTAAACAAGTTGGTGCAATATGGGCACAAGGTGCTCCCTATCGGTTTAAGGGAAGGAATGATAGCGGGAGCGCAAATCATGACCGGCCAACCAATGATTGAAGGTATAGACACCGTCACCTTATATCTGAATCCGGAAAGGCAGCAGCAGTATTATAAGTACATCCTGAGCCTGCAACCCAAACGGATCATCTTTAACCCTGGTTCCGAAAATGATGAATTGGCAAAACTTGCCGAGGAAAATGGCATTGAAGCTACGGAAGCCTGCACACTCGTACTGCTTTCTACCGGACAGTATTAAAACTCAGGTACTATGGTTCAGGTGACGGTCCAGGTTAGTTCTAAAAGCGTTCGATTTCCGAAAAGAAAAAGCTGCCTTCAGTAGCCGCATTCTCATCTGAATCAGAACCATGAACCGCGTTACGTTCCACGGATTCAGCATAAGCTTTCCTGATGGTACCTTCCGCAGCATTGGAAGGGTTGGTAGCACCAATAAGTGTTCTGAAAGATTCCACCGCATTTTCTTTTTCCAGAATCATAGGTATAACTGGTCCGGAGGTCATAAAATTTACAAGGTCATTGTAAAATGGACGGGCACTGTGCACTGCATAAAATTTCCCTGCCTGTGCAGTGGTAAGATGCGTGTATTTCATTGCTATTATCTTATAACCAGCGTCGGTAATCATTTGTAAGATGTTACCTGCATTTCCGCTTTGTACCGCATCGGGCTTTATAATCGTAAGTGTTCTGTTGCCTTTCATTTTTATGTTTTTTAAAGCATTATTTAGGCGGCAAAAGTAACCTTCCGTCTTTAACGGCAAAATTTTGGCAGCAAATAAATTTTACTGACCTTCGCGCAGCTTTTTTTAAATGAACGACCCAGCAGAACTGAAGGAACTTCTTTCAGTTCCCCGAAAAATTATCATTACAACGCACCAGCGCCCCGATGGAGATGCCATGGGATCTTCACTGGCTTTATATCATTATCTCTCACAGAAAGGACATCAACCGACCGTAATTTCTCCCACCGACTATCCTGATTTTCTTAATTGGCTTCCAGGCAATAAAACGGTAGTGGTGTATGATAAAGAACCTTTGAAATGCAAGCAGTTAGTTGAAAATGCTGAAGTTATTTTCTGCCTCGACTTCAACAAACTCTACCGGCTGGAAGAATTGGGAAAAATAATAGGGGCGTCAACGGCAGTAAAAGTATTAATCGACCATCATCTCGACCCTGATCCGTTTGCCGATTTTCAATTCTGGAAAACAACTGCCTGTTCAACTGCTGAATTGGTATATGATTTTATAGTTTCTTTTGATGACAGGCAGTTGGTTACAAAAGATATTGCAACCTGCATCTATACAGGCATTCTGACTGATACCGACCGCTTTCGCATTCCTACCACTTCGCCGATCGTACACCGCATCGCTGCAGAATTGCTGGAATTGGGCATTAACCACACTCAGATTTATGAAGAAATCTATGAAACTTTTACAGAAAACCGGCTCCGCTTTTTTGGTTATTGTATTCGCGAAAGGATGGAAATCATCAAAGACCTGAATACCGGTATTATTTGCCTGGAAACGGCAGACCTGAAGAAGTTTTACATTCAGTCAGGTGACACTGAGGGTGTGGTGAATTATCCGCTTTGGATCAAAGGCATTCGGCTTTCGGTGCTCATCATTCAAAGACCTGATGAGGTGAAGCTTTCATTCCGTTCCAAAGGAGCGTTTGATGTGAATGAACTGGCGAATAAAAACTTCTCAGGTGGCGGTCATAAAAACGCTGCAGGTGGCCGTTCGACACTCTCTGTAACAGACACCCGCGAAAAATTAATTGCTATCTTAGCGCCCCTTAAAAATCAACTTAATCAACAATAAATTATGAATAAAATCACCTCTTTTTTAATTCTATTATCAGTTGCTATTGCATTCGCATCCTGTACACCGCAGGAAGATTACAAAAAAAGCCCTAATGATCTTGAATACAAGCTCATCGTGGATAAGAATCAACCCAAAGCAAAAGTGGGAGAAGTGATTAAATACAATGTGTACTGGAGAAAAATGAATGATTCATTGTTTCTCAGCACAAAGGACAAAAACATTCCTTTGTACAGCCAGGTAGATTCGCCTAAGTTTAAAGGCGATCCGCTTGAAGTGCTTGCAATGATGGGTGCGGGCGACAGTGCCTCCTGCAAAGTGCCGGTTGATTTGATTTTCAGAGGCAATCCACCTGTGTTTCTTAAAAAAGGAGATTTCATGAAACTGGATATCACCGTAGATCAGGTGCTATCAAAGGAGGAATATGCTCAAATGACACAATCGCAGGCAACCACCCAGTTGCAACTGGAGCAAAAAAATATTGAGAGTTACATGACGCAGCATGGATTAAAAGGAGTGAAAACCCCTTCAGGAATGTATGTTGTAGTTGAATCAGAAGGCACAGGCAAACAACCGGCATATGGTAGCTTCGTGAAAGTTGGATACACCGGCAGGCTTTTAGGCGGAGAGCAGTTCGATTCTTCACACGATCCGGGGCATGGGCCCTATGAATTTCAGATAGGACCGGGAAATGCTATTACGGGGTGGCACGATGGAATTCCTTATTTTAAGCAGGGTGGAAAGGGTAAATTATTTATCCCTTCTGCGCGAGGTTATGGCGAACAAGGCAATGGTGCAAGGATTCCACCCAATTCAACACTCGAATTTGACATCGAATTAATTGAAGTAAAATAGTCCACACGATTATTGTCTGAGCACAGCTTCTGAAACAGCTTTGCTTAATTTAAGTAATCATACATTTTGTTAAAAGCTTATTCCATTATGAGAACGAAATCAGGTGTTGCCGGCTTTTTTGCGCTGCTTTTACTAACAGCAAATACTTTTGCTCAAAGCAAGTTGACAGATGGTTACCAGAGAACCAGTCGCGGCTTATATTATAAGATTATTGTTGATGGCAAAAAACCTAAAGGCAAACAAGGCGACCTCCTCAAAATGAATCTGGAATACCTCACGCAAAAGGATTCCGTGTTATTTTCCACTTACCAGGAAGAAATGGGTCCGGTGCAATTCACTATAAGCGCTCCGACATTTAATGGTGATCCGATGGAAGGCTTTACCCTATTGGGTGAAGGCGACAGCGCGATATTCCTGATGCAATCGGACTCCGCGTATAAAGGACAAGAGATGCCTCCTTTTGCAAAACCGGGAGAGTTTGTGAAGATTCACGTGAATGTTTTATCGATGATGACGCAGGCAGAATTTGAGAAAAAGAAAGCAGAAGAAACAAAAGTGCAATCAGAAAAAGATGTAACTATCATTGAAAGTTACCTTTTATCTAAGGGACTAAAAGCACAAAAAACTTCCTCTGGTTTGTATTATATATTGGAAAAGCAAGGAGATGGTGCCAGGGCTGAGTCAGGTAAAACCGTTACGGTAAACTATACCGGCAAATTCCTTGATGGTAAAGTGTTTGATTCTTCTTTAAGTCCGGGTCATAGTCCTCTGGAATTTAAACTGGGAGCAGGACAAATGATTAAAGGATTTGATGAAGGAATAAACATGCTGAATGTAGGTGGCAAAGCTACATTGATCATTCCCTCTTCTCTTGCATGGGGAAATCGCGCTCAGGGAGCTATTCCTGCCAATGCTGTAGTAGTTTTTGATGTGGAGTTGATGGGAGTTGAATAGCTTGGGCTAATTGATGAGTCGTTAGTCGTTAGTCCTAAGTCATTAGGTATAGGTCATTGTTCATTTGTCATTGATTCAATCGTCCATTAATTCATCGGCATATCCAATTCAATCCATACTCTTATTTCATGATTTTTTTAATTCCTAATTCTTAATTCTTGATTCCTATGGAAATAATCGATTCAACAAGCACACAGGGAAACGTCATATTACCGGTAAATCATGCTGGTTTTTTGTTGCGGGGTATAGCTTATATCATTGACAGGTTTATTGTGGGCTTTCTGAGTTTTGCAGTCATTTTTCCGCTGTTGGCAATTTTGGGAATCAGTGCCTATGGCATGAGGAGCTTTGCTGACCTTGAAAATTTTGAAAGCATGGACGATGGAGCAAAGATTGCCCTTGTGCTGGGACTAATTGCTGCATACTCGACACTCATCATCATATCTGTAACGATCAGTTGGCTCTATTACGCATTGATGGAATCTTCGCAGCGTCAGGCAACCCTTGGTAAGAGTGCACTCGGCATTAAAGTAACAGACCTGAATGGTAACCGTATTTCCTTCCTGAATGCAACCGGGCGCTACTTTGGAAAAATACTTTCCGGGTTGATATTTGGTATCGGTTATATCATGATCATCTTCACCGAAAAGAAACAAGGATTACATGATGTACTTGCGGGAACTCTGGTAGTTAGAAAATAATGGTACTGTCCCGTTATTAAATCGCTTTTTAAAACATAATCTGCATCTCCTGTAATTTCGAAATAAGCCGGGAACATGGTATACACATATTCATTCTGGCAAACAGATATTATTCAGCATAACTTATAGTTGTTAAAAAAAACCATCACCTGCAGTGGTTTATTTATTGACTGCAAGCGATGGTAATTTAAGAATGTCTTAAGCAGAAGACTAAAGCAATTGCTAACTATAGTTAGTCAATCTGAACACCTGTTATCATTTGATCGAGGTGCGGATAGATTTCAAGGTACAATTCGCTGCACGCACCTTTCACTTTTTCCTTTTGATTTTTATAAGAATAATAGATATTTCCATTCTTGCGTTCCAGCAATTTTATATCAGGCATTTGTGTTTTCATTTTGATCCATTCCTGTTCTGAAATTTCTGTTACTGAAAATAAAAACACCGGTGTTGAATTTCCATTCACCAGAGAAAAAGAAGTTACTGCTCCGTTTTGTTCTTTAATGATGTTGCTTTTCCATTGATCAGGAATATTTGCATTTACCTGTGCATTCGGTTTTCTGACGGCAGCAGTTGCCTCAGTAGAAAAGCTAAAAGTTGTTACAAGCAGCATGATGAATAATAAACCTGCGCCTGTGATCCGGGAATCCGATAGTTTTTTCATGGGATGAAGTTTTTTGTTTGTGTGATTGTTATTTTAAAGTAAGTAAGTCGTATCGCTGTAATAAAAGTTACAGATACCTAATGCAATTGTGACCAACTCAATTTGACGAATGATGAATTCATTTTAAGCTTCGACCAAACAGCAGATTGCTTCGATGGGAATAGAAAATGCAACCGCAGATAATGCAGTTGCCTCTAAATTCAAATAGCAGATTTCACAAACAACGGCGAATTACCAAAAAAACCACAGGCCTTTGAATGGGTTTTTAAAGCGTCTTCCTGAGAGTTGCTTGGAATCATTTCATCAAAATCAAATTCTTTGTCCGCTTCCTTTTTATATCCCACATAAGTTACATAAGCACCTTTGGGTTCAATGCTTTCTTCCGGAATTGCGAAGCAGGTGAGAATAATCACTCGTATCCGGAAAGGGGAGCGGCCTGAAAAAAATACTGGCCCCAATCGAAAGGGAGTTGCTGCTGCATTATGTTCACTTTCGACAGCTAAATGATCGAGGGTAGCTCCTTCCGTCAATTGTGCGAACAGGGAGGTTGTTGGAGTGGACTGCGATGTTATTGATTCCATGTGATGAAGAATTAAAGTAAATGATTGTAATAATATCAAACAGGGTGTCTGTAATATAATCAAATAAATCATTCGCCCAATTCTAACTTTGATTTTAAACACATCTTTCAAAAGTGCATACCAGGAAAAAAAGGTACAGGACTCCATAATTGAATTTTAATGCTGCAATCCTCATTCCCTGGAAGCTTATATAGCTAAAATAAAACAGGCGACCCGTTAAACGGATCGCCTGAAAATCTTCAATTAGGACTTACTGCTTATGAAACTTTGATTTCAAGTGGTCCTTTATCAATTGCCTGTTCCTTTTTTGCAATAGAAATTTTCAAAACACCATCCACATATTCAGCGTTGATTTTAGAATTCTCTGCTGAATCCGGCAAACTGAAACTTCGGGTAAATGATGCAAAGCTGTATTCTTTGCGGTTCCACTTTTCATCAGTTTCATCTGTCTTGCGTTCCACTTTATTAGAGATGGTTAACAGATCTTTTTCAAGCGTGATATTAAAATCATTCTTGTTTCTTCCCGGTGCTACCAATTCAAGTTGAAACTGATCCTTCGTTTCTTTCACATTTACGGGTGGCAGATGACCGAAAGTGCGATTGTCAGTTAAAGTGGAAAAGTCATCACGGTTAAAAGCATCGAGGGTTTCATTCACCCATTTCTGAAATGGATGAATTTCATTTTTGAATTTTACGAGTGTCATTTTTTAGAAGTTTTGTTTGACGGCCTCTTTAGCAACTGATATACCAGCGCATTTTATTGTGTCAATTGGGCAGTGATTAGTAAAATTGCCAGACAAGAAGTCATGTTTTCTGAATATTTTGTATTAAATTGACACCAGGGTACTTCCTTCACAGTTAAATCTACTCAATTGAACGATTGAGGAAGCAGATAAACGGATACATTTCTTTGAATACGCCTGTAATTTTTTTGACGAAATTTCTTGAAAGGACCTCTTCATCAGTCATCGCTGCTGCGGCTACAAAACTTCGTAATTTCAGGTATTCAATGGAGGGATTTTCCGGGGTATAACTTTTGGGAGGTCGTACCAGTTTACCTTCCTGATCAAGGTCTCCAAATGTTTTCCTGAAGGATTTGGAATTTAGGATCTTCTTAAAATCTCCGAAGTTGTAATCTATTTCCTGGCGAATCTTTGCCAGTTCCGGCGCTTCAGGCATCCAGATTCCTCCACCAGTAAAGCTGCTTCCAGGCTGCACATGCAAGTAGTAACCAGCCGAAGGAGCATTCTTTCCTCCTTTAGATATTGACGCGCCGATATTGATCTTATAAGGGGCTTTATTTGTAGAAAACCGGATGTCGCGGTTAATCCGGAACAGGCATTTCTTTGCTTCGAGTTGTGCTACTGTAGGATCAAAGCGGGAAATGCTGTTGATGATCTCGGCAACTACCTGCACATAATCATTACGGACTGCTTCATAAAGTGGTCTGTTTCTTTCGAACCATTCTTTATTGTTGTTCTTTTTTAGAGCAGAAAGAAATTTTAATGTTTGCGGGTGTAACTGAGTCATGTTTTTTAAATTATGTGGAAGTTATAAAAACGATTTTTTTCATCGGGTTAACAAAACACTATTTATGTTGCAAGATAAATTTTAAGGTCGCAGAAAAGATGCGACATCATAAAAGTGTTGAATGTAAAAGCCCTCTTTCAAAATCAATAGTTAAAAGTTAACTATTGGTTTTCAAAAAGGGCATGCTTCTACATAAGACTATTCGGGCTTAATTCAATTTTCGTGGAAGACTCCGTTATCTACCCAAAAATAAACCCATGTGCCACCCGATGTTGTTGACCAAAGGAATGGAATTGAATTGAAGCAATGGGTTACTTTGATTAAACCGATGTCTACAGTGATCTGAAAGATGAAAGGTTAAATTCTTCCTTCAGCAACTACAGAAACGCCTGCCAGTTTATTAATTCTCCGAATGGGCATTTCCAAAGAACAGATGCCTTTCAATATTCCATTCACAAGTGCGCCTGATGGTTTCATATCCGATTCCGGATGTTCCTTTTTCGCGGCAAATTTTCTCGATAGCCACACCAATGGAAAGATGGCGCCATAGATATAATAAGTGCTTTGTTTATTGTAACTGCTGTTTGAGAGCAATTTGTTCAGCGTGTTTCCGGTGTAACGCCTGTAATGACCAAGATAAACATCATGTCCAGACCAAAGGCTCATAAATGCCGGTACAGTGATGAAGAAATGATTGTTATTTCCGGCAGTGTTTTTTTTAATGGCGCTGAGCATGGCATGATCATCTTCGAGATGTTCCAGCACGTCCATCATTACCACTACGGAATTTTCAATGATTGGCGGAAGTGAAAGTGTTTTTTCAATGAGCTGATTCCGGGTGGTTGCAATTTCTTCATTGGAATATCCAATATCAACAAGGTAAATTTTTGCAATCAGTCCGGGTATTTGTTCCTGTAACTCATACATGAAAAATCCGGAACCCGAACCGACATCAATAAGTGTCAATGGGATTTTTTTTTCATTGAATATTTTCTTTACATAATTCACGAGCGGAATTTTTTTCGATTGGTAGTACCAATGAATTTTGGGATCAACACCGCTTTCCAGTTCTTTCAGGTCCATTTCAGGAAGGATTCAATTTTTTTATGAAGAAGAAAATGTGGTTGCAAATATTTATTGTTGTCCTGCCTGTTGAAACTGCTTCACCACATCGAAGTACCTTTGTGCTGTTGCATTATCACCCTTTTGCTGGTAAATGAGTCCGAGATAATAATAGGGTTGAGGATTATTCGGATTGGCTTCCAGCGATTGATTCAACAATTGAATGGCCTGCTCTGTTTTTCCGCTTTGCGCATAGGCTAGTCCAAGCAGGCTGAGTGCCGTGAAATTGGCAGGATAAACCTGCAGCGATTGTGTAATGGATTGAATAGCTTTTTGCGGTTCATTCAATTGCAGTTGCGAAGTGCCAAGACCTGCCAGTGCTTCTTCATTCTTCGGATCATACTGCACTGCTTTACTGTATAGCGAATCTGCAACAATAAAATTTTTCTTTTCCAATTCTTCAGCCGCGTAAAAATCTGATTTGTCTTTACGTTCTACCACAATACTTAATGGCACTTCATCTGCTTTTGCTTCATAAATTGTATGGGTGTTGGGCCACGATTTATTTTTCAGTTGTGACTGATCAATAAACCGTGAATAAAAAATGCCATAGTCCCAGTCTTTTGAAGCCCTTGAATAATAACGAACGTAAATCACTTTCACTTTTGCAGTATCATTTCTGAAATAATACTTCACAGGTTCGATACAATTGGTAGCAACGGTAATCTTTTTTTCACCACCCATCAACTCCTTTTGTGCGTGAAACCAATCGGTTGATTCGCGGATGCTGTTCATCCAGTAATCTGTTTCATAATTTCCATAAGCGCCTTTAATGCCTCCGGTTAATTCATTGAAGTAACAATATTCATCCGGATGATTTTTTATCGACCAGGAGAGCGGGAAAAATATACCGATCAATAACAGGGCTGCAAGGGCACCACGTACGTTTGCATTTTTTGCTGAACGAAATAAGAAATCAAAAAACAAAGCGGCCAAAACTGTTATCAGGGGAACGATAAAAAGAAAGTGACGTAGCCCGTCGTACAGTGAAGATTTTTTATAGACCGCATAGGCCCACGGAAAAATGATTACAAAAATGAGCAGCAGCATATATTCCCACCTGAAATATTTTCTTGCTGCCAGCGTGCTCACCACCATCAGTGCTGCAGGAATCAGAATGATCAAAGGAGTAGTGATGGAAATCCACACAGGAATATAATTCCATGGAACCTCATTCGACATGATGTGTTTACCATCAAAAAGAATTCTGATGGTAGTAGAAAAATTCTGCATCTCGCCCAACGCTTTAAATGGATTGCTGAAAGGAGCAGCCAGTCCATAAGGCCAGAACAAAAGAGATCCAAAATATCCTGCTGCAGATACCATCACAAGATGTTTAATGATGCGGATATAATTTCCCTGTTCTTTTATTTTTTCTCGTAGTTGCTTATTAAAAATCCATTCTGTAAACAGGAATACGATTAAGATGCCGACCAATATCAAACCACCTACGCGAATACCAATTGCGACTGCAATACCAACCGATGCATAAATTAATGTTCTCACGGATGGGTTGGGCAGTTCCTGTATCCATTTAAAGAATTGGTAAATAGAAAATGCGTAGGCAGCCGCGAATGGAATGTCCTTTGGATTATTCATTGATTGCCCGAACAATTGCGGGGAGATGGCCAGCAACACCAAAGCTATGAATCCGCTTCGCCAGCTTCCGAGTCGCTTAGCAATTAAGGCAGCGAAGAAGATCATTAGAAATCCGAAGATGGCATTCAGTAAATGGCGCATGTCATACGGGTCCAGCACGCCGATATAACGATTGGCTGCAGCGCAGAGCATATCGAAAAAACCACCGTAGAAATAAAGATTTTTGAATTCGAGTGCAGCATGGTCTTTTCCAAATGTGGTAAAGTAATCGAGCACTTTTTCACCGTAATCTTTCTGCACTCTTTCATCTCCGGTAATTCCAAACTGAAAGCTCAGTGTGGTCATGATAAAAAACAGAAGCACTGACGAAACTGAAAACAACATCCTGAAAAGTGCATCCTGCTTTTCTGCCGGCTCAAATGAAATATCTTTATTTTTTGCAGAAAGCATGGCAAGCGGAGTGCTGATGTAGTAATTCCATTTTAAACGAATGGAGACAGCCAGCACACTTAAAAACATCGGTAGCGAATCTTTTAAGGGCGAAATTTTGCTGCCTGACTGAGCTTCCCATTTCACAGGCATGTCTGTTACTGCAATATTATTTTGTTCCGCCCGGTACAACAGCTCCACATCATGCGCCCAACCGGTGGAAACCTGGGCAGCAAATAATTTCTTTGCAACATCAGCGGGATACAGTTTAAATCCGCATTGCGTGTCGCGATGGCGGAGAGGAGTGAGGAGGCGAACACAAAAATTAAAGATGCGACCTGTCCATCTGCGGGAACTTACTTCAGTGATTTTTGAATCAGCGTGTTCTCGCGATGCGATCCATATCTCATTTTCCGGTAACTTATTATTGTTGATGGACAGCCACTTTTCCAATTCGGCCGGTCTTGCGGACATATCGGCATCCAGTGTTAGCACATGAGAGCCAGCAGCCGCTTCCACTCCTTTTTTTAAAGCTGCACCCTTTCCCTGGTTTTTATCCATAAGGATGAGGCTGCATTTACCTGCTTCCTGCTGACTTTTTATGAATTCGTTGGTCTTAAGTGAATTTACGGTTCCATCAGTGCTGCCATCATCCACCACAATTATTTCATAGCTCAGGATTCCTTTTTTTACAAATTCCTGCAGGCCGCTCACTAATTGTTCGATGCGGTTTTCTTCATTGTAGCAGGGAATGATCAGCGATATTTTCCCATCGTTTTTTGCAAGAAGATTATTTTTTTTTGATACTGCCATGAAGAAATCAGAAGTTATAAAAGGCGGAAAATTAACAGAAAAGATTTACTAACAGAACCTTATCAGGAATAACAAATTCCGAAAATTGATGCTGTATTTTATTCAGCCGACAGTTTTTAATACGGGCAGTAATATTTCACAACTTATTTTCCCGCAGATAAAAAGTCCTTTAATGAAAAATGTCAGTTGTTTTTTAATTCCGAAAGCAACATATCGGTGCTGATAGGTACCACGCCGGGATGTTCACAAACCAGTCCGCCGGCCATATTTGCAAGAGTAGCTGCTTCAGGTAATGACAAGCCTGATACAAGACACAGCGTGATGAGTGCAATTACTGTATCACCGGCTCCGGAAACATCTGAGATATGCCGTTTGTGAGCTGAGAAAATACCAGCATCTTTTTTGGAATGAAAGAAAATGCCCATTTCCGAAAGCGTGATCAGCGTTATTTTATTACCGAGCCTTTGCATCAGTTCATCCGAAACATTTAACAGGGATGCTGAATTAATTTCAGTGATTTCCTTGTTGAAGGCGTCTCTTATTTCACGAAGATTTGGTTTGAAGAGGTCAATGTTTTTATAGGTGAAGAAGTTCTTTTTCTTGGGATCCACTGCTGTAAACACTTTTTTCTTTCTGCAAAGGGCAATGATGTTGGAGATCAGTTTTTCAGTAAGCACACCTTTGTTATAATCTTCAAAAATGAGCGCTGCCGGTTTTTCGACCATAATCATTTCTGAGATCTTTTTGATTAACCATTGTTCATCAATTGTATTCAGGTCTGTGGTGTCCTCTGCATCATAACGCAGCATCTGATGATTACGGCTGAGTACTCTGGTTTTTACGGAGGTGATTCGTTTTGATGACGAAAGTAGTCCGGCACCTGCCATTCCATTTTTTTTAAGAATGCGGCGGACAGACTTTGAAGCCACGTCATTTCCAATAACAGAACAAAGTAGTGGAGTAGCTCCGAGTGATTTCAGGTTAAGCGCCACATTGGCGGCACCACCCAAACGTTCGTCTTTTTCTTCAATGGAAACAACAGGAACAGGCGCTTCGGGAGAGATGCGATTCACACTGCCACGCAGATACACATCGAGCATCACATCGCCTACTACGATTATTTTAGAACCTATAAATTTCTTTATGATGTTCTGAATGTCCAAATCAAATTTCGTGTGAGGCATGTCACTTTAATTTTGCCAACGCAACTTTTATTCTATTAAGCGCTTCCGTCAGCTTCTCTTCCGATGTTGCATACGAAATTCTTACACAGTTCTCATTTCCGAATGCCGCACCCGGAACAAGAGTTACATGTGCATGATAAATGAGATAGTTGCAAAGGTCATTTCCATTCATCATAATTTGTTCTCCATTTGATAAACCGAAGAATGAGCTAACATCCGGAAACACATAAAATGCGCCTCCGGGATGATTGCATTTAATCCCTGGAACATCGGCCAGCATTTTCAGCACAAGGTTGCGTCGTTTTTCAAACTCGGCGCTCATCTTTGCCGTTTCCGTTTGATCACTGGTAATAGCTGCAAATGCGGCACGCTGTGCTATCGAGCAGGTGCCTGAAGTAATCTGTCCCTGCATTTTCTCACAAGCCTTTGCAATCCACAAGGGTGCACCTATATATCCCACACGCCACCCGGTCATCGCATATGCTTTTGAGCAACCGTTTACCACAATCACGCGGTCCTTCATGGCATCAAACTGCGCGATGCTTTCATGCTTTCCTGTAAAATTGATGTGCTCATAAATTTCATCTGAAATCACGAAGATCCCGGGATGCCTCGCAAAGACATCAGCAAATGCTTTTAATTCTTCTTTGCTGTAAACGGTGCCTGAAGGATTACAAGGAGAAGAGAAGCAGAAAATTTTGGTGCGAGGGCTGATGGCTTCTTCCAGTTCTTGCGGAGTAATCTTAAAATTATTTTCAACTGTAGAAGGGATCAGCACCATATTACCTTCGCCCAGCTTGATTATTTCGCGGTAGCTCACCCAATACGGGCTTGGAAGAATCACCTCATCTCCCGGATCAAGCATGACCATCATTACATTGGCAATGGATTGTTTGGCGCCGGTGCTTACGATAATCTGTTCGGGTGTAAAATTAAGGTTGTTTTCCTGGGTGAATTTTTCTGAAATGGCTTGTCGCAAATCAAGATAACCTGCTACCGGAGGATATTTCGTAAAACCGTCATCAATGGCCTTTTTAGCAGCATCTCCAATATGCTTCGGAGTTTGAAAATCCGGTTCACCTAAGCTAAGGTCAATGATATCATATCCTTTGCTCCTCAACTCGCGGCTCAGCTTTGCCATCTGTAAAGTCTCAGATTCTGCCAGCCTTGTTATCCTGTGTGAAAGTACTTCCATGAAATAAATTTAAAGGGTCAAAAATAGGAAAATCATTGAAGGGGTTTCTGAGGACACGATTAATTGTATGATCAGTTATTTTATTTCGATTATTTGATGAAATAATGTAAATGGCAATCTGACAATTAAACAATTAAACAATAACCAATTGCTGAATAGCAGTCCTCTGGTCTGGACAGGATTTAATAGTATCGCAGCGTGATTTATTTCGATTGCCGACAACAAATTTCAATGATTATATTTGCAGGCTTAAAATCCAACCATTGAATTAAAGAAATGAGGGTCATGCGCTTACTTTCGTTGTGTAACGTCGTAGAATTTGATCCGGTAAGCGCTTCCGGAAACACATGGCGAGGTAGCTCAGATGGTTAGAGCGTCGGATTCATAACCCGGAGGTCGAGGGTTCAACTCCCTCTCTCGCTACAGTGGAATGTTGAAAACCTGTTACCTGCAATCCATTTTTCTGCAGTAATCATTTTCAGCATTTTATTTTTTCTTAAAATGGCTCCCGGATTTTTTTGCGGGAGCCATTTTATTTTAAGCAGGATGGAAAGAATGAATTTGGCTGCACAATTTTTCTTCTCCTATGTAAGTACCGCGATTAAAAGTAAAGATGAAAATGAAAGGTCACAAAATTCCACATTGTTGAAGCTAACCAAAATAAAAAAGCAGTTTGTTCCGCTCATCGTTTCTCCTGAAGAAGAAAAAATAATGGCAGTGATGAGTGCTTGCGCGAAAGAACTTCACATAGAGACTTACCTGGTAGGTGGTTATGTACGTGATCAGGTGTTGCAACGTCCTTCAAAAGACATTGACGTAACAGTGGTGGGAAGCGGAATTGATTTTGCAAAATATGTTGCGACTAAAGTAGTGCCTGCACCATCTTTGGCCGTCTATAAAAATTTTGGGACCGCACTTTTGAAGCATGAAGATTTTGAAGTGGAATTCGTGGGAGCCAGGAAAGAATCTTACCGCGCAGATTCGCGGAAACCAATTGTTGAAGATGGTACTTTACTCGAAGACCTTAGTCGACGAGATTTTACCATGAACGCGCTGGCCATCAGTTTGAATGATGCAGACTATGGTATGTTGCTGGATGCATTTGAGGGGCTGAATGATATCAGTAAGAAAACAATCAGGACACCACTCGATCCTGATATTACGTTCTCTGATGATCCTTTGCGGATGATGCGTGCCATTCGTTTTGCTACACAACTTAAGTTTACGATTGATGTTAAAACTTTTGCTGCTATTTCGAGAAACAAAGAAAGAATTCAAATCATTTCGCAAGAAAGAATCGCGGAAGAACTGAATAAAATCATCAGCTCTCCTAAACCTTCCATAGGTTTTGATTTGCTGTTTAAAAGCGGGTTGTTGCAGCTTATCTTTCCTGAATTTGTGCAGTTATATGGTGTAGAACATCTGGAAGGAAAGGGTCATAAGGATAATTTTTACCACACGTTGCAAGTGCTGGACAATGTAGCGGATCGCAGCAACGATTTGTGGCTTCGGTGGGCAGCCGTATTACATGATATTGCAAAGCCCGATACGAAACGGTTTGAAAAAAATCACGGATGGACGTTTCATGGCCATGAAGTGGTAGGGTCAAGGAAGGCGGCAGCTATCTTCAGAAAATTTCATTTGCCGTTGAATGAAAAACTACAGTTTGTGCAAAAAATGGTGTTGCTTCATTTGAGGCCCATCAGTTTATCAAAAGAGCAGGTTACTGATTCTGCTATCAGGCGATTGTTGTTTGAAGCCGGGGAAGATGTTGATTCACTTATGATTTTATGTGAATCGGATATTACTTCCAAGAATGAAAATAAGGTGCGTAAGTATTTGCAGAATTTCCAATTGGTGCGTGAAAAAATGGTGGAGGTGGAAGCGAAAGATCAGATGCGCAACTGGCAACCACCGATCACCGGGGAATTGATAATGAAAACTTTTAACAAACCACCTGGAAGAGAAATTGGCAGGATCAAGGATGCAGTGCGTGAAGCAATACTGGATGGGAAAATTGCAAATAATTTTGAGGAAGCGTTTAATTTTATGGTAGAAAAAGCTTCAGAGTCAGGATGGACACCCGTGACAGAAAATTAATCTTTTTTGTATTGTTCTGTTTAGGTTTATTGGTTTCTTTGCAGGAGCATTTTAATTAAATCACACAAAAGAATTGATGGCATGACAATCTATAAGTTCAGGGTTATGTATGAGGATGATGATAGCATCTTTCGCGATGTCGAAATCAAACCTTCACAAACCATCAGTGATTTTGAGTCTGTCATCATTTCCTCTTATAACCTGCCGGCAACTTCTGTTGGTCAGTTTTATAAAAGCAATGACAGTTGGCATCGCGTAAAGCAATTGTTGACTGTTGTTGAACCCACTGATAAAAAGGAAAAGTCAAAACCCAAAACCAAGGTGCAGAGCTTGCCGATGCTCGTCGCATTTATTGATGATCCGCATCAGAAGTTTATCTATGATTATAAAGGCACCCAGGAATTTGTTTTCCTGATTGAATTGCTTACACTTACAGGTGCCGAAAAAGCGACTGTCATATACCCTGTATGTGTGAGGCAACAGGGACCGTCGCCTTTTAAGAAGGAAGAGTTAGTAGCGCATTATAGTAAAGTGGCGGATGAAGGTGACGCGGAAGATCAGCGCATTGACGATGACGAGGTAGATCTCAGCAGCATGGGACAAGAAGGTGAGGAGGAAGATATTGCAGTGGAAGAAGAAGCTGAAACCGATGTTGTATCGGATGAAGGAGATGACGCTGAAGATGTTGCTGAAGAATCAGATGAAGAAGAATTTACGGAGGAAGAATTTGGTGGTGATTTTCCTGAAGGCGACGATAAAGATTAAAATAAACCCATTCCTACCATTCTGCCTGCTGTGAAAAAATACCTGGTTACTGTAGTTGGTCCTACAGCAGTTGGCAAAACCAAAGTAAGCATACAGATTGCACGGCATTTTTCAACTGCTATTATTTCTGCTGATGCCCGCCAGTTTTATAAAGAAATGAATATAGGCACTGCAACACCTTCGTTTGAAGAACTTCAATCGGTACCTCATTATTTTATAAATCAATTATCTGTTGCACAGGATTATACTGCGGGCGACTTTGAAAAAGAGGCAATAGCAACACTGGAGACACTTTTTAAAACGCAGGATGTTGTTGTACTTGTCGGCGGTTCAGGTCTTTTTATAAGCGCATTGCTTTATGGACTCGATGTTTTTCCTGAAATTACTGATGCTGCGAATTCGGAGCTCAGTCAATTATATTTATCAGGAGGAATTGAAGCTTTACAAAAATTATTGAAAGAAAAAGACCCTGATTATTTTGCATTTGTTGATCGAAACAATCCACAGCGGTTGTTGCGGGCTTTAGGTGTATGTCTTTCTGTTGGAAAACCATATTCTTCCTTCAGAAATAAAAACAAGGTGCAAAGAAATTTTATCCCGATACAAATCGGATTGCAGATAGAGAGAAAAACTTTGTACCGGCAGATTGATGAAAGGGTGGATAAAATGATGCAGGAAGGTTTATTAGAGGAAGTGAAAACTTTGCTTCCTTACGAGCATCTGAATCCGCTGCAAACAGTTGGCTATCGCGAATTATTCAGTTACCTGGATGGTAGATCATCACTGGAAGATGCTGTTAATCTGATCAAACAGCATACTCGCAATTATGCCAAGCGCCAGTTAACATGGTTCAGGAAGGAGAATGGCATTACCTGGTTTACTCCTGAACAATTGGAAGAGATTTTACTTTTTATAAACGAGAAAATTAATTCTCCTGTTAAATATGGAGCATGAAATATATTGGCATTTTATCTGACACCCACGGAATTCTTGATCCTGCTGTTTTCGAATATTTTAACGAATGTGATGAGATCTGGCATGCAGGCGATTTTGGACACGGAGTTGCTGCTACTTTAACAGCCTTCAAACCATTGAAAGGAGTTTATGGAAATATTGATGGTGAATCAATCAGGCAGCTCTTTCCGGAAGAACTATTGTTCTCCTGCGAAAACATAAAAGTTTTTATCACACATATAGGTGGCTATCCGGGGCATTATGAAGAACGGGCCCTCAATATTATCAAATCGAATAAACCTGATTTATTTATTACGGGTCATTCTCACATTTTGAAAATTGTGCGCGATCCGAAACAAAATAATTTATTGCACATCAATCCCGGAGCCGCTGGCAGGAGTGGGTTTCACCAAATGAGAACAATCGTAAGGATGAAAATTGACGGGAGCAGGATGTTTGCTGTCGAAGTGATTGAATTGGGAAAAAGAAGTTCTATTTGAATTATGCACTTATGGACTGTTCCATTATAAGACCTTAAGTGTTCATAACCAGAATCATTTTATCTTTCCATTTATGCAGAGGATTTTATTTGTTGTTGTGCTTCAATGTTTTTCTTTCCTGGCAAATTCAACTACAATAAGTGGGTTGGTAACGGATGAAAAAAATCAGCCGTTGTCTTATTCCAATGTCTATATTAAAAACACTACGCAAGGTGCAACAGCTAATTCGGAAGGAAGGTATGTATTGAACCTGTCACCGGGCAATTATGAATTGGTATTTTCTTATGTCGGATATCTGCAAGTGAAAAAAAATGTGACACTTGCGGATTTTCCCATTCAACTAAATGTTCAACTGCAACCCGATCAGGTGGAACTAAAGGAAGTGGTGGTTACAGCCGGGAGTGAAGATCCTGCTTACCGTGTAATCAAAGCAGCAATAAAAAAACGAAACTTTTTTCTTGATCAGGTTAACGCATTCAATTGCAAAGTGTATATCAAAGGAGTTGCCCGTCTTGACAGTGCGCCGAAAAAATTTATGGGTTATAACCTTGAAAAAAAAGGGCTTGATTCGACATCATTTGGCATTATTTACCTCAGTGAATCGGAGTCGGAATATTATTTCCGCAAGCCAAATGAGGTAAAAGAAATCATGCTTTCTTCAAAAGTGAGTGGCGATGGCAAAGCATTCAGCTGGAATAAGGCAAGCGATTTCGATTTTAATTTTTACAAAAACCTCGTAGATGCCGGTATGATGAGCAACCGGCCCTTTATTTCTCCGATTGCGGAAACAGCATTGCTGTATTATAAATATAAACTGATCGGTACTTTTTATGAAGACGGTGAGCTGGTGAATAAAATTGAGATGATTCCACGAAGAAAAGGTGATCCTGTTTTTAGCGGTTACATTTATATTGTTGAAGATAGTTGGCGAATACACAGCACTGATCTCTGGTTGAACAAAGATGCGAACCTGGATTTTATCGATTCTCTTAAACTGTCGCAAACCTATGCGAAGGTGAATGACTCACTCTGGATGCCATACAATCAGACGATGCAGGTTTTTATAAATGCCTTTGGTTTCCGGATGAAAGCAAAATTTGCAGGTGTATTCACAGAGTATATGATTGATCCTGTTCTGGTGAATAAATTTTTTAGCGGGGAAGTGTGGAAGATAAATGAAGATGCCAATGAAAAAGATTCATTGTATTGGAAAGCGAAACGGCTCATTCCTTTGACTGATGAAGAAGCCAATGATTACCAGGAGAAGGACAGCCTCTTTATCGTTCAAAATTCAAAATCATTTCTTGATTCAGCGGATCGTGCCAATAATAAATTCGCTTTTTTTGATTTGATTTATGGTTATCATTATTACCGTCGTTACAATCAGACCAGTTATAGTACCAGCGGACTTTTGAGTTTCATCAACTATAATACGGTAGAAGGATTTGCACCTTCCATCAGTTTGCACCTTACCAAACGGTGGGATGATCATCGCGAGTATCGGATAAGTTCGACGTTACGCTATGGATTTTCAAACCATGAACCTTCCGCTAAAATTTCAATGCGTTATCTATTTGATCCGGTTAAAGCTGCTTCGTGGAGTTTGGATGGCGGACGATTTGTAACGCAGTTTAATGACGAGAATCCTATTTCTCCGCTCATCAATACGATATACACTTTGTTTGTTGGAGAAAATTATATGAAGTTGTATATGAATGCTTATGCGAGAGCATCTGTCACGAAAGAAGTAGTGAATGGCATCCAGCTAACAGCCGGCACTTCATTCAACCACCGCACAGTTTTAGAAAATACCAGCTTTAACTCATTTGCGGATGAATCAAACAGAAACTTCACCACTAACGATCCGCAAATTGCCGTTTATGACAGCGCTGTGTATTTTATTGGATACAACGCCTGGCTGATCAATCTGAAAGCAACGATTCATTTTGCGCAAAAATATTTTTCACGCCCGAATGAAAAAATCAATATCGGATCAAAGTATCCTGTTTTAACAGTGAGCTATACGCAGGGACTTCCATGGATTGGCAGTGATGTAAATTATAATCAGCTGGATCTTTCAGTAGATGATCATTTCAAGTTGGGTACGATAGGAGAAGGTGATTACAATTTGTCAGGAGGCGCATTTCTTATCAGAAAAAATTTGGGCGCTGCGGAATTGAAGCACTTCAATGGTAACCAAACCATATTCGCTCAAGCTGACCGCATGAATGCATTTCAGTTGCTTCCTTATTACACTTACAGCACTGATCAATGGTATTTGCAGGGGCATATCGAACATCATTTTCATGGCTTGTTGCTGAATCACATTCCTCTTATCAGGAAATTGAAATTACAGGAAGTGATTGGCGCGCATTATCTCCAGACAAAAGACCTGCAATATGCAGAGCTGAGTTTTGGATTAGAACACATCCTGAAATTATTCAGAGTTGATTTTGTTACTGCCTACAGCAATCAACAGCATTTTAGCTCCGGCGTTTTAATCGGACTTACGCTGGGAGGCAATGGAAGTGGTATTTCCGTGAGTGTGGATGAATGAAGGTTGCGTGAGTAAACGGAAACGCAACAGGTAAAATTATTGCACGATCAACACATTCGCAGATATATTAAGTGCAAACTTCACTGCAATCAGGTCGTTCACTTTTACCAGTCCGAATAAGGCTTCCGGTGGCTCCAGGTGGTAGTCGCTAAAAGTCAGGTTGTGCAATCCTGAAAAATAGTATTGCCCGGAAGAAGTTTGCTTTCCGGTAAATAGAATATCGTGTAATTTACTTTCACCGGCCATTGTAATCCTAACATTGGCAATCAGAGTTGTAATGCCGGATAGTTTTAAAGATTTTCCATCTCTTGATTTTGCCTGCAGAATTTCAACTGTTATAAATGGAAATTTATCGCCTTTCAAAGTTCTGCAAAGGTTACTGTTCATGGCAGCATTGCCGCAATCGAGGGAAACAACAGGCACTTTAAGAATGGCATCTTTAAATTGGATACTGTTTTTCAGGTTATCAAATTGGAACTCAACTTTGTTATGTGAATATTTTTCATCTGAAAAGCAGGTGAATTCATTGATGTTGGTGGAGCCCAGTACAGAAATTCTGCTGCCTTCTAATATTGAATAATCAAGTTTTTCAAATAATTGCTTTTGTTGAATAGTGGAATTTACTGCGCCGGCAAATAGCAACCAGGTGAAAAAGAGGAGGAAGTTGCGAACGATATTTTTATTGTCGATAAAATTAGCCATAACATAAAAATAAAAAAGAACCGTCTTTCCGATTCAGAAAGACGGTTCTCAGAGAGTGATTAGAATCCTAATGCTGCTTCAATCATAATACCACTGAATTTACCTTCGTTACGTTGATCATAAGTAGGGTAATCTTTGTACATCTGCGTAACGTATTCCACTTTTGCCATTACATTATCAAGTATATACCAACCGGCAGAAAGAGTGAAACGGGTCACATTTACTGTGTTGATTTCAGATTTGAATGCAGGACTGGTGAAGGGAAGTTCAGCACTTACACCATTGTAGCGCAATCCAAGCCAGAAGTTTTCATTTTGGGTGAAACGATAGATGACGTCAACTGCATACTGAGTGGTTTGTCTCCTGTCGTGGCCAATAAGCACATTGGTTACGGAATCCTTTTCATTAGTATTTCTTCCATTGGCAAATTCAAGTGTTCCGAATAACTCAAGACCATGGAATTTAACAAAAGGATTGATCATGAAAGCGGTTAACTGGTCACCATAAGGTTTGCTCAGGCGGCCGGAGAATGCGTTGGTACCGATAGAGGAATAATAATTTTCCAATACCATGAAGTAATGGGAACCGCTGCGGTCACCGGCAAAAAGAGTGTTGCTCACCGAACTCTTGGTGGTATACACGGAACCTGTTATTCTGAAACGCAGGTCAGGATTAAATTGTTTGTCATAACCGAGTTTGGCAATAAAGCTGGGAGACCTCTTGTTTACTTCGCCTGTGTTGGCATCTTTCACACCTGAAGTATCAACAGATGATACTGGATAAGCGACATCTCCTTTTATTTCTCCACCAGTCATTTCAACTACTGCAAGAAAGCCGGCTTTGTTATGAAATTGAAGTTCGCCACCTATTTCAGTTGTAAAATCATCAAGTATGAGGTTCTCCACAAAAGGATTATACATTGAATTGCCTGCATCACTGCGGCGATAGTGTTGATCACCATAATTTACTTCATAGTCACCAAATTTGATGGTAAGGTATTCCATCATATTATCAATCATATCACTTTTAAGGAAAGTAAGCTTATCAAATTGAATATAACCACCTTTTACCCAAGCTTCAGAATGGTGACGAGTAGAAAGATAGGTGATTAAGTTCATGTGAATTCCATCATAGAGTTGTGCATCCAGATTCAGGTTGGCCATGGCAAGGTTAAAACCATTGGTAACTCCAATAAGTGTGCGGTCGTCAATGCCATCCGGTTTAGACGTCTTTCCGGTATTATCAATAAGGTGCCAGCCTGTGCCTGCAACCTGATTGGTATCAATTATGTTTTCATGATTAAGGTCCTGAAAGGTAAAGGAGGAGTTAAGACCAAGTCTCACCTTAAACCCTGTGTAGAGAGTGGTGTCCGATTTCCCGGTTTCAAAAACATTCAGACCTTTTTGGTCGTAATGCCTGAAATTTTGAATAGGGGGTTGTTGCGCAAAGGCAATACAACTGACCAGCATCAGCAAACTAAAGAGCTGAAGAAGTTTGATTGAATTTTTCATAGCGTTAGAGTTTTAGTGGATTTAAAAAGAAATAATATTGATTGTGAAAGGATTAATTTTTCTGCATGACGGTTTTAAAGCTCAGGACCACTTCATCACCTACTTTCATGGCTCCCATGAAAGCGGTAGGTGGACTAATATCGAAGTCTGTCATTTTAATTGTTTTCGTTCCTTCAAATGAGATGGAGCCATCCGCTTTTACTGCAACCTTTACCTGCAAATCTATGGGTTTGGTAACCCCGGCAATGGTAAGTTGGCCTTTCGCGATAACGGTGTTGCCAGTAGTTGATGGCATCACATTGTTAATTTGCGAAAGGAGTTTATAAGTTATGAGTGGATTTTTTTCTGCTTTCAGCGCGTCATACGTTTTCGAATCCATAATGGAACCATGCGTGCTCTTGATGTCTTTGCATTCAACTTTAAATACAACCGATAAAATGGAAATACTGCCATTCGGATTTATAACAAATGATCCGTAACCATTTATCTTCTCCACTGATTCCTCCCAATCATGCACGTTAGAGGTTCCTTTTATCTCAAATTCATGGTTTGGAGAAAAGACATAACTGGTGGTTTGCGCATGAACAGTCAAACCAGCGGCAAGCAACATTGTCAGCGATAGGATTATGATATTTTTCATGTTTAAATTTTATGTGGTAGTTAGTATGAATTTGTAAGCACAAGGTGTGAAGGGTGAAAACAGGTAAGCATGACATTAGTCATAAACCAATATGACTTTCATAAGCGAATGATATGATAAAAGTCATGATGACAAAATGTGACGCACAACGGAATATAAAAAACAGGAAGCGCAATTGCTGCGCTTCCTGTTTTAATGCTGAATCTTTTATTTGAAAAATCCGCATCAGCAATTAAAAGATGCTAAGGATTTAACTTCTCGCAAACCAGTCCTGCAATAATGGATTGAATAAAGCCATAGAGAAACCAGGTAAGCACGAGGTCAAACGTTACATTCATCGCGCTGTAGATCAGTAACATCGCGGGCAATGTGGCAATAAGTGAATAGATAATACCGAATTCAATACCTCGCATCGTGAAACTTCCCGTTAATACACCTTTAAACCGTTCCCAAAACCAGGCGAGAGCGAGGCCTAACAGGAAAGGATGTATATAATATAGAATGCTGCCCGATTCGTCATTCATGCGAAAGGCAGGATTGTAATATTCCAACGCCAGATTCGGTAAGAGCATGATGGTGAAATATAATGCTGCAATACTTACCACCAACATTACGATTCCTGCAACTAATCCACTGATGATTACTTTTTTCATGTGTTATTTTTTTTAGGCAATTAAAATGAAAAGCATTCTAATATGATGAGACATCAAATATAGCATGCAGGCGTATTCACATTTAGCTGAGTATTGTTTGCAAGGACTATGATTTTTATCATAAAATCACTGATCTGAAATTGCAAGCACGTTTATTTTATCCCTTAGTTGATGGTCGGCGAAGATAACAGTCTGACAAAAAATCAATGAGCAAACAACAATCATGTTTCCATATGACTAAAGACATTCTTTCGCATTTTCTGTGCTTTTAAATTTGAACCAAACTTATTCATCATGAAAGTGGCTCCGGATTATCTGCGCTTATTAGCCGTAATTACCGGAATACTATTAATGACCGGTGAGCTGTTGTTACTGTTGAAAAAGAAAAGGCAGAGCCTGTTTTGCTTTTGCACAGTGACATTTCCACAGGAAGTTGTTTTTGCGCGTTGAAATTAAAAACAAGTTTAGGAAATAATGAATTTGATGTAGAAGAGTAAGCGTTGTGTTTTAGTGCGGAAGAGCCGTTGTGAGTTTTGGCAGCGGCTTTTCTGTTAATAGCATGTGCAAGTGAATCACACAGGAGTCAGCCTGAAAATGAAACGGTCACTGATTTAGTCAGCAGAAATTTGCGGTTTGATCGTGTATCTTTAATGAAGTTTAAATAAAATTGATTTTCCTATGCAATTATTAAAAAGATTTTTGCGCGCATTGCTTTCCATGGCATTGATAGCATTCATTGTTATACAATTCTTTCATCCTGAAAAGAATGATTCAAATGATGAAACGCAAGCTATTACTACAAAATTTGAGGTGCCCAAAGAGGTGGTTGACATTCTGAAAACTTCCTGCTACGATTGCCATAGTAATCACACCAATTATCCCTGGTATTCAAAAATTCAACCCGTTGACTGGTGGCTTGATCATCATGTGAAGGAAGGAAATGAAGAGGTGAATTTTTCGGTGTTTGCTTCCTATTCGCCAAGAAGACAATACCGGAAATTTGTAGAAATTAAAGAACAAATTGAAGAAGGTGAAATGCCATTGGAAGTTTACACGCTGACACATAAAGATGCTATATTAAATGAGCAGCAAAAGCAATTGGTGATCCAATGGTCGCTTGCAATGAAAGATACGATGGAGCATCATTACCCGATAGATAGTTTGCAGCGGAAGAAAATGTAAGTGAACTCAGGCTCCGCTATGGGTCACTATTTTGAAGCGGAACCGGCACTTTCTTTTGCACTTAAAATTTCAAAGATCAGTTGAGGATCCTGATCTTCCTGATAAGAAATATCGCTGCATTATTTATTCTTCCACCTCCATAATTTTATAATGGTACGCCTTATCAACAGGAACTATAGCGAGACCAAGTGCTTCTGAAAGCACTTTGGTAAAGCAGGCGCCAAAATAGAGGATGAAGGAAGAATAAAACACGAAAAGCAGAAGCAGCACCACTGATCCGGAAGCACCATAAATGGTTCCTATGTTACTGCGTGGCAATGCCCAAATCAGCAACAGCTTTCCGGCCGTAAATAATACGCCTGTTAATAGGCCACCGGCAATGGCTGATTTCCATGAAGGTCTGCCATCAGCAAGAAAGCGCAGCAAAAGAACAAACCAGGTGCTTACAATAATTATGGAGATAAATTCACTGAAGGCCCCTTGGAAAAAGAGCCTGCTTCCCGGCAAAAGCTGATCGAGGTTCCTGCCAAAGAAAATAACAAGTCCTTCTGTGAGTAATCCGGCGAGAAAAAGAATACCGGCCATGCCAATCACCACAAAAGATCTTCCTCTGATGGATAAACTAAACAACAGTCCGGGCTTTGATCTGATTTTGAGCTGCCAGATTTGATTGATGGAATTTTTTACCTCGTTGAAGAGCGTAGAAGCCACAAACATCAAAAACAAAAAACCACCTATCGTCACATAGCGGTTATCTGCAAGCTCTCTGAAATTAAGGAGTATTTGTGTGATTTGAGCACCTTCCTCCTTTCCTAATATTTCAGTCAGTCTTTTTATTAATTCTGAACTCAGAAATTTCTGATTGATAAACAAACCAAACAACTGAATAAGAATAATGAGAATAGATGGAAGAGCGAAAGTGGTAAAGAATGCCGTAGCTCCGGCCATTTGCAAAGGATTGTTTGTTTTTAAGACTACAAATGACTTCGCTATCAGTTGTAAAATGTGAGAAGGACGTTTATGTTTTACCTCTCGCTTTGCTTTTGTCATGGCATAAATGTATTTAAGTTTTTTCCGACTGTATTTTAATGTTACAAAATATTCCGGGAAACTTTAGCAGTAACTAGGATGGCCCTTTATTTTTTAAAATCGTGGCGCATAATTTTTTTAGATGAAAAATCATGGTTACGGTAAAAGCTATTATCATTGTTGTTGAAAAGAAATGTAAATCAGAAATGATGAACTACCGAAAATTTTGTCTTGGCATTGCCTGGTTGTTTGGCTGCCTCTTTTCTGCACATGCGCAATATGCAGAGGTGTATCCAACCAACTGGTGGGTAAACATGAAGATGAATAACATTCAGTTGCTGCTGAAAAGTAACAGCGCTGATTTTAACAAGCAGGACTTCTCGATCAGCTATCCGGGAATTAAATTGCTGAAGAAAAATACGTTTGCTAACGGGAAGTACGTCGCTTTGGATATTTCGATTGCTCCTTCAGCAAAGCCTGGAATCGTATCAATTGTATGCTCAAACAAAGGCGAAAAAAATACGATTGAATGGCCATTGATGGAACGGCGAAAAGGTAATGGCACTTCATTCGCACAAGGCGTTACATCTGCTGATTTTATCTACTTGCTTATTCCCGACAGGTTTAGTGATGGAGATGTTTCCAATGACCGCGTTCCCGGAATGAGAGATCAGACATTAAACAGAGACTCGATCTATCATCGTCATGGTGGCGATATGAGAGGCATTATCAGGCATCTTGATTACTTGCAACAGCTTGGTGTAACAGCATTATGGATGACGCCGGTGCTGGAAAACGACAGAACCGAAAGAACTGAGCATGGCTATGCTTTCACCAATCAATATAAAATCGATGCCCGTCTTGGAGGAACCGCTCTTTACAAAGAGTTAAGCGATGCCCTTCATCAGCATGGCATGAAGCTGATACAGGATGCAGTTTACAATCATGTGGATATTGATCATATTCTCTTCATTGATAAACCGGATGAAGATTGGTTTCATAAATGGCCTACTTACACAGGAACCAGTTTTAAAGATCAACCTGTATTTGATCCTTATGCTTCCGCTTACGATAAAAAAATTACAACGGATGGATGGTTTAACCGGTTGATGCCTGATGTGAATCAGTCCAATCCTTTTGTAGCTAATTATCTCATTCAAAACGCAATTTGGTGCGTGGAAGAATTCGGTGTGGATGGTTGGCGCATTGATACTTATCTCTACAACGACCCTCAGTTTATGAACCGCTGCAACAAGGCCTTGATGGATGAATATCCTGCTATCAGTTTGTTTGGAGAAACATGGGTGCAAGGTGTAGTTTCACAGGCTTATTTTGTAGAAAATAATATGGACATTCCTTTCAAAAGCAATCTTCAGGGCGCCACTGATTTTCAAACGTATTCAAATGGTATTGTGCCTTCGCTGACACAACCATTTGGATGGAATGAAGGTGTAAACAGACTTTACACAACATTGGCCGGTGATTATTTGTACAAGGATCCAACACGCAATGTTCTCTTCCTCGATAACCATGATCTCAGCCGTATTTTTTCCGTGGTGGGTGAAAGTGTAGCAAAGCAAAAAATGGGAATTAAATGGTTGCTGACCTGCAGAGGTATTCCGCAAATGTATTATGGTACGGAAATACTCATGAAAGGATTTACAAATCCGGATGGTTGGGTGCGGCTTGATTTTCCCGGTGGTTGGGAGGGTGACAAAAAAAATGGATTCACCGGTGAAGGATTGAGTACGGATGAACTGTCGGTGCAATCGTTGGTGAAAACACTCGCCAATTTCCGAAAAAATTCTTCCGCGCTCAAGACAGGAAAATTGATGCAGTATGTTCCTGTGGATGGTCTGTATGTTTATTTTCGATATGATGATAATCAAACCATCATGTGCGTAATGAATACTTCTGCCAAAGAAAAGGAAATTGATTTCAATAAATATGCAGAGAGAACCTATGGATTTGTTGCCGCCAAGAGCATAACAGATGATCAGGCTTTCATGCTTTCAGAAAATCAACAAATAGCACCTGATCAAATGTGGGTGCTGGCTTTAACGAAGTAGTTTTTTTAAACCTGAGTTGATTCAACTTTGGAAGTGTTTGCAAACTAACTTCACAATGAAACTATCAGAAGTGAACCCTGACAGAGTTTACTAAACAGATCAGAATGATTTTTGAAAATGAATGAATCTGCTAAGAAATAATTAGATGGAAAGAAGAAAGTTTATATCAGACAGCAGTAAAGTGATCGCGGGATTTGCTGTGTTAACTCCATCATTACAGTCGTTTGATGTTTTTGCGCTTCGTCCGGAATTTCCATCGAACCGTCCGGCACTGAAAGAAAGAAAATTCACCAGCGAGGCAGTAGAACAACTGATTGCTGAAATTAAACCTGCCATTGCAGATAAGGAAATTGCATGGCTCTTTGAAAACTGTTTCCCTAATACATTGGATACTACCATTGACTATGAACCGGTGAAAGGAAAACCCGACACCTTTATTATTACCGGTGATATTGATGCGATGTGGCTTCGCGATTCTACAGCCCAGGTTTGGCCATACCTTCCGTTGATTTTAAAAGATGAAAAATTAAAAAAGCTGGTGCAGGGATTAATTAACCGACAGGTGAAATGTGTTTTAAAAGATCCTTATGCCAATGCATTTTACAAAGATCTCAGCAAAGAATCATCGTGGAAAAGTGATCAGCCTTCTCCCATTGCAGGTGTGCATGAACGCAAATGGGAAGTTGATTCCTTATGCTATGTAATCAGGTTGTCGAATGAATATTATGCATTAACCGGTGATGCATCATTGTTTGACAAAGATTGGGATAAGGCGATGCGTTTAACCGTTTCAACTTTTAGAACAGAGCAAAGAAAAAATGGCACTTCTCCCTATTCATTTGTAAGAAAAACGGATAACATGATTGATGCGCCGGTTTTCTCAGGAACAGGTGCGCCCATTAAACCTGTAGGATTAATCTGCTCCATGTTCCGGCCATCAGATGATGCTACCACTTTCCCGTTTCTTATTCCATCCAATTTATTCGCGATGCTGTCTTTGCGGCAGCTATCAGCAATTTACAAAACATCCCTGAAGGAAATTGCATTCTCAACTGAGTGTAATGATTTCGCAAATGAACTGGAAACAGCCATTCATCAACATGCTGTTACTACGCATTTGACTTTCGGAACCATCTATTCTTATGAGATTGATGGTTTTGGTAACCGGTTATTTATGGATGATGCCAATGTTCCTTCCCTGATGTCACTTGCTTATTTAGGTGTGCATAGTGTGGAGGATCCGTTGTATAAGAGAACAAGATCTTTCCTGGTAAGTGATGCCAATCCATATTACTTTAAAGGTAATATTGCTGAAGGACAGGGAAGTCCTCATACCGGAAAGGAAAAAATCTGGCCGATGGGAATTATACTGCGAGCAATGACGAGTGACAGGAATGAAGAGATTGTTCAGTGTTTAAAAATGTTGAAGCACACACATGCAAATACAGGATTTATGCATGAAGCTTTTAACAAAGACAATCCAGATGATTACAGCAGGAAGTGGTTTGCCTGGGCAAATACGCTTTTCGGAGAAATGATTATAAAAATTTACAGAGAACGAAAGGAGTTGCTGGCGCAGCAGTTTTAATGCTGCAGAATTTATTATCAAAGTAACCGCTCTGTTTTCCTGATAAGAAATTTAAATCTTTAACAACTAAATGATGAAATACCGGACGTTGACTGTAACCTGTTTGTTTTTTTTTATTTCTCTCAGCGCTCAAGTGAATACAACTCCATTCAACAAACCACCGGAATGGAGCAAACAGGTAATATGGTACCAGATTTTTGTTGAAAGATTTTATAATGGTGACCACACAAATGATCCGCGGCCGGAAAATATAAATACACTGCCAATCAATGTGATCGCTCCACCTCATTGGGCTGTTACTTCCTGGACACACAATTGGTATGCTCCTGATGATTGGGCAAATGAACTCAGTGGTTCATTTAATGAAAAAATACAATACCGCAGATATGGTGGTGATTTGCAGGGCGTGCTTGATAAGCTCGACTATTTGCAGCAGTTGGGAATTACTGCCATCTTCTTAAACCCGATAAATGATGCGCCGAGTTTGCATAAATATGATGCAAGAAATTACCATCATGTGGATGTGAACTTCGGCCCTGATCCTGATGGTGATAATAAGTTGATCGCAACGGAAAATCCGCTTGATCCTTCCACGTGGAAATGGACCTCAGCCGATAAATTGTTTTTAAGGCTGGTGAATGAAGTGCATAAAAGAAAGATGAAGATCATAATGGATTATTCCTGGAATCATGTGGGCACCACATTTTGGGCCTGGCAGGACATCCTGAAAAACCAGGAGCGTTCAGTTTACAAAGATTGGTTTGAAATAAAAGCGTTTGATGATCCTGCAACTCTGCAAAACGAGTTTTCATACAGAGGTTGGGCCGGTACCACTTCATTAGTTGAATTGAAAAAAGTTAATATCACTACAACCAAACAAACAGGTCATCCTTACGAAGGCGATATAAATGAAGGCGCTAAAAAACACATTTTTGAGGTGAGTAAAAGATGGTTGGCTCCCAATGGTGATGTATCAAAAGGAATTGATGGATTCAGATTGGATGTGGCTGACCAGGTGGGAATGGTTTTCTGGAGAGACTTCAGGAAATTCGTTCGTTCAATAAATGCCAATGCATATCTCGTGGGTGAAATCTGGTGGGAGGAATGGCCTGACAAATTGATGGATCCTGTTCCATATACCAATGGCGATGTTTTCGATGCAGTGATGCAATACCAGGTTTACCGGCCGGCCCGTTATTTTTTCGCGAACAATAATTATGGAATTGATGCTGAGCAGTTCAAAGACAGCCTCAATTTTCATTGGAACAGTCTACAAACTGATGTTCGCTATGCAATGATGAATGTCTCATCTTCACATGATGCGCCACGTTTGCTGACGGATTTTTACAATCCGAATAAATATAAATACAAAGCTTCTCCATCTGATGATGAGAATTATAAAACTGGGAAACCGGATGTTGATACGTATCAAAGAGTCCGCTTGTATCTCGTTCATCTTTTTACAACGATAGGTGCGCCACAAATCTATAATGGGGAAGAAATGGGCATGTGGTCAGCAGATGATCCGGCAAGGAAGCCACTGATGTGGAAGGAATTTACTTTTGAAGCGGAAACAACAAATAATTTTCAGTCCGGAGCAAAAACATATGATACACTTGCTTCTAATCAGCAGCAATTTGATTGGTATAAGAAATTGATAGCAATCAGAAAAAGCAATCCTGCCTTAGCCACCGGAAGTATTGAATTTCTGAAAGCAAAAGGAAAACAGCTTGCCTATCGACGGTTTGATGATAAAAGTGAGATCATAGTATTGTTTAACCTCGAATCAAGCCCTCAGCAATTTGATCTGCCGAAAGATTCGCGTTACCTTGATTTGTTAACCAATAAAAAAATAGCCGGAGGTAGCATGATGCTCGCAAAAATGGAGGCGGCCATTCTGAAACGGGTTGAGTAATTGGGTTTAATGCAACATTGCCGGATTAAGAATTATAGAATAACTTCGGCAAACAATTATCAGTCCTTATCATGCGCATAAATAAATTTCTTCTTTTCCTGCTGTTTCCGGCAATGCTGCAGGCACAATCGAATGCTTCGGTTCATTGCACATTTAAAAATCATTCAGGAGATACAGTTACCATCATTCCATCTCAATATTATATTGATGAGTATGAGAAGAATTATACTGCTGTAATTACCAATAACCAATGTGAATTCACTTTTCCGGTTCAGAAACCCAGTACGGCGAAGCTTCGTGTTGGCAAGCAATCAGTCACGCTTTTTATGGAACCGGGAGATGCCTTGCAGGTAAATATTGAGGGAGATTCATTGTTGAAAGCAATTTCATTTTCCGGTAAAGGAGCAGCGCACAATCAGTTCCTGGTTTCATTCCTGAAAAATTTTGAAGCGGACTTCAACAAAGAAAAGGTTAGTAAGGAAATTATCAGTTCTGATATTGATGCTTATGAGATGAAACTTTTTGAGGAAAGAAAAAAGCAGTTGGCATTTTATAATTCCGGCATTCAAAAAGAAACTTTCAGCGATGCGTTTAAAAAATATCTTTCGAACAGTATACGCTATAATTATTATGCACGCATACTTTCCGTTCCAATTATTCAAGCTAATCAATCGCAGCAGGTGATGACAGTAAAGGCGTTGCCTGCTGTAATGCTGGAAGGCATTGACGCAAAGCCGGTAAATGATGAAGCGCTTATCGCTGAGTCCTACCGTGATTTTCTTTATTACTATACTGTTTATTTCACCTCGGAGGCCAATGGATTCAACAAGTTTAAAGACACGAATCTTTCCGTAGAGAAAAAAGTGCAGACAGCCATGCAACATTTTTCCGGTGAATCATTGGATTGGTGTATTGCCTACCTGCTGAACAATGATATTGCAAAAGTTAGTCAGTACACAGCGAAGCATATTTTCAATGTATTGAGTCTGCAGGATGAATCAGGTGATTATCCAAAACTGTTGAAGAATAAGGTTGATGAAAGACTTGCAGTTAAGGATGTTGTTGTTGCGGATGCAAAGAATACGGATGCCGCGGGTTCATCGGATATCAATTATCCGAAGTTGATGGACATTAACGGAAAATATTTCACCTTGAATGATTTGAAGGGTAAGGTGGTATACATTGATTTCTGGGCAAGCTGGTGTGGACCGTGCATGGGTGAGATGCCTTATTCGAAGAAGCTTCATGCTATGTTTGATGAAAAGCAATTGAAAGGTATTGAGTTCCTTTATATTTCAATTGATGCTTCTGAAGATGCCTGGAGAAATGCGGCGAAGCAGTTGGGACTTGAAGGCAAACTCGCCATATCGCCCGGCAACTGGTCAGCGCCTATTGCAAAGTATTTCGGCATTTTGAGCATTCCAAGATATATGTTGATGAACAGGAAAGGTGAAATTGTTGATCTGAATGCGAAAAGGCCAAGCTCCGGTGAAATGATTTATAATGATATCATTAAACTTTTAGACTGAGTTATTTAATAAATCTCTTCAGCATGAATAGTTTTCGTTCTGTATTATTTTCATGCATCATCATTTTACAAGTTATGGATTCAAATGCAGCTTCAACACCCAAATATGTTTTTTATCTGCATGGCATGATCGTAGAGAATATGGGAGCGAAAGCGGTAAGTCCATATTTTGGAGCCTATCAATATGACGATATCCTGGATGCATTCCGCAAAGCAGGATTTACAGTGATGAGTGAATTGAGGAAGCCGAATACTGATGTGAAGGAATATGCCATCACAATAGCAAAACAGATTAATGATTTGCTGAAGAAAGGCGTGGAGTCGAAAAATATTACCGTGATAGGCGCGTCGAAGGGTGCATTGATTGCGATGCATGTTTCTGCTATCCTGAAAAATAAGGAATTGAATTTTGTTTTTCTTGCCGCGTGTAACGATGGAAATTTTCAGGCATTTCCGGAAATACAATTTTATGGTAACATATTATCCATCTACGAAAAGAGTGATGACATCGGAGAATCATGTGCCTCGTTTCGGGAAAAAAGTGTGAGCACTATTTCACGCTATAAAGAAATTGAAATCAATACCGGCCTTCAGCATGGGTTTCTCTTTAAGCCTGTTTCGGAATGGACAAAGCCTGCTATGGAATGGGCAAATGGAATTTATGAATAACGCATATTCACCTGGAAATGATTGCTGAATAAATATTCGCCCGGTTATAAATAGAAGGTTGCTCTTTTATTTTTTGAATAGCATGATAACCGGAAGCTGAGAACAGCGTACCCAACGCCTGAAAATTTATCGGAAAAGGAACCCATTGGTTCGAAACCGTGGTATCATATTCTACTATTAAAAAAACAGCATCCTTCTTCAGATACTGTTGCAGTTTGGCGAGCAATGCTTTTTTGTCTTTTACAAAGTGTAATGAATTGGCCATCAGTATTCCATTTAAGGTTGGAACGGGAAGTTCATCCAAAATAAAATCCGCTTTTATTTTTTTTATCTGAACCGATGTCGGAGAGGTAATCGTATTTAAAACGTTGAGGTTTTTATCAATAGCATACACGATGCAGCCATGACCCAGTAAACCGGAGAGTGCATTTGTAAATAATCCGCTTCCGCATCCAAGATCTGCCCACGCTGAAATAGTTTTCTTTGAGAGAGCGTCATGATCGATTAATGATATTGCCTGATGAAGGTCCACCTACAAATTGAAGATTTTATTTTGAAGTGAGAGGAGATATTTATTAATAGTACACAGCAATCCTATTTGCTGAATTTTATTTTTTTGTACCTGACCATACTTTTTTTGTTTCACGTCTTACGACAGGCGCTACTTCTGAACCAAACAATTCAATCGCATGCAAAAGTTTATCGTGCGGTAAAGTGCCTACGCTGAGTTGCAAAAGGAAACGATCATGATGGAAAAGCTCATACTGATACATGATTTTATCAATCATTTCCTGGGGACTTCCAACCAACAATGCCCCCTTTAGTGAACGACCTGCTTCAAATTGTGCGCGATTAGTTGGTGGCCAGCCACGTTCTCTTCCGATCCGTGTCATTACATCGGCAAACGTTGGATAGAATTCATCGGCTGCCTGTTTCGAATCATTGGCGAGGTAACCATGTGAGTTGATGCTGACAGCAAGTTTTGAAAGATCATGACCTGCTGCTGTTGCCGTTTCACGATAGAGATCAACTAAGGGTGCAAATCGTTCGGGCATTCCGCCGATAATCGCAAGGGCCATGGGTAGTCCAAGTGTTGCAGCACGAATCACTGACTGTGTAGTGCCTCCGACAGCAATCCACACAGGCATAGGATGCTGAACCGGTTGTGGAAATATCCGTTGGTGATCCAACGCAGGACGAAATTTACCTGACCATGTAATTATTTTTTGAGACCTGAGTTGTAACAATAGATCCAGTTTTTCTTCGAACAATGCGTCATAATCATCGAGCTCATAACCAAACAGCGGAAACGATTCTATAAAGGATCCACGGCCGGCCATAATCTCTGCGCGACCACCTGAAAGCAAATCCAACGTGGCGAAATCCTGGAAAACACGCACCGGATCATCTGAGCTTAACACAGTAACTGCACTGGTAAGCCTGATATTTTTTGTGCGTGCAGCAGCAGCGGCAAGCACTACCGCCGGAGATGAAACCGCGTAATCAGCACGGTGATGTTCTCCTATACCAAATATTTCCAATCCAAGCTGGTCTGCCAGTTCTATTTCTTCCAGCAGATTTTTCATTCGTTGTTGCTGACTGATGGTCTTTCCCGTTTTTGGATCAGGTGTAGTTTCTGCAAAAGTGTAAATGCCAATCTCCATCTGTAATTTAATTTAGGCGCAAATTTCGTTTGAAATAATTTATTACCATGAACTGTCAGCTAAAAAGGTGACGTCCAATGAAGGACGCCACCTTTTTACACCTAAGCTAAAAACCTTTTAAAATCTAATTCACTTTAATTTCCTGCTTCGGAGTTTCTGCGCTTTTCAGCATCGGAACACTCACCTGCAGCACCCCGTCTTCATATTTAGCGGTGATGTTTTTTGCATCATCGTTTGACTGAAGTGTGAATGTGCGAACAAAGCCACCGCGACTGTATTCGCGCAGGATCCATTCTGGCCTGGGAAATCCTTCGGGAGGAGTGTAGGAGATTGTAAGTTCATCTCCTTTCACATCCAGGTGAAAATGTTCTTTGATTCTACCCGGAGCGAAAACCAACAGCTCATGGCTGTTTTCGGTTTTGTAAATGCTAACAGCAGCACGCTGCATAGAGCGGATGAGCAGGTGTTTGTTCCTGCTTCCGTGTTCGTGGCCTTTTGCGGCCCATGACTGATTGTAGTTCATGTTTTGTTGTTTTGGTTAAATGAAATAATTAATAGTGAAGACGAAGCCCTGGCTTGAATATTTTAAAAATTTTTATGAAATCTTGTTTTCAAAATAAGATCAATCATTAAGCACCCTTCGACAGGTTCAGGAAACGCTCTTAACTTGTCGAAGGGTTGCTGAATGTTGATATTGACAACTTCTTCAAAACAGTTTGGAATAAAATAAAATTTACCTTGCCCGAAACTTGAAAGAATGTTCAGAGTAATTCATGAATTGAGAATTGCCAAAAGTGGAATACAGGGAAAAGGTGCGTATGCAACAGGTAATATTCCTGCAAGAAAAAAGATTGGGGATTTAGGCGGAGTGATCATATCAATGCGTGAGGCAAAAAAGAGGGTACGTGCCACAAAAGAAATTGCCATGGTGGAACTCACGGATAAAACAGCGCTCGATGCATCTGTGGAAAGCAATTCGTTGCGTTATATCAATCATTCCTGCGCACCCAATTCATATATCAGAGTGACCACTACGCGTGTTGAATTTTATACGTTGCGGGCAATTAAGAAAGGAGAGGAACTGACTGCTGATTATGGTATCACGCATCATGAAGGAAAACTACCTTGCAAGTGTGGCGCTCCTAATTGCCGTGGATATATCTGATTTGGAAGGGTTGTTTGAAACTGCAGCATCAATCAACCATAAGCTTTTGAACAGATGTACTTCCTTTTTCTTTAATCTGTAACAAATAATTTCCGGGTGGAAGACTGAATGGCATTTTAATTTTTCCTTCAACGGCCTGTAACTTCATTTTATCATGAATCCTGCCTTCCAGATCAACCACGGTAATAGTCACCTGCTCTGCTGATGAAGGAAGATTAAGTTCAACGAAATTTCCACTTACAGGATTAGGAGTGATATAAAAAGTGGCAGGCTCAGCAACAGACACTACGTTCGTTGCAATATCTGTATAGTACACTGTGATCCGGATATTATCAAGATATGAAATAGCCGGAGCGCCTGTTCCAAAGCACGTGTAACTAATTGATGCCAACGCAACACCGAATCCTTCACCATTAATTTCTTGCGGTAACCAATCAACTCCCCACAATTCAGTTTCGCCGCCATAACTAAAGTAGGTATCTGCAAATGGCCAGTTGGACGGATTGGCCATACTGTTTCCAACCGTGATGCCTTCTTTAATAAGTTTTACACCGTTATCCTGAATCATTGCACCACCGGAAGCTTTCTTTTCTACTTCCACCAGTATTCCATTGATGGTGGCGGTAGCAGGAATTACGAAACCGTATCCGGAAGTTTCAAGACATCTTGTATTGGCATCGCAGCAATCGCAGTGAGAAGCCTTTGCATAATCGTCATCCGAAATGAATATGCTTTCAGCAGGTAAATAATCCACCATGCTGCTATACGAAAAGGGACAGGAAGTGTTCCCTGCGCTTCCTGGCGTTAGCGGACCCTGATGCTGTTGGCCAAGGCAAAAAACCGGAAACAGGATGAAGGCAAAAAAAATATTTCTCATCAGTAGATTCTGTTTTGAAATCAATTAATTTTTTTTTTTTTTTTTGTGGGCTTCTTCTGGGGGGGGGGGGGGGGGGGGGGGGGGGGGGCGCCCCCCCCGGGCCCCGGGGGGGGATGGGGACAACCCCGCGCCCCCGTGGCCGGAGTTGTGGGTCCCGGGGGCGGGCGGGGGGTTGGGGGCGGGGTCGGGCTGGGCGGGGGGCGCCCCCCGGGGCAACAAAAACATGGATTGATTTCAAAACAACTTCTTAGAAATTTTAAAATGTTTTATGAATCTCAAAATAAAAATCGTTCAATTCCTGATTATTAATTCTCCATTCCATTATGAGATCATTTATTAGATTTGTTAATCATCAAAACAGCATCCATATGAAATCACTGATCATTGCTTCATTCACAGGCGCTCTCATTTTATTTATCTACCTCGCGCTTGCACACACGATTTTGCCCGTTCATGCTTCTGATTTTAAATATACGGCAGCTCAGGATAACATTCTGAATGTTCTAAATGCTGCGAATCTCGAAGAGGGCTTCTATTTTCTGCCCGGCTCACCACCCGAAGCGTCGGCAGAAGAGAAAACGAATTTGATGCAGGAAATGGCAGGTAAGCCTGGTGCACTGATCAATTACTATTCAAAAGTGGACGCAGGTGGAGCAATGACGTTCATTATGAGCTTTATTTATAACCTGCTTGCTGTTTTGATTCTTTGCGTTGCGCTTGCCGCCGCCAGCGACAAGCTAATTAACTTTCAGCAACGGCTTTGGTTTGTGATGTTGTTTGCCTTCTTTGTCATCTTTTCAGAAATCATGCTGCAGTACAATTGGGTGGGCATTCCCATGCACTATATCAAAGGATTAATCATTGATCAGATCGTGGGATACCTCCTGGTGGGAATCTGGCTCGCCTGGTATTATGGGCGATTATCAGTTAAGAAAGTTGAATAGGTTGATTCATCTGGTGCGCAAAAATGGTCAGTTACAACAGAACATATTCAATAAATAAATGGCTTTGGAATTTTCCTGAAAGTAAAATTCAAAAGATTTCCCAATTCATGAATTGCCTCAGAACTTAAACCTCACCTCCACTTTAACTTCTGATTTTGTGTCACCATTAATTTCATCCAAACCACTTCCAATCACAGTAAGATTGGAATAATACGTTTGCGCATAACGAATCCAGACATCAACTCCCCTGGTAACCGTATATCGTGCAATGGCATAAAACCGCATGCCGCGATTTGAAAACGCCGGAACGGAATACGCATACAATACATCATTTTCATAAGCATAGATTCTCGCATCATAATCATCTGCATCAAAAAGGCAGATTCTTGCAGTAAGTTGTAAGGGTGAACCGAGCCTGTGATAGATAAGGTCCTGGTAAGCAAGGAAACCATATTGAGTGGACAGTTTTTCTTCTTTAAAAAATACCCATTCCGCACGGCTGTGAAGTGTGAAAGATGACGATGCTTTATAACTTAAATTAAAGCGCAGGTTTTGTTTGCGAACGCCTACAATGTAATCCAATGGCTCATTGTTGACAGATGAATTTTGCTGTTTAGCTTCATTTTTCCATCGCGCATAAACTTCAAGTACTTTATTTGGTTTGAAAGTTACCTGCGTTAATAAGTCAAGGCCATTGGAAGGAGCATCAATACCATAATCGAGCCATGGCTTATTAAAAAAATCTGCATAGGCTGCAATTTGCCAGGCTCTTGCCGGGCGAATGATAATGCCACTGTACATTCCGCTTTCGTTGTCCACTGTGCTTGATTCAGCGAAGGCATTTGCATACAGCGAATGAAAATCTTTTCCATAATTGCGGTAAATAAATGACAGGTCAACACGCGGATCAACGCTGATGAGCAAGCCTGAAAGCAGTGCCTTGCCTCCATCCTGGTCCATGGCAGCTTCACCAAACAGGTTGAAATTCCGATACTGCCAGTCGTAGTGAACGCCACCTGTTGTGAGTTGATCTCCTGTGAATCTAAACTCGTTGTAAGGTTCAAGTGATGGTGACAATGGCACACTGTACTTTGAATAAATAACTGATGCGCCGAGTGAGAGTGAATGAATTTTAAAATCGATGTTACCACCTGTCACCGTTTGGTGCACGGTGTTCTTGTCTGCAACTTCTGATTCGGTGCGATGCAGGCCGTCTCCGCCAACAGATGTTACAAAAACATCTTCATCCAGCGTATCCACTTTTCCGATATTACCATCAATTTTTTTGGAAGAAATAAAAGCTGTGAGTGAAATATTTTTTGTTCCCATCACCACCGCTCCACCTCTGAAGAAGTTGAATTCATTAGTGGAAGTATAGGGTTTCAGTGTTCTTCCCCCATATTTCACTGTCATCACCATCGAACTTTTGCTGATACCAAATCCGGAGGCTGCCAGCAACCCCTGACCGAACTTTAATTCATAATCGCCCACTGCAATAGCTTTTAAAAAATTGTTGCCGCGATAATAAAGGTGGAAGGAGTAAAAATCAAATCCCTGTTTTTGTGTGCCTTTGAAAAATTCTTCGCCTGCATCTTTCTGTCCGGTGATGCCATAACTGAATTTTGTATTGTACTGATAACGATAGCGTGCATATAAATTCAGTGGACTTCCCAGATAATGGGAAGCCGTTGAGCCGGAATCAACTTCCGTAAAACCTTTTTGTTCTTCCAGTATTTGCTGAGCGCGGATCAGCATTGTATAATCGCCATCAAATAAAAGATCTTTCGTTTTCACCTGTACAACGCTGATGTCAGAATTTACTCTTACATAAGGAAACAGATTGCGAATGGTTTCCAGATCGAGGTAGGGCACCGACTGCAATTCATAGATGCTGATGAAGTTGCCTAATTTTTCACGGTAGGTAATAATAGCATTGATCTGGATGTCAGTCAGTAATCCCAGTTCATGCAAAGGTTTCATGTCTTCATCAAAAGCAGCGTTGAGGTTAACCGGTCGTTCACGAAGATTTTTATCGAGATCAACAAGTCCTTCATAATCGCCAACGCTGTTATCGTCTTTTTCTATAAGTTGTTCGATGTAGTCATCTTTCTTGTTAGAATCTCCGGTAGTGTCCACTATCTGTGCGAATAAACAAAATGGTAACAAGCAGAATACAGAGAAAAGGATTGCGATTAAATATTTCCGCTTGCTAAAAATAAAATAAAAGGCAGCATAGAATTTTGAGACAAAAAATGTAAACGCGGTATGATGTAAGATTTGCCGCATCTCATTTCTTTTTCACGAAAGCATAACTGATAGAAAGTTGGGGTGAGACGCCGAGTACCTGGTGATAGGTTGCTGCCATATCAATTTTCAGTTGCGCTACATTTATACCCGCTCCAAATGTATACAATGCAGGATTTGTCCCGAATCCTGCGCGCAGGTGCAACGCATCTATCACACGGTATTCTAGGCCGGCACAAAGTTGTACGGCCTGATCAATATCTTTTTTCGCTTCGGCGGCTAACCAGACCTTATCACTTGCTTCATAGGAAATCCCAAGCTTGAGAACGGTAGGAGCTTTTTCGTCAATAAATCCTGAATTCACTCTCACCGGATTAAATACATGAGCTCCTGTAGAAAATTTATCCGTAATCTTCACCAGGAGACCTGCTTCAAAAGTGAAGGTAGAACCGTTGCCATATTCAGCAATAGAAGTTCCGAGGTAATCAAACTGTATGCTGCCGGATATTTTTTTTGAAAACAATCTTGCATACGAAAGTCCTGCTTTCTTTTCATTGTACACATCAAAACCTGAATAGGAAACACTCACGCCGAATACACCCGATTTTGTAGGAAGTATTACACCACCTGCATTGTAACCTAATTCGCTCATCATAAATCTTCGTTCGGAAAATATGCCGACGGAAATATCTTTCACAAAAGCCATTGCTGCCTGGTTATTGAATATTGAAAACGGATCTGCAAGTGTGATGCCTGCACCGCCCATTGCATTTGTTTTTGCACCAATTGATTGAGGTTCATTACCGGCTAACGTTGCCATTGCATGCATGCATACTGAAAAAAACAGGAGTAGTTTTTTTTTCATCTTATAAATTGAGTGCTACGAAGTTCTTGCAATGCCGGAAGTAAAGATGATCAAATATATTTAAGTAGTGGTGACAGGAACCGGGCGAAATTAAATCTCACACCATCGATAACCTGAGAATCTGTTTTGAAATCAATTAATTTTTTTACAATGCTCTTTGGTTCGGCTTTGCCAGAAGCGCACCCTGAGCGCAGCCGAAGGGTAAGCGATGTAACAATTATATTGATTGATTTCAAAACAACTTCTGAGACTGTTAAGATATAGCCGGAAATAGTACAGTCCATTAAATTAAAGAGTGTTCAGTTCAAATAAAACCTGAAAATGACGCTGCTCAGTTTTAGCTTCTGCTTAAGTGTTAATGGTTTTAAACGGGGAATATAAATTCCAACAATGCAAAAAATCAACCTCAGAATAATCCATGCAACTGCGCAGTAACTTTATTCACAACATCTCCTAAATCTTCAGGTTTTTCGGCAAAATTGCATTTGTCAATATCGATGATGAGGAGTTTGCCTTCTTTATAATTATTGATCCAGTTCTCATAATATTCATTGAGCCGGCGGAGGTAATCGAGGCGCAGGTTGTCTTCGTATTCACGTCCTCGTTTTTGAATCTGACCCACAAGTGCTGAGATGGAACCACGAAGATAAATCAACAAGTCAGGTGGTTTGATGAGGGAACCGATGGTTTTATAAAGTGCTGTATAATTTTCAAAATCCCGCTTCGTCATCAGTCCCATGGCATGCAGGTTAGGCGCAAAAATCTGTGCATCTTCATAAATCGTGCGATCCTGAATCACAGTTCTTTCACCTTGCTGAATGCGGATGATCTGACCAAAGCGGCTGTTCAGAAAGTAGATCTGCAGATTGAACGACCAACGAGGCATGTTCTCATAAAAATCGTAGAGATATGGATTGTTTTCTACGTCCTCGTAATGTGGTTCCCAGTTGAATTGCTTGGCAAGCAATGTGGTGAGGGTGGTTTTTCCCGCACCGATATTCCCGGCGATGGCCACATGTTTGATGTTTGAAAATTTCAGGTCTTTCTTTGCCATCGTGGTGTTGTGCTGTGTATGAAGTAACTAAAAATGTTTTGTTGCTTATTTTCTTTCGATCAGTTATAAGAAACGAAGGAAGTAGTAAGATAATAAACGTGAAGATAAACGATTCTAAAACTTTCTGAAGCCGATTATTTCCCGCACCTCCTGAACTGTTTTTCCGCCACTGGCTCTTGCTTTTTCCGCGCCTTGCGAAAGTACCTTTTTCAACAAAGCGGCATCATTGTAAATATCCTTGGCGCGTTCCCTGATGGGTGCGGTAAAAGTGATCATGTCTTCTGCCAACTGCTTTTTTAAATCTCCGTATCGAATGGTACAATTATTATAAACCTCTTCAAAGTGTTGAATGGTAGCTGCTGTTGAAACCAGTTCCAGCAGTTTAAACAGGTTTTGAACCACTTCAGGTTTTTCCTGATTTTGTTGTGTCGGACCGCTGTCTGTTACAGCCTTCATCACTTTTTTACGAATGATATCCGGCTCATCTATCAGAAAAATCGCATTTCCTTCTCCTTCTGATTTTCCCATTTTTCCTGATCCATCGAGCCCCGGAACTTTTACAAGCTTATCAGAAAAGTTAAAGGCAACAGGTTCCGGAAAGTAATCCACTTCATAAATTCTGTTGAAACGGGAAGCGAAATTTCTGGTCATCTCAAGATGTTGCTCCTGGTCTTTTCCAACAGGCACTTTGTGTGCTTTATGCATGATAATGTCACATGCCATCAGCACAGGATAAGTCAGCAAACCTGCATTCACATTTTCAGGATGTTTGCGGATTTTATCTTTAAAAGAAGTGCTGCGTTCCAGTTCACCAACATAAGACAGCATATTCAAAAACAAATAGAGCTCTGCTGTTTCCGGCAAATCACTTTGAACGTATAATGTGCATTTATCAGGATCAAGTCCACAGGCAAGATACTCAGCAACTACATGTTGAACGGTCTGGTGTAAGTTGGCCGGGTGAGGATGCGTAGTGAGTGAATGATAATCAGCTACAAAAAAGAAACAATGAAATTCTTCCTGCATCTTCAAAAAATTAAGCATCGCCCCGAAATAATTACCGAGATGCAGATTGCCGGTAGGCCGAATGCCACTTACCACTGTTTCCATAGCGGACAAAGTAAAAAAAATTATTTTTGACGCTGTGAAAATAATCACGCGCGCGCTGAAGGTGATCTGGGCCTATTGGTATTTTTTCATCTTCACGCTTATCTTTTTAATTCTGTATCCCGCATTCTTCGTCACTCTTCATAGAGAGAAATGGTGGAAGCAAGCGAATAGCCTGCGGATTATATGGGGTTATTTTTTATTTCCTTTAACAGGAATTCTTCCACGCATTCATTACGAGCAAAAACTCAGCAAGCACCGTAATTACATCTTTTGCTCCAATCACTTTTCCTATTTTGATATCCCCATGTCGGCAATGGTGGCTCGCCGCAACTGGTGTTTTATGGGAAAAGAAGAATTAGCCAGCATGCCGATCATCAATATTTTTTTTAAGACAATTGATATCACCGTGAACCGTGAAAATGCACGGGAATCACACAAGGCAATGAAGACAGCAGGAGAGCGGTTGAAGAAAGGTATGAACATCGTGGTCTATCCGGAAGGCATGATTGGTCCGCATCCTCCCCAATTGGTTCGGTTTAAGAATGGTCCGTTCAAGCTGGCCATTGAGCACCAGGTGCCTGTTGTACCGGTAACAATGGCCGATAACTGGAAGATTTTATTTGTTGATGGATGGAAAGCTTTTGGGCGTCCCGGAATCGCGAGAGTGTTTGTACATTCGCCCATCGAAACAAAAGGAATGACGCTGGATGATGTGGAATCACTGAAACAGAAAGTCTATCAGGTTATTGAGCAACAATTGCAGACCTATGAAAATTGATGATCAGTTAGTAGATAAATTGTCGACACTTGCCAGGTTGGAATTTACACAAGAAGAAAGAATGGAGCTCAAAGATGACCTTGAAAAAATGATTGCGTTTATCAGCAAGCTGGAAGAAGTGGATACAGCCGGTACAGCACCTTTGATCTTTCTGAGCGAAGAAACCAATGTGTTCAGGGAAGATCAGGTGAAAGAAACTATATCCCGGGAGGAAGCAATGAAGAATGTGCCTGTCAGTAAGGAAGGTTATATTCTGGTGCCGAAAGTTTTATCAAAAGCAGAATAAACCGTTACTATCATACAACCAACTCAACGAAGATGGCCGAAATAATCTCCCTGCAGAAAATCAGAAAGGACTATGTGCTTGAAAAGGTGGTTATTCCGGCTTTGAAGGAAATCAATCTCACCATTCACAAGAATGAATACGTAGCGTTGATGGGACCGTCCGGTTCTGGTAAGTCAACGTTAATGAATATTATCGGAGCGCTCGATATACCCAGCAGCGGCAAATATTTTTTGAATGGAAATGATGTCGGCGTAATGAAAGACAATGAACTGGCAGTAATCCGCAATAAAGAAATCGGGTTCGTCTTTCAGACCTTCAATCTGATGCCCCGCATGACGGCCGAAGAGAATGTGGCGCTGCCATTAATTTATGCAGGAAAATCCAAATCCTACCGGGATGAGAAAGCCCGGGAGATGCTGAAGGCAGTGAGCCTTGGTGACAGGATGGATCATAAACCCAATGAGTTATCAGGAGGGCAGAAGCAAAGGGTGGCCATTGCACGCGCCCTTGTTAATAATCCTTCTATCATACTCGCAGATGAACCAACCGGAAACCTTGACAGTAAAACCTCCATTGAGATCATGGGTATTTTTGATCAGATCCACCGCGAAGGCAATACGGTCATCATCGTGACGCATGAAGAGGACATTTCACTCTATGCTCACCGAATTGTCCGGCTGAAGGATGGCGTCATCTTCTCAGATCATGTAAATGAGAACAGGACTGTGATAGCCTGATAATGGACGGTTACCTTTTGATCTCCCTTTCGAATGCTTTTTATATTTTCAATTTGCAGGAGGAATAATTATGCTTTGTGAAGGTTTTTTGCGTTGCAATAGCTACTTTTTAATATTTTTTTATCTTTGTTACCATTTCATTTTTTAATTTTTAATTACAATTTCAATGAACACAGGTAAAGTAAAGTTTTACAACAAATCCAAAGGATTTGGCTTCATCATTCAGGATGGAACGAATGAAGAAATTTTCGTTCACGCAACAGGTCTGATCAACGACATCCGTGAAAACGACAATGTTTCTTTCGAGATCTCCGAAGGAAAGAAAGGACCAAATGCGATAGATGTGAAAGTGATTTCATAACTATTTGCAATTACCTTCCTGGAAAGCCTCTGAGCGATCAGGGGCTTTCTTATTTAAACTGCGTCCTGGATAGATTTGAGTAAGAGGTTGTCATCCTTTGATAGCAAGTGATGTTAAATTGCTAAATGGATAAACTGTTGCGGCGAAGCCGGCGATTAGTGCAGGCTTGCAACTTGTATAAACCGTTGCTGGTGCATTTTATAATTCAAAGTATCTCATTCTTAGTTAAATGACATTTACTCTGCAATTTAAGCGTCGATTGGAGGATGAATAACGCAAGTTTACTTTCATAGCTTTGCAAAGAGGGGAGTTTGTAATTTTATTAAAAGGCCAGGCATCCATTATTAATTTTTTTTGTTCTTTGAAAATTTTGCTGCAGGTGAGACATTCGCCACGACTTGTCGGGGAGGAAAGTCCGGACAGCGCAGAGCGCCGCACCACCTAACGGATGGGCATTTTTCCGGCTTTGCCGGGAAGGTGAAGAAAGTGCCACAGAAAATAACTGCCCGTCTGCTGAAATGTGAAGCGGCTTGCCGTTTTATGTGAAGCGGATTAAACCGAATCCACGAAGGCTTGCCTTCGTTGCACTTCGGCGGGCGATGGTGAAAACGTGAGGTAAGAGCTCACGGTTCGTGGTGGTAACACCAGGAAAGGGTAAACCTTGCGGGCTGTAAGGTCAAATATACTCCGGTGAATGGCCGACGAGGCCGTTCGTAAAGCTGCTCGCTTTATTCATCCGCAAGGATGCTCCGGAGGTGGGTAGACCGCTTGATCCCGGCAGCGATGCCGCGACAGATAAATGAATGTCAGTATCTGTAGGAGTGGAAGTAGAGGTGGAGCAATCCACAGATGCTGAAGCTTCAACGGGTGATACAGAATCCGGCTTATGAGCCTGCAGCAATTTTTTAAAGAGTCGTGAGTAGCGAGTCGTAAGTCATGAGTCCTTAGTCGGAAGTCCTTAGTCCTTAGTGTTGCATGCATCAGCTTTGCTGCAACCATTTAACAATTTAGCCATTCACCATTCACCATTCTCCATCTTTATCCACACTCCACCACAATTTCCAAAATCGATTTGTAAATCTTCTTTGACAGACTATCTTTGCACACCATTTTGAAAAAACGATTCCGTAGCTCAGCTGGTAGAGCATAACACTTTTAATGTTGGGGTCCTGGGTTCGAGTCCCAGCGGGATCACTAAAAAACCAGAGAAAGTCCTTATAAACTGATAGTTTATGAGGACTTTTAGTTTATAATCCTATGGTTCTAATATCTCTTGTGCTGAATTAAAGGATTTGTATGGCAAATAAATTAGCGAATTGATAATGATATCAGCACACTGATTTTTGGTAAACAGGGCCGTCTAATTTGGAAGTAAAATTAATTTCTGTTCTATTCACACTCGAACGCTCTGCTTATTAATAAGCTTCATTTGCGCACCACTTGCGCAAGTCTTGGCAGCGCCCTGAGGCAAGGAGGACTTATACCGCCGCCGTGTCTCTGCTGAAAGCCTTGTGCTGTGAGCAAGCGGGACACGGGGGAATTCATAGCACAGAATTCCCCCGTGTCCCGCTTGCTCCACTCGAAACCTTGCCGGCGGAGACACGGCGGCGGTGTAACCTCACACCTTTCAATGTTGCACCACCACGTTCTCACTCCAAACCCTTTCTCCTTTGCAACTTACGGTGGCCAAATAAACCCCTGCCGGTAATTGACTCACGTCCATTAACCGGTTTTTGAAATAATGAAACAAACTGACCGACGCTACTCTGACTCCATTGATATCATACAAGATCAGCAGGCAATCTTCCTTAGTACTATAAACAATATTTAGCCATTCCTTTGCAGGATTAGGAGCAATATGAAAGTTGTTTTGAAATATAAATATGTCCTCAGTTGAATTATAAAGCGTATCACAAGGTGAATTTATTAATGCGCCAAGATCATAATTTGGAAAATTAGGAATGCTTGTACCATTTTTATGAGGTAAAACAATTGCACTTTGAACCAAATCGCATTCTAATCCTAACGAATCAGGATGATTGATTACATGAAGATATAAAGTACTATTACTTGTTGAAATGTATACCTTATTATCCGGCGCCAGTTGAGCCAAACGAAACCACCTCGGTAAACCGGTTTGCGAAGTATCATAAGATGCTACATGAACTACTGAAGCGGGAATATCACTGGACCACATATCATACTGAAAAACATTTAGAAACCCAATAACATATAAAAATCGACTGTTCGCCGAAAACATACAAGTTGTGATTAACGATGAATCCGGAACATTAAGTAAAATATGATTGCTGAATTCACCTGTGCAACGGTTGAATTGCTGAATGTCAACACTGTCTCTTGGGCTCAGGTTTGCATACCAATTTCCATCAGGAGAAAATACAGCATAACCATAAATATCATAGATCATAGGTGATCCGATATTTTGCTCATAAGGTCCGAATATACCATCTGGAGTGACAAGCAGCTTATAATATTTGTTGGAGCGATATTCATGGCTGATCAACCACCAGTCTCGGCCGTTTGCATGTTTGCAAGCTGTTAAGCGACCATTTGTTAAAGTATCACCTATAAGAACCACACTTTTTTGGTTAGGGTCAATTCCTCCTAATGAATTATCAAGGGCCATGTCAATCAAGCTATAGCGCAATGAAAGTGGGTTTACATCATAACCGGGAAGTAGAAAAATCTCATCAGCTGATTCATGAAACAATAAATATTTATTGGCATCTCCAGGTTTTGGAAGCACTATTGCACCTTGAGTAATTGGTAAGCCATAGATATATTCATCAGTTGTAAATCCAGGATTAAAATCTGCGGTATTCCATAAGCTATCGTGATTCCCATTTTTGACGTAACTGCCGTTGGTATAAAAAAGCAATTCTCCTGTCGTGTCACTAATTGATGCATCAGTGAAATAAAAAAAAAATGATTTATTGACAGTAAATGTGTCCAGGTTTCCATTGCTAAAATAGAGTCCTTGGGTCTTATCAAAATCAGAGCCCATCATCCAAACATTATTTCTATTTTGAGCTTTACCATAATTACAGTAAATAATTCTTATAATTCCTAATATTAGTATTACAATATTTTTCATAGTTTAATACTTAATTAGAATTACTTTTTCAATCAATTGTAGATCATCACTTGAATTAAGAAATAGGCTATAGATTCCTGACCCAAATTGCGAAAGATCAATATCTATTTCTCCAGATTTGTTACTTAACCAAATCGTTTTTAGGTTTTGTCCAATAACATCCTGCAAAACTATGAGGCATGTTTCAGTTTGATGAAATGAGTATTTAAATGTGAAAATACCAGAGGTGGGATTAGGATAAACAGAAAAAGAGTTTAGTTGAACTTGGCTACTCTCATAAATTTTCGGGCTTACATCACAAATATCTCTATCATTCCAAAAGAGTGTGTCAATGACACTTCTGAGCAACGCTCTCGCTTTAAATACTGCCACGCCTCCTTCATACGGACACTGGTCTGCAATACTAAAAAGACCCGAAATTTCACCAGAGCTAAAAACAAACCCTGTTGTTTGAAATGAATTTAGAAAGATTTCGTTTACGGCTTTGCGATTGTCAATAAATATCTCATCATCATCAATCCGGTCATTTTCCACAATTGCTAATTGCCGAAGCATTTCAATTTCAGTATCACCAATTGCAGTATCAGACATTGCGCCAATTAGTGAGTCAACTCTATAAATGTAACTTATCGGATTGCTTTGTACGGTATCATAGAAATTTTCCAATATTACATTTTCGTTTCTAAGCTCTTCATTATCACTCAAGGATTTGTACTATGTTGGACATGCACATTCTCAAAATAAATAAAAAATTCACGTTTTAATGTTGAACCACCACCTTCTCGCTCCAAACCATTTTTCCTTCACATGTTACCGATGCCAGGTAAACGCCGGAAGACAAACCCCTCACATTTAACAACCGATTTTTGAAGTAGTGGAATAAAGAGACGAATGCTACTTTTACACCATTGATGTCATATAAATTCAGCAGGCAATCTTCTTTTGTACTGTAAACAACATTGAGCCATTCCTTTGCCGGATTGGGAGCAATATGAAAGTTGTTTTGAAATATAAATATGTCCTCAGTTGAATTATAAAGCGTATCACAAGGTGAATTTATTAAAGGCCCTAGATCGTAGTTGGGAAAATTGGGAATGCTGGTAATATTGAAGTGCGGTAATACTATTGAGCTTTGAACTAAATCACAGCTTAGTCCTAGCGAATCCGGATTGTTTATTGTATGAAGATAATAAGTACCGTTGCTAGTCGAAATATAAATTTTGTTATCCGGCGCTAATTGGGATAACCGGAACCATCTAGGTAAACCAGTTTGCGAGGTATCATAAGTTGCTACATGAATTACAGAAGATGGAATATCACTTGCCAACATGTCATATTGAAATACATTTAGAAAACCAATAACGTATAAAAATCGACTGTTCGCGGAAAACATACAACTTGTGATTAATGAAGAATCAGGAACATTAATCAAAATTTGATTACTGAACTCACCGGTGCAACGGTCAAATTGTTGAATGTCAACGCTGTCTTTGGGGCTCAGGTTTGCATACCAGTTGCCATCAGGAGAAAATACTGCATAACCATAAATATCATAGATCATAGGAGATCCGATATTTTGCTCATAAGGTCCGAAAATACCATCTGGATTAACAAGGAGTTTGTAATATTTGTTAGTGCGATATTCATGGCTGATCACCCACCAATCCCTTCCGTTTGCATGTTTACAAGCCGTTAAACGGCCTAAAGTCATTGTGTCAATTATAATAGGTATTTTCTTTTTGTCAGCTACAATTCCTCCAAGTCCTCCATCTAATGTCATATCAACTTCGCTGTATCTTAATTCCAATGGTTGACCATCATAACCGGTTGGAGGAAAAATTTCCTCTGCGGATTCGTGAAATAGATAAAAAGTTTTATCATCCTCAGGTTTGGGTATCACCAAAGCTCCCTGAGGAATTGGTAAACCATAGATATATTCTTCAGTTACAAATCCAGGATTGAAATCTGCAGTATTCCATAAGCTATCGTGATTCCGGTTCTTAATGTAACTACCATTGGTATAAAAAAGTAGTTCTCCAGTCGTATCACAGATAGAGGCATCAGTGAAATAAAAAAACATCGATTTATTGAAAGTAAATGTGTCCAGATTACCATTGCTGAAATAAAGTCCTTGCGTCTTATCGAAATCAAAACCCATCATCCAAACATTGTTTCTGTTTTGAGCATTTCCATCATTACAATGAATAATTCCTCCAATTCCTAATAATACTATAAGAGCAGTTCTCATAATTTAATCATTAATGAGAATTACTTTATCAATTAATTGTAGTTGATCATTAGAACGAATAAACAAGTTATAGAAAGTAGGGCTAAATTGCGAAAGATCAATCTCTATTTCGCCGGATTTATTCATTAAGCTAATTGTTTTTAAATTTCTGCCAAGAATATCCTGCAAAATTACAAAACAGGGTTCTGTGGTATCATATGAATACTTAAATTTCACAATCCCATCGGTTGGATTAGGGTATAAAGAAAAAAAGCTAAGAATTCCTTTATAGCTATCATGCACCTTTGGACTCACATCGCAGATATCTCTATCATTCCAAAAGAGGGTGTCATTGACACTTCTGAGCAAGACTCTCGCTTTGAACACTGCAAGGCCTCCTTCATAAGGACACTGATCAGCAATATTAAAAAGATCCGAAATTTCCCCAGAGCTGAAAGCAAACCCTGTGCTATTAAAGTTATTCAGAAAGATTTCATTTACAGCTTTACGATTGTCTATAAATACCTCGTCATCTTCAATCCTGTCATTTTCAATAGTTGCCAATTGTCGAATAATTTCAATTCCAGCAACACCGATTGCAGTATCGGACATGGCGCCAATCAATGAGTCAACACGATAGAGATAACTTATCGGATTGCTTTGCACAGTATCATAAAAGTTTTCTAATATCACATTCTCGTTTCTAAACTCTTCATGATCACTTAATGATTTATACAAGGTGGATTTTAAATTAAACATCAATTGGCTTGCATTTTCCCCAGTGTAGCGAGACTCAACTCAGTCCTATTGATTTCAATAGCCCACCACTATCTTTTTCGTAACCCTGCTTCCGCCTGAACTGATCTGAATAAAATACATTCCTTTTTCCAGCACAAAAAAATCGCAGGTATTATTGTTTGGGTGAAACTGATGCACTGTTTGTCCGAATCCATTCGTAATTTTTAATTCATCAATCACGTGTTGACATGCTACATGGAAAAATCCCTGGCCGGGATTGGGATAAATGGTTACCTCGCCAATGGAACCGGAAGTTTCGTGAATGCCTGTCTGGTTGGCATTACCCACTTTCATTTGAAAAGCATCTAAACCTCCGGATGAAGTCAATTCATAGGTGGTAGCTTCGGGATCAAAATCAACGGTTTCAGTAAAATATCCCGTTACATAAATGTTCTTATCCGCATCCAGCGTCATTCCAACTCCGATATCATTTCCATCGCCACCAATGTTTTTTACCCAAATAAGATTTCCCGACGCATCTAATTTGCAAATAAAAATATCGTCGTCTCCAGTTGCAGTAACATTGGTGGTGCCTGTTCCGGGGTCGAAGTCCGTTGTCCCCTGGAAATAACCGGTGGAGTAAATATTTCCATCAGCATCAAGCGACATGGAATTTACATACTCCACCAAAGTGCCGCTAATGCTCTTAACCCAACCTAAATTTCCCGCATTATCCAGCTTGCAAATAAACATGTCATACGTGCCCTGCGATGTCAGGTTATTTACTCCAGTGCCTGGGTCAAAGTCGGCAGTTCCTTTAAACTCACCGGCTATGAACACATTTCCTGCAACATCTGTGGTTACTTCGAATCCGTAATCCACATCGCTTCCTCCCATCCGATCGGCCCATATAAAATTGCCGGACGCATCGAGCTTCGAAATAACCACATCATAATTTCCTGCGGAGGTAAGGTTATACGTGCTGGTGCCGGGATCAAAATCAGCGGTGCCATCAAAATAACCGATCGTATATACATTTCCGGATCCATCTATAGCAACCGAAAGGGCAAAGTCCCAGATCGGGCCGCCCATACTTTTGACCCAGGAAAAATTTCCATTTGCGTCCAGTTTCAAAATAAAAATATCATATCCACCTGCGGCTGTCAGGTTATAGTTTGCCGTACCCGGATCAAAGTCGACTGTTCCGAAATAATCTCCTGTCACATATACATTCCCGGAATAATCGAGTGCTGCAGCAAAGGCTTCATCCTGGTCGGTGCTGCCCCAGCTCTTAGCCCATATAAAATTTCCTGCGGTATCCAGTTTAGAGATAAAGGCATCGTCCATACCGGCAGAAGAAAGGTTGTAGGTTGACGTACCAGGGTCAAAGTCTACGGTTCCAAGAAAGGTACCCATTGTGTACACGTTACCCGATTGATCCAGAATCATCGAAAACACATGATCAAGCCCACCGCCCCCAAATTTTTTAGCCCAGATAAAATTGCCGGTTGGATCTGATTTTAGAATGTAAATATCATCATCACCTGATGACGTGAGGTTATAGGTTCCGGCACCCGCATCAAAATCCACTGTTCCCTGGAAGGTTCCGGTGGTGTACACATTTCCGGAAGCATCCACCTTTATGGCATGGCCAATATCATTGAAAGCGCTGCCGGCACTCTTAGCCCATAGAAGGTTTTGCGCGATGGTAGTAAAGGGACAGGAGAGAGAAAAAAGTAAAGTGACAACCAGGTAGTATTTTTTCATTTTATTAATCCAAATATTTATGAAACTCTAAGTTATGATAATATAATGCTTCACTGAAATCTAAAGCAATGGTAAAATTAACACATGAATTGTGCGGGAAACAAATCCTGTTATTGTTCGGGAGCGTTGGATTATTAAGCGGGAAGTGAATTTTTGCCGGGAGTAACGATCATTCAAGTGGATATCATCTGCCGTGGCCACAGGGAAAAATATTCTGCCGGAAAATGGCTTTAGCTTTTAAAAGATGACATGCTTCTCACTTTACACCGTCACCACTAGCGCAAGTCTTGGCAGAGCCCTGAGGCAAGGCGGACTTGTGCGGAAATCAAAATACCGTTATATTAAATGCGATTGTATAAATGTATTGAAGTACATGCGTATGTTTTAATGACGAATCATGTTCACTTGATCATCAGTAAAGCTGAACCAGCAAAAACACTTCCGTTCATACTAGGAGATCTGAAAAAAATTTTATACCGCCGCTGGTCCCGCTTGCTCCCCTCGAAACCTTGCCGGCGGAGAAACGGCGGTGTAGGATATCGAAATCCTGGACCTGAAAGTTATGTACGAAAACGAAGAGGTACAGGACATTGAGGTACGCAAAATTCTCAAGTCAGGTGAAGAAACCCATGACCTTGACCTCAACGGAAAAGAACGGGCGATAAAGAGCATTCGTATCACCTACAAAACTGTTCCTGCCACTTCGAAGGACAAGGCGCATCTTGAAATCTTGGGATTAAAATAGACGTAGTATTTATTTGATGCTAAAAGAGCCTGTGCAAAATGCACGGTCTTTTTTTATGAGCTTTGTTAATTTCTTTTCTGATCGTAGGGAATATAATTCTCCCAATACCATGGAGTAAAAGTATCGCCGATACAGGTCTTCAACAAGTATTTAAAAATACTTTCGGCATTATCACTGTTGCTGAGGATCAGCATGGCTGTTCCTTGCTCAGGAAATAAAATAACGTAGTGTTGAAAACCGTCTCCATGTCCTTCTTTGAAAGCACCTGTGCCATAGGGTGATTGTAACAGTACCCAGCCCAAACCATAACTCAATTCAATCGCATCATTGGATGTAGAATCACGGAACTGCAATGGACCAAATTGCTGGATCGACCGGATCCTGATCTGTGGTGTAAACATTTGTTTTGTAGTGGATGGCTTTATAAGTGTACTCGTCAGCATAGCTTCCATAAAAAAGTGTCAAGTCATCGAGTGTGGTTTCCAGCGTGCTGGCAGAACGGGCATCGTTGTCCTTATCTTTTCATACAGCTCCCCTGTAGCATTATGGCCTAAACAATAATCACTTTCAAATTTTTGTTGCCACGTGTAAGAAGAATTGTTCATTCCCAATGGTTTGAAAACTTTTTCCTGCATCATTTCTTCCAATGATTTTCCAAGCAAATGCTCCAATACCACTTGAAGATATACCAGACCTTCTCCCGAATAACTATACCGCGAACCAGGCGTAAAATCAACTCTCAGCTTTTGATCCGGTTCATACCATCGCCAATTGGGAAATCCGGATGTATGATCAAGGCACATTCTCGCTGTGATCTTCTTATACAATGTATCAGTTTTCAGATCGCTGTAGTTGTCGTGCCATTTTTTAGTGGGCGTGTATTCATAAATGGGTTTCGGTAAATAATCCTGCAGCGGCTTATCCAAATCAAGAACACCTTCTTCTGCCAGTTGCATCACCATAAGCGCAAACACCGGCTTGCTTAAAGAAGCACCATAAATATTTGTGCTGTTTTTTATCGGCTCCTTTGTGTCGATCCGCTTGTATCCAAATGTTTTTTTATAGACAGGCTTGTTGTTGTTAAAAACACTGATGGCCAATCCCTGCACGTTGGCTGCATTCACTAAGTATTGAATGGAATCGTCCATCGCGGCAAAAGAGATCTTGCTTTTATCAAGTCGCCTGATGGATTGTGCATTTGCTGCAAGCTCCATTACTGTACAGAAAATAATCAGCAAGAATACTTTTTGACGGGACATGTGTATTGCTTTCGGTGTTATCTCAAGAGTAATTTGAAGAAGGTAAAGTAGTCAATAATAAAAGGGAACGCGGGAAATAATAATAGCGGCAGGAGATCAGGAATGACACGGACTAACAAGTAAGGCGCAATTAAAAAGCCGTGTCCCTTTCGGTGACACGGCTTCTGAAAAAAAAATATAAAAGCCAGGAATATGAATGGTTGTATAAAGGTGAATTTAAAGTTTTAAAAAATCATTATTCTACATTCACTGAAGTAGCTGAAGCTAATTCAGTGAATGTAGGTGACTCTTTGATAATAAAATATTCCAAACGAAATCCAGAGAATAATACAATTATTGGATTAAAAAACTAAAGCCCTAAACAGGAAAGTGAATAAATGAAACAAAAAAACTACCGCTAATTTCCGGTTAATTGGGATTGGCAAAAAATTGCCCGCAATCATGAGCCGCAAATACAAATTTCTAAATAAAGAAGGGCTTTACTTTGTTAGCTTTGCCATAATCAACTGGATTGATCTATTTGTTCGCGATGAATACTTTTCAATAAGCGTTGACAGCCTGGATTATTACAGAAAGGAAAAGGGATTGGAGATTTATTGTTGGTTCCGATAAAATCGGGTTTTGGACTTTAGAGTTTTAACGGGACACACGGCACCTTGCGCCAGCATGTGGAGCATGGAGAGCGAGTATAAAAACCTCTTGACATTACCAAACAACAACCAAACAAAGTTTTTAAATTTGCGAGTATAATTACAAAAAACATGAAAGATCAAATCATCAACATTGACCCGGAAATACTCGGTGGAACTCCGGTTTTTAACGGAACCAGGGTGCCTATTAAAAACCTATTTGATTATATAGAAACCGGCGAATCAATTGACTTTTTCCTTGATGATTTTGAAGGTGTTACCAGGGAGCAGGTTATCAGATTACTTGAAATGTCAAAGAACTTGTTAGAATCATCTTCAAATATTCTACATGAAAATATTGCTTGATGAATGCGTAACAAAGCACTTGAAGCCTTTTCTAATTGGTCATGAAGTTGCTACAGTTAGAGAGATGAAATGGAGTGGAATAAAAAATGGTGAACTCATGAGACGCTGCGTGGAAAGTCAATTTGAAATACTTTTGACCATCGACAAAAATTTGAAGAATCAACAAAATTTTGAAAAGTATCCGTTGAGTATAGTTGTTTTCAATTCTGTAACAAGCAAGATTGAAGAACTTAAAGAATTTATTCCCCTATTTCAAATGAAGATTAACAGCTTTGAAAAACATCGCGCATACGTTTTGGAGAAGTCTTAAGGAAATATACACCGCCGCCGTCGCCAGATTTTGAGCAGAGGTCATTTGCACCACGACTAATTTCTCATTTCTTTAAATCATAAACAAAATGGGATTAATCTGGAACCAAACGACTTCACTGTTCAATCAAAACCCTGTGCATAGTGTGCTATTGGAAATTGACAAGTTTGCCCAATACGTAAAATGCAGCACTAATATGTTCATCCAAAACAAAACCATGTAGCGCGGAATTCCCCTGTGTCCCGCCACCTCACAACACAAGCTTTCAGGCAGAGACATTGAGGTGGCATAAAAAACAACTTCCCAATACGGGAACTTTTATTTACCTTTGACAAAAGATGATCAATTGAGAGTAATTGCGAAGAAAATTCTCAGAGAGTTTTGGGCAAAACATCGGGATTGCGAACAACAACTTAAATCCTGGTACCAGGAAGCTGAAAAGAGTGAATGGAAGAATACCAACGAAATAAAGAAAGAATATCCAACAGCAAGCATTCCCGGTAACAACAGAGTTGTATTTAATATCAAGGGAAATAATTACAGGCTGATTGTTAAGATTAATTTTCACTATCAAATGATGTGGATCCGATTTATAGGAACTCACAAAGAATATGACCGCATTGAAGCCAATAAAATTTGACGACTATGAACTTAAAACCAATAAAAAGCAAGAAGGACTACCAACAAGCGCTCAGCAGGCTTGAAGTAATTTTTGATGCGGAAAAAGGGACTTCACAAGGTGATGAATTGGAGATATTAGGAATATTGGTTGACCAATATGAAAATGAACATTTCCCGATCGGCCTGCCAGACCCTATTGAAGCCATTAAATTCAGGATGGAGCAACTTGGATATACGCAGACAGATCTGGCAAAGGTTGTCGGACTTAAAAGCAGGGCAAGCGAAATATTGAGTGGAAAGCGAAAACTATCCTTGGAAATGATCAGGCAACTCCATGACAAGTTGAATATTCCGACGGACGTTTTAATTCAGGCATACTAAACGGTAAGAACCACTAACGCTAAGTTTATCATTTCGACAAATGATAATGGAAAAAGAAATATGGAGAGAAAGATGGCTCGACTGCATTAATGAATTGACTTCGCTGAATCTCCAAAAAAAGGCATGGCTCGACAAGGCAAATACTAATCCTCATTGGTCATTCGTAGAATTTTGTTCTTGCTACTTTGACGACTTGAATATTGATGACAACTATAAATATTCTATTGACAACGGCTGGATAACAGGCCAAGAGTACGAAATAATAAAAGATTGGCATGAAGCGCTGAACAGGTACAATGCACCAAACAATGAGAATCATGACCACGAAGCGATATTAAAACTGACCAAACGAATTTGAAATTCCTGCAAACATGATCAGTACAAGTACTAAATTGATTTTTTTCATGGTATTAAAGTTTTTAAAAATTATGCATGCGGCAGATAATTATTTTTTCAAGGTTCCAATAGAACCAACGGCCATCAGATTGATGGCCGCTGGTACCAGGGCATTTTATTTTTTACTTTTCTCCTGCACCTTTGGTCATTGATTCCATCACGCGGTCGAGGTTAAAGCTACCGGGCTTTTGACGCGGTGGAAAATCTTTAAAACTTTGGAGCCATTGCCCCACGTATGCCCCGGCGGGGGCAAGCACGTACATGCGTTCAGCCATCCAGCGTGTCCAGTCCATTCCTTCATCCGAGGCGCGTTCTAAAGGATCCATCCGCAGATTTTCAATTAAGGGTGCCCGAAGTTCCTCGAAGGGATGAGACCACACATCAAATCCAGTGGCGTTCTGTCTCAGGAAGGTTACCTTCCAGTTGTTGTAACGTAGCGCTGCACAATTGCCATCATCAGTCCAGTAAATGAATTCATGACGCGTCCATTCGCCTTGTCCCTTTAAAGAAGGAAGTAGATTGTATCCGTCAAGATGTACCTTGAAAGTCTTGTCGCCATAGGTCTTTCCTTTCAGCAAATCTTCTTTAACTGCAGTATCACCTACTGCGGCTAACAAAGTTGGAATCATATCCTCATGTGCGCCAATATCGTTGATGATCGTGCCGGGCTTTATAACACCAGGCCAGCGAATCAGGCATGGCACACGATAGCCGCCTTCCCATTGGGTATTCTTCTCACCGCGGAATATAGTGGTGCCACCATCCGGCCATGTGAAAGTTTCTGCTCCATTATCAGTAGCATACATCACAATGGTGTTTTGGTCAATGCCAAGTTCTTTGAGTTTATTGAGCAACTGACCGACCATGGCATCATGCTCCACCATACCATCAGCGTAAATTCCGAGGCCGGTCTTTCCTTCTGATTCCGGCTTAAGATGCGTGAAGATGTGCATGCGGGTTGAATTGAACCAGCACATGAATGGCTTGCCTGCCTTCGCATTTTTGTCCATGAAACCCATCGCTGCATTGAGGAATTCCCCGTCCACAGTTTCCATGCGCTTCTTCGTCAGGGGTCCTGTGTCTTCAATCTTTTGTTTGCCGACTTTGCCGAAACGTGGGTCAACTGTAGCATCATCTACATCAGTTGCAAAGCAGTGTAACACTCCCCTTGGGCCGAACATCGATCTAAACTTGGGATCCTTCGGATAGTCAACATTCTCCGGTTCTTCTTCTGCATTCAGATGGTAGAGGTTGCCGAAGAACTCATCGAAGCCATGCACTGTTGGCAAAAATTCATTGCGGTCACCAAGATGATTCTTTCCGAATTGCCCGGTAGCATATCCGTAGGGCTTCACCAAGTCGGCGAGAGTTGGGTCCTCCGGCATCAGACCTTCTGGAGCACCCGGAAGACCAACCTTGGTGAGACCAGTGCGGATGGGCGACTGACCTGTGATGAAGGCGGCACGTCCGGCAGTACAACTCTGTTGACCGTACCAATCAGTAAAGAGTGCGCCTTCCTGACCGATGCGGTCAATGTTCGGAGTCTTGTAACCCATCATGCCCAGGTTGTAAGCGCTGATGTTGAACTGACCAATGTCATCACCCCAGATGATCAGGATGTTAGGTTTTGAAGATTGTGGTGGTTGCTTTGTTTGTGGTTTGTTTTTTTGCGCGAAGACAGGTATACACCATATCGCGATCGAGAAAAGCAGAATCAGCTTCAAGTTTTTCATAGTTCTTAAGTTGAGGGTTAGGAAATTAATTGGGGTAGTGAGACTAAATGTCTACTTATAATATAAGAAAAAAAAATTCCCGCGCTCTGAGGAGTATTCTTATTCTTCGGCCTCTTATTACATGCTGCATAAAAGTTCCTTTGGTTTTTTAGCACATTACATAGATTATATTAGATAGATCAGCCTCGTATGGATGCAGTGGTTGGCGAGGACGCCAACAAAGGACAGAGTATTTTGATTTAAGAAATGCTACCTTTTCCTTTCCAGGCCGTATCCGCCTATTCCAATATCTTAACGAGAGCACTTGCCTGCATTTTCGCAGAGACAGAACCAAACGCTTTAGAATTGAGAGAGAAAAGAAATAAGGTTTTCATCTTTTCCCAATCCAAGTTTCTGTCTCAACCGGTGACGTGCCACATCAATACTGTTGACGGTTTGATAAGTGATAGAGGCGATATCTTTTGTCGACATGTTCAGCTTGAGAAAAGCACAGGTACGAAGCTCATTTGGAGTCAGATCCGGAAATCTCGCGCTAAGGTTTTTGTAGAAGTTGATGTAAACACGCTGAAACCGAATCTCAAATTCTTTCCAGGAATCTGTATTGGAGTCTATATCCATTTCTGAAATAATTTCTTTGAGCATCTTCGAATATGCCGGATTATCCATCAGGCTTGCATTCTTAAGCTTCTCCGATATTTTCAAAATAAACTCCTTGTTTTTTACCTGGTACATCACGTGCGTAGTAAGCTCTTTATTGCGGAATTCAAGTTCATTTTCCAGGTTGAGTTTTTTCAACGCGGCTTCCTTTAAACGATTTCTTCCAAGCTTCACCAGCAGGAACAAGATCAAAATGGCAATGGAAAGACCACCGATTACTATTGCCAGCATAAGGTAGATGCTGTTTCTTTGAGCATCTGCTTTCATTTGAGCCAGCTCGGCTGCTTTTGTCCGCTGGTCAAATTCAAATTTCGCAGCCTGGTAAGAAAGCGCGTGGAGGTTGTCCGCATTCAACTGCTGTTCATAATATACACTGTGCAATTTTGAATAATAGAGTGCAGAATCCGCCACTGATCGTTGTTCCCAGAGTGATGAAAGATCCTGACATGCCGTGGCCATTAATGAAAGCTGGCTGCTTTCTTTTGCAAGTGTGAATCCTTTGTGAAGATAGAGCAGTGCCTTTTCCGGTTGATGTAATTTCAGATAAATGCTCCCCGTTTGTATCCACACTTCTGCGCGTATAACAGATCGTGGTCCTGCATATTCATTTCCGATTTTGTCATATTCGTCAAGGCTTAGCTGCAGGTACCTGAGCGCTGCCGTGTCATTATTTTTCTTACTAAGAACTTCTCCAATATTCATGTAGGAATTGGAGAGGTTAGCATGGTCGTGAAGAGCCTGGAATATTTCCAGAGCTTTAAGATGATTCATTTCCGAAGAATCAAGTTTATTCAGATTGGAGTATACAGTCGCAATATTTTCCAATGCTATTCCAATATTAACGGAATCGTGGTTTTCGTGGAACCGGGAAAGAGAGAGATTAAAATAGTGCAGCGCATCGTCATAACTTTTTGCCTGGAAGTAAATAGTACCCATGTTCAACTGAAATTGCGGGAGCATTGCCTTCATGTTGTATTTTTCAGCTCCCTCTATTCCTTTATGATAATAGGTCAATGCATCTGCGAGCTGATCTTTCACGAGGTAAATGTTTCCCAGCACCATATAAACATGAATAAGCTCCGGCCATTCATTTGCCTCACTGAAATACTGCGCTGCCTGCTCGTACACTTCCCTGGCCTTGTCTAAACTGTCGCGCATTACAGCCACATGTCCCATACAATCATAAATCCGTCCCATGATTTCCGGTGGTGTTTTCGAATCGCTGAGCCGGAGCGCTTCATAAGAAAAATAATTTGCAGAATCAGGATTCACGTGCTCATAGAGGTTCGCAAGGCGGATATAAATTTCAATGCGTTGTTGAAGATGATCCGCTGTTACTGCTTCTTTTTTCAGACTATCGATTGCTGATTGCACACCGGCACTTGAATGATCCGCACCTATTGAAATTAAAATGAGAAGAAGGGCGGTGAAATAGATTCTTTTCAACATCTCGTACTACACCATTGTTGGCAGGACAAGATAATTCTTTTCGCAATTGATTTTAAAGCTGAAAGCAGGAAAGCCGGCCAACTGGTGGCCGGCTTTCCCGGTGAGATAAGCTTGAACTGACTCCAACTATGGCAGTATTAGAATCCTGTCAAAGTTTAATCAACAGCGCATTATTATTGAAGAACAAACCTGCTGCTATACATTTTATTATTTACAGAAAGCTTTACAAAGTAAGTTCCTGAAGCAAGCTCGCCCGAAAGCTGAAATGTTTCTGTAAGATCTCCATCCACCATATTCGCAGTTCTGGAATCCACTACCTGTCCGAAAATGTTGACGATTTGAATGGTACCTGTTGCTGTTGCGTTTTCGCCTGTATTAAAAGAGAGCTGAAAATTTCCGCTGGAAGGATTGGGATATACTTGCATAGCTCCGTTCAGTTCCATCGTTGCATCCTCCAAGCGCTGTGCAGAAGTTTTAAACTTGGTGTTGGTAGTATAGTAAGAAGTACCATTGTCACATTTTGCTTTCACGTTCCATACATACTTTAGGCTGGGAGTCAATCCATTGAGGGTTACACTTGTAGCGTTCACGTACAACTTTGTCCAGTTCTGATCATTGGTGTTGCGATATCTTACCTGGAATGACGCTGCATTTGCAGGATTACTCCAGGAAAGCGTGGCGCTGGTGGAAGTAATAGCAGACGTAACAGGATTAACCGGAGCAGCACACGTTGCAACAACCGGATCGCTGAAATAACGAACCAGTGCGAAATCATTCTTAACAGTAGCGGCACGACCACCAACTACCAGCTTGCCATTTGATTGCATACCAATTACAGCAGCTTCTGAAAAGAAAGAAGAGATTTCAGAAACGGTGGCGCCATTGGTTCCGAAGGAAGAGTCAACCGTTCCGTTTTCATTGAAACGGCAGATGGCGTAATCGTTCACACCAAGACCGCTTCCGCCTGAAGTTCCGGCAAGTACAATTTTGCCACTGGGCTCCACTATAAAATCCAGCGCTGCGTCTGAAGTTTTTACATTTTTCGAGGCAACACCTCCAACTCCAAAGCTGTTATCAAGCGCTCCATTGGCCGTGATGGCCATCAACAGAAAATCTGATTTGGCAGGGCCACCAATGCCTATTTTTCCTCCAATCATGATCTTTCCATTTGGATGTAACTTGATCGCCCAGGCTACATCATATCCTGTGGTAAGATTAAAAATGGCGATACCATTGGTGCCAAAAGTCGGATCAGGTATTCCGGAGCTATTAAGTTTTTCCACAATCACCCGCGGCTCTAAAACATCTGCGTACCCTGTAGTGATGATGCTTCCATCACTCAACAACAGCACATCGTACGCATAATCATTGGCAAATCCTGAATTGGTGATATTTGCGAAACCGTTCGTGCCAAAAGAAATATCTAAAGCACCATTTTCATTTAAACGTGCAACGGTGGTATGATCATCTGTTGATCCCGGAACCGCCCATGAACCTGCAAGAATAATTTTACCATCCGGTTGAATCGCGATCGCATTCACAATATTTTCTCCTCCACCTGCCGGGTTTGAAACAACGGTGAAGCCATTGGTACCGAATGTAGGATCCAGGAACCCGTTTTCAGTTAACCGGGCCGCAAAGAAATCAACATCCGAGCCACCGTCGTAAATACCGCCGGCAATAATTATTTTCCCATTGGATAACACTTTCATTGCCTGTACATAATCCTGTACGCCTCCACAGTCAAAAATGGAAACGCCGCCTACACCAAAAGTTACATCGACAGTTCCCTCGGGCAGGATACGGTAGATGGCTGCATCTGACAAGCCAAATGCAGTTTCAGTGCTTCCTGCCAACAGCACATTGTCGTTGGATAGCACTTCCATGCCATTGGCTACATCAGTGCCAATAGTGTTGGGTTCAAGAATAAGAACTCCATTCGTTGCAAATGAAGGGTCAATGGTGCCTGGAATCTGTGCGTAGGTGAATCCTGTAGCACAAAGGATGAAGATAAAGAAGGGTAGTTGGGTAATTCGTAATTGTTTCATGTGTAAAATTTGGTTTTGAAGTTTATGAATGGATGAAAATTGATGCTCGTTGTTTGTTTTATTATTCGTTGGTTTTGGCGTTGTTATCTTTTTTGCCCTGTTCTGTTAGTTGATCTGATTCCGGTTGCGTTGGATTTTCGAGTGAACGCAGTAAATGCTGAAGTCCTGCTATCTCTTCTTTTTCTTCTGAATTATTTCATCGAGTTTTTCCTTCGCCTTTTCACTCTCGGTTTTAATTTGTCCGTTGCTCATTGCAGTAGTTATAAATAATGGTGCAAAGAAGCGGGAGTTGTCACACGCTGTCAAATTTTTGGCCTTACACTATCTTAAAGGAGGCTTACAATACCTTACAATCCAAAAAGCTGATTGATAATCAGGCTGTTAGAATTTCATGATAGCTGAAGAATATAAGCGGGATTCATCCTGAATGCTGCCAATTATTTTGAAGGCAGACAATATGGTACCGCAATTTTGGTAAGTTTAAAAAGGTATTCTGTATTCCTGGTGCTTTTATTTGAAGATTTTGTCCCTGGCTGGCGTCCTCGCCAACCCTGAGGAGTATTCTTATTCTTCGGCCTCTTATTACATGCTGAATAAAAGTTCCTTTGGTTTTTTAACACATTACATGGATTATATTTGATAGATCAGCCTGGTATGGATGCAGTGGTTGGCGAGGACGCCAACCAAGGACAAAATTCAGAAAAGAGTAAATTTGAGTACTCAATTATTCCATGAAGGAAGTAACTACATTTATCATCTTTTACTTTTATTCGAATTCGGATATACCCAATCCGGCCAATGGACCTGGATGAAGGGTGATACTTCATTTTATGAATGGCTTCATATGGACACAGTAGGTGTTGAAGACTCTTCTTTTCATCCATCAGCCCTTTATATGGCGAGTACTTGGACTGATGAAGAAGGACGATTGTGGTTATTCGGAGGTCTTAATTACAATCCGTTGACTTTACATAAAGAATATTTTGATTTTATTTGGAAGTACAATCCTTCAACGAATAATTGGTCTTGTATGAAAGCATCACCATATATAAACTCATTCGGTGAATATGGCGATATTGGTATACCTAATGTGGATAATTATCCAAGTAGCAGGATTGCTTCCGGATTCTGGAAAGATACTTCGGACATGATATGGGTGTTTGGCGGTGTAAATGCCTACGGCTCCTGGAATGACATGTGGAAATACGACATGGGCTCAAATACGTGGACATGGATAAAAGGTCCGGACACCTGGAATGTTGCCGGTCACTATGGAAATAAAGGAGTTGGTTCTCCCACTAACAATCCTCCTCCAAGAAGTGAAAGCGCATGCTGGGTGGATATCAATAACGATCTATGGTTATTTGGTGGCTATTGGATCAATCCTTCCATTGGATGGGAGTATTACACCGACCTTTGGAAGTACAACATTGCAACCAACATGTGGACCTGGATGGGTGGGAGCCAGGAAGTTGATCAACCAGGAAACTACGGCATCAAAGGAATTCCTGATACCGCCAATATTCCAAGATCAAGAACATGCAATTGCAGTTGGACGGATACTGCAGGTAACTTCTATTTGTTTGGAGGAACAACTTTATTTCCTTTTCAATTGCAATTCAATGATGTTTGGAGATATAATCCAAATACAAAAGAATGGACTTGGTTAAATGGATTAGACACATTTAATATCCATGGTTCAATTGATGAGTATTGCCATTATCAAAATGGAAATTTTCCTATTTCAAGAACGCGAGCATCATGTGTTAAATTAAATGATGATGAAATTTTTATGTTTGGCGGCTTCGTTGAATGGAGCCTTGCTTCAATAACGCGCGACGCATGGAAGTATCGAATATCAACAAATGAGTGGAAAGTAATCTGGGGTGACAGTCTTATTTTTCCAGGAAATTTTGGAACACAAGGAATTTATTCACCAACTAATGATCCACGGAGCAGACTTGGAGCTTCATGTTGGAAAGAAGACCAAGATAATATTTGGATTTATGGTGGTGGCTATTATCCTGATTCTCATTCATTAGCCGATTTATGGAAATATGTGATCGACACCTCTTGCAGTATTGTTTCTATGGTGGAAACAATTAATGACGAAATCTCTTCCATCTCCATTTATCCCAATCCAGCTAATGATTATTTCAACATAAAATTTAATTCCAGCTCACCTGTTTCTGCCAGACTTATTATCACGCTCCCCTCTGGAGTTAAAATCCTCGAAAGAGCATTAAGAACCAGCAACATCACCATTGACATCGCTGGTTTAGCTGCTGGGATTTATTTTATTGACATAACTTCTAAAGAGAAGAGAAGTGTTTTTAAACTAATAAAACAGTAATGCTCTACATTTTATTTGATTATTACAATTTTTTCTGAGGCCTCATTTTTTTGTCTCATACTCGCGCTCGTTTGCAGACAAGCAATTGAGGGAGGCGAACGAGTGCGCGTCCACTTCTCCATTAAAATCTTATCTTCATTTTCTCAATATATAGTATCACGTCCGAACAATACAAATTTCTGAATCCGGAAGGAATCTATTTTACTACTTCTACAATCGTAAATTGGATTGATTTATTTACTAGAAAGGATTATGTTGAACTCGTTCCCAATTCAATTCGCCATTGCCAGCAAAGAAAAGGTCTGATTATTCATGGATAGAATTTGATGCCAAGTCATCTGCATTTAATTGTAAGCAGAAAGGGTAGTTATAATCGGCAATTGATTATGCTGGCGGAAAAGAATATCTTGATGTGGAGCTGATTCAATGAAAAGCCGGCTCCTATCATTACTTTACTCTTTAAGGATTGCACTGCATGATATATTCAGAAGCGCACTCGTTCGCCTCCCTCAGGGCTTGCCTGCAAACGAGCGCGAGTATGGTAAATTATATTTTGTTTACTGAATTAATCAAGTAGATTTGTTATTATTAAAACGAAAGTTGAAATTTTTTAGAAACTCTTTAAATTCATTTTATGAATATCCAACCAATTAAACCTTTCAATATATATTTTGATTACATTCCTTCAGGTTATTTGTCAGGTATGACAATTGAAGAGGTAACATCAGTCAAAACCAACGTTTCTCAGAAATTTACAACTTCATTCAGAGAGCTTTTTAAAATTGGTATGACCAAATCTGTTGGTGTAATGATGGATGGGATCGGAGGAAACGCTTCCTACAATGTCTCATCAGAAACTGAATTCACCACTACTTTCGAAAGTAGTTTTCAAACCGCTACCGAACATACATTAAAAGTGGGTTACAAAGTTCCCGACAATGTGAGTTTTGGGACGATCGTAGGAATCGTTAGATTCATATTTGGGGGAATTACATTCGATGTCACAAAATCCTATCATCTTGAATTTTTCGGTGGTATAAAGCTTCTTGAAATTGAAGGCCAGCTTGTAACACCTAATTTGCACAATATGCTTCGCGCCAATAATACCAATAATTACCAATATACTGTAATCGACAACGAAAAAAATTTTATTACGCCTGTATTGGCATTGCCATATAAAGGTAAAACTTGTTGGATGGAGTCTTTTTTAGGTTTTTGTAGTAATCCAAGTCACGTAGTGAATAGCAATGGAAACGTTATAGTTTTAGACGGAACCAAATTTGTTGTTTGTCATCATAATGATTGGAAATGGTTTGGTGGACCAGGTTGCGATTGCACCCATATTGATAATTCGAATGTACTGCTCGTAAATGCAACGGATTTAGATCCAGCTTATGCTCTTTTAAGTTTAAGTAAAGGGACGTAACATAACTGCAGAAATGAATCACTGTTTTTTTGAAAATGAAACAGACAGCCATCCGGCTTAAAATGAAACCAGCCACATTGCAGCGGCTGGTTTTAATAAATCAAATGGTAAAAGAAATTTCACTCACTCTTTTACCAACCTTCTTGTTTGTATCAGATCACCTGAAACAATCCTAATCACATATAAACCCGGAACAAGATTCGAAACATCATACTGTTGGACTTGTTTACTTACAGTTTGTTCCATCACGATTCCTCATACTCGCGCTCGTTTGCAGACAAGCAATTGAGGGAGGCGAACGAGTGCGCGTCCGCTTCTCCATTAAAATCTTATCTTCATTTTCTCAATATATAGTATCACGTCCGAACAATACAAATTTCTGAATCCGGAAGGAATCTATTTTACTGCTTCTACAATCGTAAATTGGATTGATTTATTTACTAGAAAGGATTATGTTGAACTCGTTCCCAATTCAATTCGCCATTGCCAGCAAAGAAAAGGTCTGATTATTCATGGATGGAATTTGATGCCAAGTCATCTGCATTTAATTGTAAGCAGAAAGGGTAGTTATAATCGGCAATTGATTATGCTGGCGGAAAAGAATATCTTGATGTGGAGCTGATTCAATGAAAAGCCGGCTCCTATCATTACTTTACTCTTTAAGGATTGCACTGCATGATATATTCAGAAGCGCACTCGTTTGCCTCCCTCAGGGCTTGCCTGCAAACGAGCGCGAGTCTGGGTGCTTTGTCCCTGGTTGGCGTCCTCGCCAACCATTTTTCCATATTAACTTAGTGCATTGCTATTATTATTATTAATTCTATCCTATGTATTTTTTCACAGCAAGTTTTTTTATTAAACAATCTTCCCTCTGATGGCTTTACTCACTGCTTCTGACTTTGAATTCACGTGCAGCTTCTCGTAAATATTCCGGATGTGATGCCGCACGGTGTCAATGCTGATCTTACAATTCGCTGCTATCATCTTGTAGCTCATTCCCACCACAAGACATTCCAGAATCTCCTTTTCTCTGGTGGAAAGGTTTTCGAATTCGTTGATCGCGGGGGATTGCTTCCGGAATTTCTCCAACACTTTCTGCGCGATGGAAGGGGTCATCGGGGCACCAGCCTCGTACACTTCTTTGATTGATTCGAGCATTCTTATCGGGGTAGTGTTCTTTAACAGATAACCGGAAGCGCCATTGCAAATCGAAGCAAAAACCTTCTCTTCATCTTCTACTACCGTGTGCATGATGACTTTAATCGCTGAAAAATTCTCTTTAATAATTTTCACACCTTCAATTCCGTTTTTGCCGGGCATTTGAATATCCATCAGTACCACATTGGGTTCACTTTTCCGGATGTTATAAATAATGTCATTGCAGTTTGGGAATGCTCCTGCGCATGTGAAACCGGAAGTTCCATTGATGAGTTGGAACAAACTTTCCCTTAGCAGCATATTGTCTTCGAAGATGACTACTTTGATTTCCATATAATTATTTTTGAAGCGCTGTCAACCTTGAACTTGTCGAACGCTCTGTTGCGCAATGCTTCGACTAGCTGAGTATGATATTCCACTTCACGTTGCTTACTGATTTTTAAATTCAAGCTGTAACATGGTTCCTTTTCCAACATCGGTTTGCAGAATCAACTTCGCTTTCATTTCTTCTGCACGCTGCTCTATGTTGTTTAATCCGTTTCCTTTCGTAATCAGGTTCAGGTCAAAGCCTTTTCCATCATCGCGAATGGTCATTTTCAAATTTTGCTCCCGCTGCAAAATGGTGATAAAGGCATTTGAAGCGCCTGAATATTTTGCAATGTTGTTTACTGCTTCTTTATAGATCAGGTAAAAATTTCTTCTCGTATCCATTTTCATTTTAGATGGTAAAAGATTTTTGTCGAAGTCAAAATGGAAATCAATGTCTTTGGCGCCCAGAATTTCGGAAGCGAATGCGCGCATACGCTTGACGATGTTTTCAAAGCTATCATTCCTGGGGTTGATAGCCCATACCATGTCGTTCACATTCTCAATCATACTTCTAGAACTGCTTCCAATCTTTTCAAGCAGAGGTGAAGTTTGCGGTGATTGATTTTTAATCTGCTGATTTGCAATTTCGCTCATGATGCTGATGCTGCTGAGTGTTGCACCCAGATCGTCATGAAGATCGCTTGCAATTTTATTTCTGATGCGTCGGATGTCTCTGCTCTTCTCTAAACGTGTATGAACGATTACATAAAAAATTAATCCGAAGGTAATCAGGCACATCAATTTGAACCACCATGTTTGCCAATATGGTGGTGTAATGATGATTTTAATTTCAGTGAGAGTTTCATTCCATACGCCATCATTATTGCTGGCTTTTACCTGGAAGATGTAGTTTCCTGCACCGAGGTTGGTGTAGTTTGCAAATCTCTTTGATGCATCGGTGTAAATCCAATCCTTATCAAAACCTTTAAGACGATAGGCGTATTGATTTTTTTCCGGATGAACATAGCTCAATGCAGTAAACATGAATGAAAAATTATTTTGCGAGTAAGACAGCCGGATATCTTTGGTTTCATCAGCAGGAAGCTTTAGAATTCCGCTCGAATCATTGGGGGCGATTGATTTATTGAAGACACTAAAATCAGTAATCACCACCGGAGGTATAAAAGAATTGTCTTTTAATTCTTCAGGCTTGAAGGCAACTATGCCGGCATTGCATCCGAAATAGAGTGTCCCGTCATCACCTTTTGTGCAAGTGTTGTAATAAAATTCATCGCCGGGTAAACCATCACTCACGTTGTAATTGCGGCACACAGCTTTTTGATTTGGAGATGCAGGTGGAGTGAAACGGCAAATTCCTTTGGTGCTGCTTAACCACAAGTTTCCCAGATTGTCTTGTTCAATTCCTCTTACAGAATTATCCGGCAATCCATCTTTTATGGTGAAAGAAATGAATTGTTCACTTTTTTTATCGAGCTCATTTAGTCCGCCACCTTCAGTACCAATCCACAGTTTCTCAATTCCGTTATCATAAATACAGTTGATGAAATTTCTGCTAAGTGAATGAGGATCGTTTTCATCATGTTTAAAAACCCTCACCTTCCCCGTCTTTGTGTTGAATGAAGTTAAACCGCTACGCGAGCCTGCTATCCACAAAACACCTTCATCATCGCAATACAAAGCCTGGATGTTGTCGCCGCTCAACTGATTTGTATCAGGAAAAAGCTTTTCGAAAGCTGAATATTTTTTTGTATTCAGGTCGAAGCATTTTAAACCTGTGGTGGTACCAATCCACAACGCTTTGTTGTGATCCTCCGTGATGCAATTGATCTGGTTGTAGATGGTTGTGTCCGTATTGTCGCTGGTGGAATGATAGGTTCTGTATGATCCGTCCGTTTTATTCAATGCATGCAATCCTTCACTCGTGCTTCCAACCCACAGCGTCCCATAGCTGTCTTCAAACGCGCAATAGCATGCATTGTAAAAATGTCCTTTTGCTTTCCTTTCATCAAACTTATAAACTTTAAATTGTTTCGTTAAAGGATCAAAGCGTTTAAGGCCTGCGCCGAATGTGTTGATCCAGATTTTTCCTTCATGGTCATTATACAAGCCAACCGGATAATGTGTAGTGAATTCGTCATCATAGCTCTCCTGATATACCTGAAATTTTTTGTTGTCAGGGTATACTGTATTCAGCCCTCCTCCATTGGTGGCAATCCAGATTATCCCGCTGCGATCTTCGAAAATGCTCATCACCTTGCTTGAACTGAGCGCGCGGTCGTCTTTACTATCTGCAAGAAAAATTTTGAAATCATCCGTGTTCTGATTGTAAAGATTAAGTCCCTGATAAGTCGCAATCCAAATGTTGTGGTTATGATCTTCGTAAATATCATTCACATAATTACTGCTGAGGGAGTTGCGTTGCTCATTTGAATGACTGTAGCGCTTAAGTGTGTTATTGGATGGATCAAAATTCAGGAGACCCTTTGGATCTGGAAAAGTAATCCAGATTTTCCCGGTATGATCTTCCATCATTTTACTTACCTGGCAATCCTGTTGATCATTGTTCTCTTTACATGGATTGAAAGTTTGCAGGTGATTGTGAACACGATCATAAATATTGATACCATGTGTTGTCCCGATCCAAAGCATTCCTTTCCGGTCAACCAGGAGTGATAAAATGGTTTTGCTGCAAAGCGTATCGGGTAATAGATGATCGCTTGAATAATTTATGAAGTGATCAGTCACCGGATCGTATCTGCACAATCCTGCATCGCTGGTTCCAATCCACATGGAGCCGTCATGATCACACACCATGCAATTAACAGCGCCCGGAGCAATCGGGAATTTATTTCTTTCATCAGGAGCATAAGAGAAAAATTGCAGGGTATGGGTGTTGTATCTGCTCAATTGATTGTTGTCTCCATCTATTATCCAAATATTGCCGCGATGGTCTTCACATAACCGGTACACAAAATTTCCCCCGAAAGAATTTTTAGTATCGGGATCATATTGAAACAAAGTAAAGTTGTAACCGTCAAATTTTAATAAGCCGCTCCATGTTCCAAACCACATGTATCCTTTCTGATCCTGTATGATCGCCTCGAAATGATTTTGTGATAAGCCGTGTTCCGTGCTAAAATGATTGAAAGGAATGCTGCTATCCTTAACAGTTTGGGCCAGGCAATGCGACTGATAAAATAAAATAATGATCAGAAAAGAAAACTTCACACACTGCTGAACACGGAAAATTTTTTTTATAATAAGTGAAATCACCGGGAAGACAATTTTGTGAGTCAAAAGTATCATCTCAAGATAGATGAATTACCTGCATGAATATGCGGGTTATAAAGTTTAGATGGCAACTATTGGAACCGGCCTGCATGTTTATGTAGTTGTGCTGCCTTGCACCGGACTGCAACTTTGCTACGTAAAATTTCACACTAAAACTCTTCAACATGAAATCACAAACACGAATACTTAATTTCATTTTTACACTCCTCGCAATTTCTGTTTCTCTGATGGCAAGCGCACAACCTCCCGGCATCGCCTGGCAGAAAACCTATGGCGGCAGTGGTGACGAATACTATGGCTACATCCTTAAGTTGCAAGACGGGAACTACCTTCAATATGGCAACACGGCTTCCGGCGATGGTGATTTCAGCTCCAATCACGGTCATGATGATGCTTACATGATTAAGACGGATGATTCAGGTAATATTTTGTGGTCAAAAACTTATGGCGGAAGACAAGATGATGGCTTCAATCAGGTGATCGAAACCGCGAACGGAAAATTAGTGGCTGCTGGCTATTCTGAATCTAACAATGGCGATGTGCACGGCAATCACGGTGCACGGGATGGCTGGCTGGTCCTTCTTAATGCTGATGGAGTTATTCTTGGCCAGCATTGTTATGGCGGTAGCGCCTTTGATGAATTCAGTGGTGTTGTAAAAGGCAACTTTGGTGGCTTCTTCATGTGTGGAACGGTGAGCTCAACAGATGGTGATCTAACCGGAGTTTCTTATCAGGGCGGTGATGGTGATGGTTGGGTGATAAAAGTGAATAACAAAACACAAATTATTTGGCAGAAGTGCCTTGGCGGCAGCGACTATGATCAATTCACTTCCATTATCACCTTGGACGATGAGATTTATGTTAGCGGGCTTACATGGTCTTTTGATAGTGATGCAATCCAAAACCACAGCGCTCCCGGTTTATTTGATCATTTTCTGGCCAAGCTTAAATTGAACGGTGATGTTGCATGGACTGCTTGCCATGGAGGCAGCGATGCTGACTATTGCTTTGTTCAATCACTCGTTGCCACACCTGATGGCAACCTGATGAATGTAGGAACAGCGCTCTCAAATGATGGCGATGTGAGCGGCCACATCAACTATGAGGCTGATGCCTGGGTGCCCATTGTCAGCGCTGAAACCGGAGCGTTGATTTCACAACACTGCTACGGATCAGTTACCCGCATGCAGGGATTGTATAGTGCTTATGCTGATGAAGATGGCGGTTATATTCTTGTAGGTGCTGATGCTTTCGATTTTGATGTTGACAGCACATGGAATGCGATGGTGATAAAAATTGATGCTGATGGAAATGAAGTCTGGAAAACAACTTTTGGCGGCAATGATCTGGATATGGTTGATGGCCTGGCAGAAACAGATGACGGCGGATATCTCTTAGCATGCTATACGCGCTCAGGTGATGGAGATGTAACCAATCAGCATGGCAATGGGGATTCATGGGTAGTAAAACTCTCAGGTGATGGAGAAAAATTTCTTCATCAAATGAAACTGCTGCAGTGATTGAATTAAAAAACTATCCGAATCCTTTTTCTGCATCTACCACTATTTCTTTCTCTCTTTCCCGGCCACAAAACGTTTCGTTGAAAATTTATGATCTGACAGGAAGATTGATGACAACGCTTGCTGATTCGCCAATGAATGCAGGTACTGTACAACTTCAATGGAATGCAACGGATCAAAATGGAAGCGCTGTGAGCGCGGGAATTTATTTTCTGAAAATGGAAACGCAAAGTGAGCGTAAAACGATTCGATTGAGTGTGATGAAGTAACGTTTTCTTTCTGCGAGCCATGCATTATGCCTGGCTCGCATACTTTTTTAACGACCTGAAACTTCAAAAGCAATGTTGAACTCCTTAAATAAACGGCATCCTGTGAAATCCCGCTCCTTAGCAGGAAAAACTTCTTTCCTCAAAAAATTATTTCCCTTTTTGATTCTCTTTTTCTCAGTGATTAGGGCTAACGCACAGATCGTTTATACAGATGTAGCTCCTGACGCAATAATTTCCGGTGTCGGCATTTATTCCCTTGACCTTGATAATGACGGATCCGGCACTGTCACTCTTAATGTAAGTTCTGGTATAACTCATTGTGGATATGGAGATGGCCATCAGAGTCAGGCAAATGCGACACCGAAGGATGGGAGTAAAATTGCGCAAGCTGCCAATTGTCCAGGTGCACTACTTGAAGGAGAAGTTATTGGGAGCTCACTTGCGTGGTCAAGCAATAATGATCAGGTATTGAGACATGCAGAGTTTGGCTCTTCTTCTTTTTGCAACTCCAGTTTCGGCAAATGGAGCAACCCGAGTGATCATTATTTAGGTTTAAAAATGGTAAGCAGTGGCAATACTTATTATGGCTGGGCGCGACTATCTGTATTTGTCACCGGGTTTTCCGCCTCAGTTACAATCAAAGATTACGCTTTCAATTCCAATCCCGATTCATCCATCCTTGCCGGTCAAACCTGTCCGCCGCAAGCAATGATTACAGCAACCGGCTCCACAACTTTTTGCATGGGTGATAGCGTGATACTTTCTTCTTCCAATGCCGGAACCAATCTTTCTTACAAATGGAAACTGAACGGTTCGAATATTTCCGGAGCCACGAATAAAAGTTTCACAGCAAAATTTGCCGGCAAATACAAAGTGAACGTGAAGGACAACACCAATGGTTGTTCTGCTACGTCAGCATTGGTGAAAGTAAAAGTTCCATGCAGGGTATTGAATGAAGAATTGAACGCTGATGAAAATGTTTTGCTGAAAGTTTATCCAAATCCCTTTTCGCAATCAACCACTATTTCATTTTCACTCTTGCAATCAGGAAAAGTTTCTCTCAGAATTTTTGATTCGCAGGGAAGATTGATTCGCACACTTGTCGAAAATTCCGATCTATCGGGACAGGGAAACATGAACGAAGGAGAACATACACTTATGTGGAATGCAAAGGATGAAAACGGAAATAAGGTGAGTGAAGGAATTTATCTGCTTCAACTCCTCCGCGAGGAGTCCTGCGGACAAACATCAGTTTTTTTGCAAACCGCAAAGCTGATGGTGACTAAATAACCTATATACTCAAATCAAAAAATTTCAAAAAATGAAGACAAAAAATCAATTTCTGGCCAGCATTGCTACAGTGGCAACCATTTTTCTGCTGGTGTTATGTCGTGTTGCCTACTCACAAATCAATTACACGGATTTGAATCCTGATGTTACCAATGCATCATCCTATTCGCTCGATTTGAACAATGATGGAACTTTTGATTATTCCGTCGCAAAGACCAGCAGCTCGACTTGCTGCAAAACCTGTTATTGGAATGGCAATTCTTCTTCCGTAACGCTTAATCTCCTCAATGGAAATTCTGTAGTTATTTTAAATGGCTATCCGGCAGCATTGGATAGTGGAACAATAATCTCTGCTTCAAATACGTGGTCTTCCTCAGGCGGATTTTTGCTTCATTATTATGCACAAACTATTTATTCACAAGGCAGTTGCCATCCAATTAGTGTAAGTTATTCGGGCAACTGGTCCTCCATGAAATATTTAGGGCTAAAACTTATCGTTGGTGCCAATACTTATTATGGATGGACGAGATTAACCGTTTCTTCAAGCACTTCTTTTACTGTGCATGATTATACTTTCAATACGGTGGCGAATCAATCTATTCTTGCCGGACAAACTTGTCCTCCACAAGCTGCTATTATTGCGAATGGCTCCACAACTTTTTGTGTCGGTGATAGTGTGATTCTTTCTTCTGCAAGTACAGGAACCAATCTCTCTTACCATTGGAAGATGAACGCAGCCAACATTCCCGGTGCTACAAATAAGAGCTTAACAGCGAAGGTTGCCGGTAACTACAAAGTAAACGTGACGGATAACGCCAACAGCTCAAAACAATTTACTCACTGCTTATCCTAATCCATTTTCCGGATTTTCAACCATTTCATTTTCACTTTCGCAACCCGGTAACCTCTCTTTGAAAATTTATGACGTTACCGGTCGCCTCGTGCGTGTACTTTTGCAGGCAAACCTAACCGCAGGAACACATGAACTCACATGGGATGCCCGTGATGAAAACGGAAATGGAGTGAGTGCAGGAATTTATTTTCTTGAACTTCGGTCAACTGATTTTTCACGGACGGAGAAGCTGATGGTGACGAAATAGAAAATACGATAATTTTTAAAACTGGACAAATTGTAAATGCCACTTACAATTTGTTCAGTTCTAATTCAGACCATCCTTTTCTCGCTGGCTGCGGTTCTGTTCTTATTACAGTTTTGAGTTGTGTCATTCTGAACGCAGCGAAGAATCTGTATTTAGTCGCTGGTCGGAAGTAGTTAGTCCATAGTTTTCAGTATTTAGTTTTTAGAGCCTTGCACTTTGTCATTCTGAACGAAGTGAAGAATCTGTATTTTTTGAAAAATCGGAAGTCACAAGATTTTTGCATACAAAGCATGCTATAGAAATGATTACAGATAACAACAGAACTTGGATTCTGCGAGCCATAAAACAGTTTGTAAATACATATTTTCTGACTTACCTCGAATGCTATTGCATATTGATGATAAGTCTCATCAGATTTATCAAATCCAGAAATGATGCTAAGCATAATCCTTCGCCAATTGTTCCACATACTTTAAAATATCTTCCACAGGTTTCTCTAACTCTTTGCCCATCTTCAAATATTCATTCGGATATTCCTTTTTCAAACGTTTCATAAGCGCATAGTAAATTGGCTTGAAACGTTCTTTGAGATTGTGTGGATTGGTGTTGAAGATTTCAAAAAGTTTATGTTCCTGTTTTTTGGCAAGAAAAAGTTGAAGATTGAAACCAATATCATCATAAAATTCTTCAATCAAACCAGATTCTGCAAGAATAAGATTTAACAACTTATATGCTTCTTCAACCTTATTATTCCAAATTGCTATAAATATGACAGTTAGTTTGTGCAATGCCGTAGATGATTGCGAGATGAGATGCTTGCATAGGTTCCAGGCCTTTATTTTGCCAATTTTTTGTTCAAAATAATTTAAGCAAAGATTGTAAATCGCCTCGGATTCACCTTTCTCAATGGCCATCAAATAGTATTTCTCAGCTGATTTGAAATCTTTGAATTTGATTTCATATAAAAGACCAAGATTGTTCATTGCACCAGAATGCCCTTTCTCAATTGCCATCAGATAAAATCTTTCTGCTGATTTGAAATCTTTGAATTCAATCTGGTAAAGATTGGCAAGATTGTTCATCGCACCTGAATGCCCCTTTTCAATCGCCATCAAGAAATATCTCTTAGCCGATTCAAAATCTTTTAAGTCAATTTTATAACGGAGAGCAAGATTGTTCATCGCACTGGAATTCCCATTCTCAATGGCCATTAGATAATATTTTTCAGCCGATTTGAAATCTTTCAATTCCCTTTCATAAAGTACGGCAAGATTGAACATTGCACCTGAATGCTCTTTGTCAATCGCCATCAGGTAAAATCTCTCAGCCGATTTGAAATCTTTGAATTCAATTTGATAGAGAAGAGCAAGATTGAACATAGCACCTGGATGCCCTTTCTCAATTGCCATCATGTAGTATCTTTCAGCCGATTTGAAATCTTTAAATTTAGTTTGATAAAGAAGCGCAAGATTGTACATCGAATTTGAATGCTCTTTCTCAATCAAAACCAGATAATATTTCTCAGCCGATTTGAAATCTTTGAATTCAGTTTCATAGAGATGGGCAAGATTGAACATAGCATCTGAATATCCCTTCTTAATCGCCATTATATAATATCTCCCAGCCGATTTGAAATCTTTGAATTCCCTTTCATAAAGTATGGCAAGATTGAACATCGCACCTGAATGCTCTTTGTCAATAGCCATCAGGTAATATCTTTCCGCTGATATAAAATCTTTGAATTCAGTTTGATAGAGAATGGCAAGATTGAACATGGCACCTGAATCCCCTTTCTCAATCGCCATTAAATAAAATGTTTCTGCTGACTTAAGGTTTTTTAATTCTGAGTAAACAAATCCGTAGTAAAAATTCAATGAATCGTTTTGAGGTGATATTTCATTTAAAATTTTCAAGCATTCATTGTATTTTCCTTGCTTTCTTAATATTTCAAATTGTATTAAAGTATCTGAAGCTGAAATCGATAAATTTTTCTTAAGTTCATCAGGAAGCAATTTTTTTGTTTCTTCCAGCAGTTCATGTTGTAGTTTATACTCAATGTGCTTGTCTTGAACGAGTGCTTCCGACATAACATATGCTGAATAAGGGTTGTATTTACCGGATTTTACCTTTTCAATAAACCCTTCAACAAAAGGTTGAAGCCCTTCTTTGCCATACCATTCTTCTAAAAACCGTGTTAACCAAAGCACACGTCTCTTATCCTGCCTTGATCCTAATCTCATGAGATACCAGATGTTGAAGAACCGTTCTCTCACTTGATATAAATGGTTTTTGGTAGAAGTTTCTTTTTTTATGATTAAATCGTTTTTTTCTAATTGCGCAAGTTGGGCAGAGATGTGTTTGCTTGAAGAACTCTCTCCGTCATCTTTCACCTTAGCTGCAATTTCCTTTGTACTGATGGCATCCCAACCTTTTGCAATCACGTCCATAATTTGTTGTTGCTGTGGCTTGAGATTATCCATGCGATGCTTATATAGAGGTGTGATGCGGTCGAGAATTTCTTCGAGGTTTTGTATGGCATTGCCTGCGCTGTCGTACAATAGTATTTCACTTAGCAGAATTATGGTTCGTGTTACGCCGCCTGTGAGTATTCTCAAGGTTTCAATTTTTCCAGCCTGACTCTTTAGATTTACACGTTCCACTTCAGGGAGAGAATCCTGCAGTTTCTCCAGCATCAGCATGGTTTCATCAGCGCTCAATTCACCAAGATGAATAGTTTGGAAAAAATCGAAGAAGGGTTTTGAGTAGTCGTAGGTATAATCCAATGTAACAGATGAAGCACCTATAATACGCAAATCAGCACAAGTCATCAGTATTTCACGAAAACGATGGGTTTCTTTCTCACTCAGCTTTTCAAAAAATGATTCGCCGATGTTGTCGAACAGCAGCAGAATTTTCTTGCCGTGTTTGTGCAGGAAATTCAAGAGCGTTTTGAAACAGAGATTCTGATAATCTTTCTCGCCTTCTAATTTTTCAAATTGTGCTGTTAGTTTTTCATCGCTGAATTCAAGATCATCAAGGTATTCAGCAATCCTTTCCCAAAGATTTGAAAGAGAACGGATGTTATAAGTTTCTTCATTGAGGAAAACCGGAATAAGCCAAGTGTTCAAAGCAGGATTACGCTGAACTTGAATTTTCAAGCGAATCAACAAGGTGGTTTTTCCCATACCACGCAGCCCCTGGATGAGATAGTGTTGTTCAGGATGCTTCATCTTTGAAGTGCGTATGTCTTCAAAGAGCATTTCGAATTCTTTTAACCTGACTACGAAATTGTTGACGAGCACTTCCTCGCTCTCAGCATGCGGATTAAAAATCTTCCTCTTCATAAACATGTTTTTTACACCAGAGTTGAAGCAATGGTGAGTTAAAGTGATAAACAGTCTTGTCTTTTACTATGTAGCCATCATCCACCAGTTTTCCCAGGATGATTTTTACATCACTCGTTTTATGTTTTGCAGCAAGGTTGGTCAGGGTGAGTTTATCAATTATATCATTCATTGCACAAAAGCCGAGCACCTCAATTACGAAATCATAATCATTGTGTTTAAAGACTTTCTTTAACCTTGAGAAGTAGGGTTCGAATTGCGGTTTGTTTCGCAATTCAATAATGTCATTGAATGCGTCATCAATCAACTGATTTGTAATGAGTGAATCATTTGCTTTTGCAAACAGAGCAACTTCATTTACCATAAGTTGGCAATGAAATGGGATCAACCATTTTATCTTTTCAACCAGGTAATTCAATTGTGCAGGGGCTACTCGAAAATTTTTTTCATCAAACAGTGAAATCATAAACGCTTGTGCTTCTGCTTCAGCGAGTGGTTTCACTTCAATAGAATACAAGTCATTTATCTCCGTAAGCGAACAAACTTTTTCAACCATCGGATACAATGAAATAGAGCCGGTGTAGATGAATTTTATTTTGCCAAGCACACCGGGCAATTGTCGGAGTTCACGATTTTGCTGAATGAATTTTTTCGCTTCCTCGTCACCATGCATTTCCTGGATGTTCTGAATTGTTTGGGGAAATTCATCTATCATTATTACAACCTTACGCTCTTCCAATTCAATTTTCTCAACAAGATTGCAGAAGTGCTTGAAGTAATTGGCCTCTTTGCCTTCTTTCAGTTTGATGATTGAAATTTTATCAACTAAGTCGAGAATTGAGCTAAGAAATCCTTTAAAAGCTTCTGTCGCTTTGATGAAGCGATTCACTTCATTGCTTTGCAATAGTGCTTCAAAAATGGTTTTGTAAAATTCATTTTCATCATCTACGGATTCGGTGATCGTATAAATGAAATGGTAATCTTCTTGTGTAAAATCCTGAAGATGGTACATGATGGAAGTTTTTCCAATCCTCCGCGGTCCTGATAAGTAGATATTGGACTCATTATTTAAGGAAGTGAGAATCTTAGCAACAATGGCTGGACGCGGAAAATAGTTATCTCCCCTTGCTGCAGTACCGATAGACTGTTTCATTTGACAAAATAATTTTTGCCAAAAATAATGACAATTTTTATTTTGTGAAAATTTTTAACAAATTATTTTTTGTCAAAGCAAAATCCATTGACTTCACTTTCTCTTTTTTCAAATAACTACCTGAAAATCCAACAATAAACTGTCTTTTGTACAGGCCGATGGGGCTTTTAAACCTACTATTTGGGATACCAGCCCTTAACCGTAGTTGTTTACCTTTCATATCTGATTGTAAAGATGAATCAAGAAGTATCTATCTAAAAGCTTCTTTCCTGTTTGTGCTGCTGCTTTTTTACATCAACAGCTTTTCCCAAATCACCATCACCTTCACCATTGATATTGCAGGATTTGATGTTGGTGCAGGAGGCATTCACATCGCCGGACAGTTTCAGACAGACAGTTTGCTTTCTATTTTGGAGGACTGGAATCCCGGAGTCGCAGGAAGCAAGACGAATTTACACCGCACCCGTTGTCCCGAAGGGAACACGGCGGCGGTGTAAGATCAACAAGCGCCAATAAAAACAATGTCACATTGACAGCCAACTATTTTTCAATCCATTTCAAATCATCCTATTAATATGAAAATTTACTTTCTTTGAAATCATAAAACATCCTTCTATGGCCGCAAAAAAATTTAAGTTGAGTTCATGGACATTGATTATCATATGCTCACTTTCAGTACAGTTGCTCAGCGCACAAGACGAGTTGCCTGATAAGAAAGAAGCCACAGCAGCCCAGGACAAACCCGTTATTGTTCAGATAGAAGTACCGAACGTCAAGGTAATTGAGAAACTTCAGAAAAAGAAGAATGTCGATGCGATTACTGCCTATAAGAAGGCACTCGAGAAATACAATGTTACGATGAAAGCTGTTATGGACAAGTACTGGAAATTTTCTGACCAGATTCTTTATATGACTCCCGATGAGATCACAACACTGATTGATTCAAAAAGCACTGAATACGTCATTATCCGTTGTGCTACTACCAGTATCGGTACTGGCATGATTCATAATGGTTCCGGAGCTGCATATAACCCGGGAGGTACGCAAATGGTTGCCACATCAGAGTACGGAGGAAATCTTAATTGGAGCTACACCGAGCTGAAAGAGGAGAATTGGGAAGATGACCGGGACTATTGGAATGGAAACACCATAATGGAATTCTGGAGGGTAGAAAAAATGAAAAAGGGATTGATGAAGACACCTGACGTGGTGGCCAGAGTAGCGTTGCCGGAAATTTTTCCTGATACGGCATCGGTCGTGTACGGTGTAAAAATGGTGCAGCACTATCTAAAAAGTTCGCTACGAACTGAGAAAATTAATTATGTACAACAGCTTAAGGCAGATTATGCATTAGTAAGAAGTAAAACCGTATACGTGAGAAGTGATCGTTTAGATCCTGAACTTTCCGAGCAGGAAGTGAAGAAAATTTACACGTACCCTATCAGAATTGTTTCCAAATCGGAATATGAGACAGCAATATTCAATGGTGAAGACGGGAATGCTTTTATCGTGATTGCACCCCAGGTAGTTGCACTGACCTATGCATTTCATAGTGGGGGAAGTGCTCTTTTCAATAACTATGTTTTTGACGTTTATCTAAGCAGGTCACTGGTTATGATTGGTCCACCTATTAGCTCTTATTACAAAACGCTCTATTTGGGAGGCAATGCGGGTAAGCCCCTTGCTAATGAACGTGTATTCGAAGTGTTGAATAAAGCCGTCACTCCGCAAGAAAAATAGTACTATAATAACATCATGTTGGACCGGATTTAATAATAACGGTTCGAAAGATTTACCTTTTCTAACCATGAGAAATTTGCACTTTCCCACTGGTATTTCTGGAGACCAAGTGCGTGAGGTTAAGATGTTGTTTCAGAAATTTAAACAACGGTTCAATATTTACACCGCCCCCGTGTTTTCTAAAGTCAAACCACTTTTTTACAAGGTTTGTCGTACACAAAATGGTATAGAACAAAATGCTGCACTCACTTTTCAGTAACTTCGCTGGCAATGGAATACTTCGTTCATCAGCAATCTGTCGTTCGCCGCATCTGGGGAAATACGGATACGATCCTGTTTATTTTTGCCGGTGCATCGGCGGAGTTTGCGCTGAACAAGGCGGTTGATTGGCTTTATTTCACCGGCAAGCTTCCTGCAGATCCGATAGGCCGATTGTTTTCAACAGTAACTTATGCACGCAAGATTGTTTTCTCTTCGAATGCTGATGCATTAAAGGCAATTGATACCATCACATCCATACATCAACAAGTGGAAGCAAACAGGCAAAGCAAGATTCCGCAATGGGCGTATCGCGATGTCCTTTTTATGCTCATTCATTATTCCATTGCTGCATTTGAATTGTTGCAAAGAAATCTTAACGCGGATGAAAAGGAAGAGGTGTACAATGTTTTTCTTCGTGTTGGTCAGCGCATGCGATTGGAAGAGTTGCCTTCAAATTATCCTGAATGGCTGATTGTACAAAAGCAACATTTACAAAAAGATCTTGTGCGCAGTCATTTTACTAACGATCTGTTATTGCAATACAAAAAACATCTTGGCAGTAACCGCTACCGGATATTGATTGAAGCGCAAAAATTAGTGGTGCCTGATCAGGTGTCAACGCTGTTGCAGCTTAAAAGGGTTAAATGGTTACTGCCTTCCGTGCCGGTTTATAAGTTGCTCCGGTTGATCAGTCTTGATGGTTTTGTAAAGAACATATTACTACCGGATGAATACAAGGACCAGGTTTTAGCTATGGAACATTCATCAGATGAAGATGTGTGATAGCAACGCTTATCAGAAACAGCATTGGTTTTCAATTTAAAAAAAGGTATTACACATCTCTGGCATTTCAGTAGCGGCGTTTTCGATAGCACGTAGGTTTGTTGGGCTTTTCATTTACATTTGTTTGAAAGGAGCAGACGTGGTTTTAAATCACAATCATCATCTTGTTACGGAACCATGAATGCATCATAGGTCGCTGCAAAAAAATTATTTGGGTATTTAATCAGAAAATAAAGTTTGAGTCATTGACCGACTAATAAATTACTGAAAATGGACATTCATACGATGAAATTTTTCCCTCTATGGTTATCTTTTGTATGGTGTTTGAGCACTGCAACTTATACACAAGCACAAACTGTACAGGACGATTTTGAGGGCAATGGAAATATTACCACCTGGTTTGGAGATGATTGCGGCATCAACACTGCCTTTTCAAATCCCTTTCAACAAGGAAGCGATCTGTCTGCCAAAGTATTAAAGTATGATGATACAGGCGGGCAATACGCCAATGTGAGATTTGATGTTCCGGTTAATTTTAATTTGTCAACAAACTACGTGTTTTCATTAAAGATTTATGTGCCTTCATCCGGCATAACAGGAAACCAACCCAACCAGGTTTCTTTAAAATTGCAGGATGGAACTGTAGGCGCTCCATGGGTAACTCAAAGTGAAATCATTAAGGGAATCCTTCTGAATCAATGGCAAACAATAACCTTTGATTTTAAAAATGACAATTATATCAATCTCAGTTCCGGTTCGCTTCCCCCCATTCAAAGAACAGATTTTAACAGGATTGTAATACAGGTTAACAGTGAAAACAACAATGCCCATGTGTTGGCTTATATCGATGACTTTTTTTATAATGGCACCATTCCAGCAGACCCGGTTTATGATGATTTGATCTGGTCTGATGAGTTTGATGTTGCCGGCGCAATTGATTCCAACAAATGGTTTCATCAAACCCAACTGCCTGTTGGTGGAAGTTGGTATAATGGTGAGATACAACATTACACCAGTCGTATAGACAATTCGGTGGTAAGCAATGGCACTTTAAAGATCATTGCAAAAAAGGAGACATTCACCGACCAGGGGCAGACTAAGCAATATACTTCCGCCAGGTTAAACTCCAGGTTCGCATTCAAATATGGCAAAGTTGAAGTCCGGGCAAAATTACCCACAGGAGTCGGCACCTGGCCTGCGATATGGATGCTTGGTAAAAACATTAATGAAGACGGTGGCTATTGGGATAACAATGGTTTTGGAACAACTGATTGGCCTGCCTGTGGCGAAACAGATATCATGGAACACTGGGGCAGCAATCAAAACTATGTTCAAAGTGCGCTGCATACGCCTTCCAGTTATGGAGGTACGGTTAATTTAGGAGGCCAGGTAATCCCCACTGCTTCCACAGATTTTCATGTATATGCTTTGGAATGGTCGCCCGACAAAATGGTATTTAGTGTTGACGGTGTTGTTCATTATACCTATGATCCGGCTGTTAAAGATGCCAGTACCTGGCCTTTTGATGCGGAACAATACCTGTTGTTAAACGTCGCTCTTCAATCCAGCATCGCCCCAACTTTTACCCAAAGTTCAATGGAGATTGATTACGTAAGAGTGTATCAGGCGTGTCCGTTATCAGCGTTAGAAAAAGGCAATCCGCAACCGCTGCTTTATTATCCTAATCCAATTGATGATGAACTGACGATCGTGTTAAGTGACGTTGGCCAGGAAAATATCAACCTGAACATTTATAATCTTGATGGCCAACTCATGAAATCATACAATCAATTGGCAGATTGCCACAGATTCACACTTGATAACCTGGGATTTTTACCAAACGGGATGTACATAATTTCCCTGCGATTCAATCACAGAGGCTATAATTTTAAAGTCTATAAAAAATAGGTGCTCCTGTTGACTGCATCTTAAAGGATGGCGGTTTTGATTGCGTACTGACTGTTCACAAGGGTGTAAGTTTTCAGAGTGAATTTTTGAATAAACAGTGAATTGTGCCTTAGGAAAAATGATACCGGAAGCACACAGTTGTCCTCAATTCCATTGCAGTTTTCCTTTTTACCATTACAATGATGATTATCATTGGTTTTGCCATTTATAATTCAATTCTTTGCAGCAATCATTTTTTCATGAAATGTTACAACCTTCAATTTATAAGAGCAGCATCTTTGTAGTTGTTACTCTTCTCTTCCTTATTATTTCTTTTTCTGCAAAATCACAATGCGACGTAAGCATAACAGCGCAGGGTGCTACCACTTTTTGTGAGGGTGATTCGGTGGTACTTGTTGCATCAGGTAATGGCAGTTCACTCACACTGGATCAGTCGCAGACATTATACAATGGTGGCACAAGTGCAAGAAATCTTCCAGGCTATTCTTACTGGCAATCATTTGTTGCAGGTGTCAGTGGAACATTGGTGCAGATTGATGCAGGATTTTTTACCTACATCAACGGCACCGGCTATTGGACTGTTTGGGAAGGAAGCGGTACGAGCGGAGCCATGTTGGATTCACAAGCATTGAATATTTATTGTTCGGGTGGAAATTGTCTTCTATCCTTTACGGAAGATATTCCAATTACTGCAGGCGAAACTTATACTTTTCAAATACGCGGCGGACCGGGAATGCCTGATCCATATGGTTTGCAAATTGGTGCAGGAAACCCATATACAAACGGAGTTATGGGATTTGTTGATCCTTCCGGAACTTACCTTACTGAGTTTGACTGGGTATTCAATACGTATGTAGCAAGCGGCGGTGTCACTTATTTATGGTCAAATGGTGAAACGGACTCTGCTATCGTTGTAAATGCTTCAGGAGAGTTTTCTGTTAATGTTTCCGGTGCATCAGGGTGCACTGATTCTGCTGAAGTGGAAATAACTGTAAATGCATTGCCTGAAGTTTCCATTGGAGTGAAAGTGGATACTGTATGCTTAAGTGATGCTACCGTACTGTTGTTAGGAGATCCTTATGGTGGAATTTTTAGCGGACCAGGTGTCAGCTACAACCATTTTACTCCTCCGGCTGCAGGCGTTTTCACTGTATATTATACTTATACTGATGTAACAGGTTGTTCGAACACTGATTCAATCAACATTGTTGTAGAGGTTTGTACAGGTGCTGATCTGTCTGTCTATGCCAACAAAAAGGAAAATTGCCGGATCATCAATGATCAACTCATTCTTACTATCGGAGAAAATTTAACAGGAGCAAAGTTTAAGTTGGTTAATTGTATGGGTGAAAATATTTTGGAGGAAAGATTATTTCAAAATGAATCAACATTTGACATATCGCAATATGCACCCGGAATTTATTGCTATGAAATTACCGGCAACAATCAAAGAATTGTGACGGGAAAATTGTGGATTGGAAGATGAAGTGCTAACTCATAATGCTTTAGTGGATTGCTGTAAAGCCGAAGAGTAGTCCGGTTAAATATAAAAGCTGTCATTGCTATCCCGGCGTTAGATCCGTGAAGCAATGACAGCAGTCCTTTGCAATTAATTAAGCATAATTTTTTGATCTGTTCAACTGTGATTACAGAAGCACAGTTGTTTCAATTATTTCTTCAACACCAGTTTTTGTACAAGCGTATGCATTTCATTCTTTAGTTGCACGAGATACATTCCTTCAGGCAATTCAGTTAAATCAAGTGAAAGATCCGGTTGTCCTGCAATGTTGAATTCACGCAATGTTCTTCCGGTAGCATCGAGCACTTGCACTGTTTGCCAGCCGGCAGTTTGTGTGATCGTGAATAACCCGTTACCCGGATTGGGATAAATTTCAGGTGATTCCAATGAAAAATTTTCTTGCAGTTTTAAAGGAGGTGTAACAAGTGTTGTGGTGGTGGAAAAATTACCAGTCGTTCCCGGACATTTATTCTGCACCGTTACAGTATAAGTTTTATTGGGTGTAAGATTCACCAGGTTTACACTGGTTCCGGCAGTACTCACCATATTTTTTATACCACCTGTTTTATAAATTACCTTATAAGAAGTCGCGCCTGAAGCAGTCCAACTCACAGTTGCACTGGTGGAAGTGATATTTGAAATAATTAAATTGGTTACCGGGCCACAGTTGTTATTCACCACTGCAACGCCATTTGCCGGGCAACCATCGCTTCCGATTACTGTAACACTGTAAGTTCCTGCAATCAATCCGCTGATGTCTTCCGTGGTTGCTCCATTGGACCAGCTATACGTAAATGGTCCGGATCCGGCAACTGTCATGTTTACAGCACCATTGCTTGCACCGGGAGCACTTGCATTGGTAATGCTGAAAGACAATACCGGCGCGGTGCATTGCTGTACTAAATGATAAATCTCACCATTGCCAAGATTGGCTGCATAAATTTCTCCATCCTTTCCTTCACCGAACGTGGCGATTTCACCTTTGATCAATGGTTGTTTCGCAGTAGTCCATCCGCCTGCACCATTTGAAACAGTAGTCCAGAAATTTCCGGATACGTAATCGCAAAAAATATAATACCCATTCAGTAAAGGATATTGTGATCCACGGTAAACGAACCCGCCGGTGAGCGCAAATCCACCAGTGGTAAAGTCGTGGTTGTATTCATAAACAGGAAACACAAATGGATCGGTGAGTACGCAGGCAGAAGAATTATAAATATGGTTGCCTTCATAACAACGCCATCCGTAATTTAATCCTCCGCCGGCAGATGCGCTTTGAAAATCTACTTCTTCCCAGGCATTCTGACCAACATCGCCCATCCATAGATCTCCCGTGAGTCGATCGAAACTGAAACGCCATGGATTTCGAAAGCCATACGCCCAGACTTCGTCGGCGCCATTCACGCCTACAAATGGATTCGTTGGCGGAGAGGTGTAAGTAGCACCGTTGTTCACGTCAATACGAAGCATCTTTCCCAACAGGTTATTAATATCCTGTGCCCTGTTGCCCGGATCACCACCGTTTCCGCCATCACCCAAACCGATATATAAATATCCATCAGGTCCAAAATTGAGATCACCACCATTGTGATTAGTGTAAGGTTGCGTGATAGTCAGCAGGACCAGCTCGCTGGAAGAAGTGGACATGTCTGGATTACTGTTACTGCGCTTGAAACGTGAAATCCGGGTATTTCCACTGTTGTTAATATAATTTACATAGAAGTAACCATTGTTAACATAATCAGGATGAAAGACAAGGCCTAATAATCCCTGTTCGTTGCTAATGGAATTAACTTTGGAATCAATGTTTAGAAAAACAGACTTTGTTCCGTCCGGATGCAGGATACGGATGATGCCATCCTGTTCAACAATAAACAAACGGTCGTCACCTGCATTTGCAATGTCAACAGGCTTCGTGAAGCCGGTTGCAATAGTATTGAGTGCAATGGTGGGTTGGGCATTTACTGTGCGAAAGCAAATTACTGTTGCAAAAATTAAAAAGGGTATGATTTTGTTTTTCATAGAAAAAGATTTAGGCTATTAAGCTACTGTTTTTTATAAATACCTGATTCATAAATGGCTAATTAAATATAGGTTTCCGGATTTCGAAAATAAATTAAACAGTATAAGGAAACTGATTCGCCTTCTTGCAAGCTTCGCGGCATTTCCTTTTTTCTCTATAGCAATTGAATAATTTGAGGTTAACTTTGCCCTCTTAAATCAGCCAACAATAAAATGAGTGAAGAAGCGAAGTCTCTTAATTTTCTGGAAGAAATAGTTGAAGCAGATATCAAAAGTGATAAACATAACGGGCGTGTGTTAACAAGGTTTCCACCGGAACCAAATGGTTATTTGCACATCGGTCATGCGAAAAGTATTTGTTTGAATTTTGGTTTGGCTGATAAGTTTGGCGGGAAAACTAATCTGCGTTTTGATGATACCAATCCTGAAAAAGAAGACGTAGAATATGTTGACAGCATCAAAGCAGATATTCAATGGTTAGGTTTTAACTGGGATAATGAATTTTACGCTTCCGATTATTTTGAACAGTTGTATGAATTTGCAGTCACACTTATCAGGAAAGGACTTGCTTATGTAGATGATTTGTCGGCAGAGCAAATTGCAGCAACCAAAGGAACACCCACTGAGCCGGGCAAAGAAAGCCCGCACAGAAACCGCAGTGTAGAAGAAAACATGCAGTTGTTTGCCCGAATGCGTAATGGAGATTTTAAGGAAGGAGAAAAAGTATTGCGCGCAAAAGTGGATATGGCTTCACCAAATATGCAGTTGCGTGATCCTTTGATGTATCGTATTAAACATGTCGAGCATCATCGCACTGGAAATAAGTGGTGCATTTATCCGATGTATGATTTCGCACATGGACAATGTGATTCCATTGAAAAGATCACACATTCCATTTGTACGCTGGAGTTTGAAGTGCATCGTCCGTTGTACGATTGGTTTATAGAAAAGCTCGGAATTTTTCCATCGCATCAGTATGAGTTCGCAAGGTTGAACATGACCTATACGGTAATGAGCAAACGCAAGCTGTTGCAATTGGTGAATGACAAAATGGTTTCCGGATGGGATGATCCGCGCATGCCAACGATTTCCGCGTTTCGCCGGCGTGGTTATACGCCAGCAAGCATTCGCGCTTTTTGCGAGAAGGTAGGCATTCAACGAAGAGAGAATTCAATCGACATCGGGTTGCTGGAATTTTGTGTACGCGAAGACCTGAATAAAAATGCGATTCGGCGGATGGTGGTTCTGGATCCGGTCAAACTGATAATTACCAATTATGAAGAGGGAAAAACAGAAGAATTGCCGGGAGAAAACAATCCCGAAATGGAGAACAGCGGAATCCGGATGATGCCGTTCAGCAGAGAGTTGTGGATTGAGCGGGAAGATTTTATGGAAGTACCGCCAAAGAAATTTTTCAGGCTGGGAGTTGGGTTAATGGTGCGGCTGAAGAGCGCTTACATTGTGAAATGCGAAAGTTTTTTGAAGGATGAAAATGGTGTGGTGAAAGAAATTCATTGCACTTATATTCCTGAAAGCAGGAGCGGAGCTGACACCAGTGGTATCAATGTAAAAGGCACCATTCATTGGGTGAGCGTGGATCATGCAGCAAAGGTAACGGTGTGTTTATACGACCGTTTGTTCAGAGTGGAGAATCCGAATGCAGAAGAAGGTGATTTTAAAGAGTATATGAATCCTGACAGTTTGCAGATAATCGAAAATGCTTATGCGGAACCTTCCTTGCTGGAAGCAAAAGAAGGAACGGCTTATCAGTTTATACGCAAAGGATATTTCTGTCTTGACAAAGCATCCAATGAGAATAAACTGGTATTTAACAGGACGGTGACGTTGAAAGACGGTTGGGGAATTAGGAATTAAATTGGTACATACAGGATAGGATTTTCTAACAAGACTAAAGACTAAAGACTAAAGACTAAGGACTAACGACTAACTAAGGACTAACGACTCATTCAAACCCTCAGGCTAATTCAAACTCCGAAAGTCCACCGGCACCACACGCGAGATGCCTTCTTCCTGCATCGTAATACCGTAAATAACATCTACAGAGCTCATCGTATTCTTGTTGTGTGTTACCAGCACAAACTGGGAGTTTTGGGAAAATTCGCGGACGATACGGTTGAATTTTTCAATGTTCGCATCATCCAATGGTGCATCTACTTCATCGAGTATACAGAAAGGTGCAGGTTTGTAGAGATACAATGCAAAAAGCAGCGAAATGGCTGTAAGGGTTTTCTCTCCACCGGAAAGCTGATCAATAATTTGAGGCCGCTTGCCTTTTGGCTTTGCAGTAATTTGAATTTTCGACTCTAATACATTATCGGGATTTTCCAGGAAGAGATCACATTCATCGTCTTCTGTAAACAATCCCTTAAACACCTTCACAAAATTTACTTTGATGCTGTTGAAAGCCGTCAGGAATTGTTCCTTCGCTGTGGTTTCAATTTCATCAATGGTTTGCAGCAACGATGTTTTTGCATTCATCAGATCATTCTTCTGTGTTACAATGAAATCATGACGGTCTTTCATTTCATTGTAAGCCTCCATCGCCATGGGATTAATTTCGCCATAGGTTTCTATGCGGCTTTTCAGCTTTTCTGATTTTTGCTTCAGTTCTTCAGGGTTCAATTCAGGATCTGCATTCCTGTCCATCAGTGAATCAATCTCCACTTTAAATTCAATGGCCAACCTGTCTTTTAATGAATTCAGTTGCAGCTTTAATTCTGTGGTCTTGTCCCTGATCTCGCCAAGCAACAGATCAACCTGTTCTTTATTTTTTGAAATGGTTTTCAGGTATTCTTCCAACTCATTTATTTTGCCACGGCTTTCATAATAAACCTGCTCCACTGCAGCAACCTGCTGTTCCATTTTTTCCTTCTCCGCGTAATCGTGTATGATTACAGCTTCGGCAACAGTTAATTTCTGCTCAATGTCAATAATAGCCGCAGCCGTTCGATCGAGCTCCGACTGGTTGCTTTCAATTAATTGTTGTGTGATACCGGCTTGCTGATTCTTGTATTCCAGCTCGCGATCAATGGTGGCCACTTTATTTTGCTGTTGCACAAACTGAATGTGCTTCGCATTGTACGCCTGTGATGTTTCATTCAGCTTTAATTCGCTTGCGCTGAAAGAAGCAGTCAATTCATCGAGTGATTGTTGTAATCCGTTTTTCTTATCTGAATGAATTTTCAGTTGACCGCCATACTGTGATTTTTCAACTTCAAGCGTATCAATTTTCGCATGAATATTTTCCATGCGGGAATGGTGTGTAACGAAGAAGCTTTCGATATTTTCAATCTTTGTGAAAATGGAAGTCAATTGATTCTTCACGAGATTATGCTGTTCGCGTACCTCATCCAGCTCCGCGTCTTTCGAAGAATTTTTCAATGCAATCAGATCAGCCTGGAGCATTTGGATACGTTGCTGTAAACGTTCAGCATGTTCTTTCGATTGAAGAATCTCTGCTTCAAGTGCTGCAAGGTTTTTTATCCTGCCTAATCTTTTTCCTGAAAAGGAACCCACTTGTCCGCCTGAAAGCCCAAGTGGTGTACGCACAAATTTTCCGCTGCGCGAAATAACAGAAGCCTGCTTGTCAATATTTCTGAGGTCTGCCTGTTCCTCATCCCGCAAAATGAAAGTGCCTGATAACAGAAATGAAACCAGCTTCCTGTATTTAGGATCTGCCTCCACAACGTCTAATGCTGCAATGGCATTTGGCGGAGTCGGAATTGATTTCAACGGAGCATCTTCAAAATCATTCAACACAAAAAAGTTCGCACGGCCTTTAGACGCGGCGCTCAATAAGTTGACTGCATTCATGGCATCATTCATATCCGCCACCACATAAAAATTAAGATACTGGTCGAGATAATTTTCAATAGCAACACGAAATTCAGCAGGGCAGGAGATCACATCGGAAAGCAACGGTGCATGAGTAGCCCATTCCGGATGTTGCTTCAGAAATTTAATCGACTCAGGAAATCCTTCCATGTTGTCGATAAAACTTTTGGTGAGGTTGAACTCATTCTGTCGTGCATCCAGGTTACGATGAATGCTGCGCAACTCTTCGCGTGTGCCTTCGAGCTCTTCTTCTACGGAGTTGATTTGTGTTTGAAGCGTGTCGCCTGCAGTGGTCAGCTCAAGCACGATTTGTTTCTTCAACTGTTCTTCTTCGCGTAATGATTGCAGTTGTTGCTGAAACAGCCCGTACTCATTCTGGCGCTGATTGAATTCCGTTTCTCCACGTTCTTTTTCCTGCAACAGGTTTTGTTTTTGCACATCGCGGATGGTGATATTTTTTTCCGTCTCCGCAATTTCACGATCCAGATCGCGCATTACATTGGTCTGTTCTTCCAGCCGTGTTTTGATGCCACCATGATCGGCACGAATATTTTCAAGCACCTGTTTCGCGATTTCCAGCTCTTGGGTAAAGGAGCTGAATAATTCATGTTCTTTAATTTTCTGCTCTTTAAATCCTTCAATGCCGGCAGCTATTTGTTGAAGATCAGCAGCGGCTTTATCACTTTGCGAAGTGAGGTTTTCCTTTTTGTCTTTCTGAAATTTCAGGTTTTCAGTGAAAATATTTTTCTCATTTTCCTTTTGTTTAATAGCTGTGACAAAAGTGTTCAGTTCACGTTGCACAGCAAGCATCTGCTTTTCTTTGTTGATGTTGTCTGTTTTTTCCTGTGCGAGTGTTGCATCGTGCATCACCACATCGGTTTCCAGTTTTAATTTTTTATCTTCTTCCTGCTGCTGTTGTTGCTGCAGCACATCAAATGATTTTTTGAATCCTTCGAGTGTAAACAAAGCCAGTTCAATGCTGAGGTTGCGGTATTCTTCTTTCAGTTTATAATATCGTTCTGTTTTGCGAGCCTGGCTTTCCAGTGCTTTCAGATTGGTTTGAATTTCGAACAACAGATCATCCACTCTGTTCAGGTCAAGCTGTGTTGCTTCCAGCTTGTTGAGTGTTTCCTTTTTCCGTGCTTTGTATTTTGAAATGCCGGCAGCCTGTTCAAACAGTTTGCGACGTGAATGATCTTTATCATTCAGGATTTCATCCACCATGCCCAATTCAATAATTGCATAGGAATCGCTGCTGATGCCTGTATCCAGAAAGAGCGATGTGATATCTTTTAACCGGCAGGTGATGCCATTAAGTTTGTATTCGCTGTCGCCGTTGCGATAGTAATGCCGGCTGATGGTTACGGTGTGAAATTCTGTTGGTAGAAGGTTCCTGTTATTTTCAAAAGTGAGCGAAACTTCGGCAAGTGAAGATGCTTTACGGTTTTTGGTACCGTTGAAGATGATGTTCTCCATCTTTTCCGACCGGAGCATGGAGGTTTTCTGTTCGCCCAATACCCAGCGAATAGCATCTACTACATTCGACTTGCCGCAGCCATTGGGCCCCACCACACCTGTCACATTATCGTTGAAGTTAATGACCGTTTTGTCGGCAAAACTTTTAAATCCTTTTATTTCGAGATTGACTAAACGCACTTTATTTCCGGTTTTATATCAACTGCGAAAATAGGGTAGTTATACTGTGAAAACAGAGGGTGTGGATAACTTGAGTTGTGATGATAATGGTTAAATGGTTGAATGGTCAAATGGTTGCGGCGAAGCCGTTATTAATTGCAAGCTTGAAGTCGGAACAACCATATAACCATTTAGCCATATAGCGACTTTAGGGAATTAATGATTGGTTCGCAATACCTTTGTCCACGTTATGCAAGCTATCGGATTCTACCTCGCTCTTCCGTTTCTGTACCTCATTTCCATTTTGCCGCAACGTCTATTGTATGGACTTTCTGATCTGGTTTGCTTTTTTCTTTATGATGTGGCAGGTTACCGGAAGAAAGTGGTAAGTGAAAATCTGGAAAAATCTTTTCCGGAAAAAACGACAGCGGAACGAAAGGTAATCATGCGAAATTTCTATCATTATCTGTGCGATCTCTTCCTGGAAACCTTCAAGACACTGACTATGAGCAGGTCATTTGCGATGAGGCATTGCACTTTTGATGAGCAGGCGATGAAACTTTTTAATGATTATTATGAAGCGAAGAAAAGCATCATTGTTGTTATGGGTCATTTCGGAAACTGGGAGTGGGCCGGGAATGCTTTCAGTCTGCAATGCAAGCAACAGTTGTTTGTGATCTATCATCCTTTGGTCAATCCATATTATAACAAGTTGATCATTGATATGCGGATGCGATTTGGTACGAAGCTCATTGCGATGCAGGATACCTTCAGAGAGATGGTGCGAAACCGGAAACTGATCAGCAGCACGGCTTTCATTGCTGATCAAACGCCATCGCCGGAGAAAGCTTATTGGACAACTTTTTTAAACCAGGACACACCGGTTTTCTGGGGCACAGAAGCTATTGCGCGTAAGTTGAATTATCCGGTAGTATATGCAAGTGTTCACCGTGTGAAACGTGGTTACTATAAAATTTTTGCGGAAACTATTTTCGAAACGCCTTCAGCAACTATGGAAGGAGAAATTTCGGAAGCGCATACCCAAAAACTTGAAAATGAAATCCGGATGCAGCCGGAGATATGGCTGTGGAGTCATAGACGATGGAAACATAAGAAGCCGTAATTATTTCGCTGATCACATTTCAGGGCAGGCAAGCTCTCCGGGCTACCGCTTCTACAGGATGAATAGTTGGTGTCAGCGCCCGATGCTTTCTCATATGATTCCTTCATAGTTGAATATTCTGTACTTTCGCCGATAGATGTTACAAGGCAAAGAACTGATTTTAGCTACTAAAACTTACGCAAAAGAGGTGCGTTGGAAGAGTTGGTATTTTACGATCAGCACGTTGCTCATACTCATCGCCTTGTTTATCGGAACCGTGATGGTCCCTTTTTTTGCAGGCAGGTTGATCTGCAGCATTTTTGCCGGCTTTGTATTGGTGCGCTTATTCGTGATTTACCATGATCATCAGCACCATTCCATCTTAACAAAGTCATGGATCGCTGACGCGTTGTTTACTGTTTTTGGCATCCTGATTTTAGTACCAACGAGCATTTGGAAACGTACACATGATTATCACCATGCGCACAATTCGCGGCTTTATACTGCCAGCATCGGATCGTTTCCGATTTTTACGCGCGAAAAGTATTTGAAGTGTACGCGGTCACAGCAAATAGGTTATCTCGCCATCCGGCATCCTTTAACAATCTTAATGGGCTACATTTCTGTTTTTCTGTACGGAATGACGATCCAGTCATTTCTAAGCAGTCCGGGAAAGCACTGGGATTCTATGATTGCAGTAATTCTTCATGTTGCAGTAAGCGTACTCATCATCATTTTTTTCGGCTGGCAAATTTGGTTGTTGTCTATCTGTCTTCCATTTTCCATTGCCTGTGCGATGGGAGCGTATCTTTTTTATGCGCAACATAATTTTCCCGGCGTCACATTTAAAGAAGATATCGAATGGAGTTATGACCATGCAGCATTGGAATCATCAAGTCACATGGAGATGAATTTTTTCTGGAGATGGGTGACAGCAAACATCGGTTATCATCACATACATCATATCAATTCGCGTATTCCATTTTACAGGTTGCCGGAAGTAATGGCTGCCATCCCGGAATTACAAACAGCTAAAGTCACTTCTCTTAATCCTTCTGACATTATCGCCTGTTTCCGCCTTAAAGTGTGGGATACTGAAAGACAACAGATGATTGGACTGGATCAGATTTAGTTTGCGCGATTTTCCATTTTCCAATCTTATTATCGTTGCCGGATGAATTGCTTTTCAATCAGTGACCTGATTTGTGCGAGAGGAATGAAAATACATATCGAACACCGATCAACGATTTTTGAATGATGAAGTAAAAGAGGAGATCCAGACATTATAGTAGTCTCGAAAAAAATACAATTATCGATCGTTAATGATCTGGCTCAATTTTTTTGGATTTTCCATATTCAAATAAAACTGCTATAAAGCTGACAGAATTTAATGATTTGGATGCTAAGTTAAAAACGGATACCAGATTTCATTTGCAGTAAGAGATCTTTTGAAAGAAAAATACTTTCCATGACGACTCAGGAATTAAACCTTGTAGTAACACCTGAACAGGCAGCCAACGAAGTCGCGTTAAGAAAAATAATTTCAGAAGCGCTTGGAAATTCAAAGAAGGATTTTGAAAGTTATCGCCTGTTGCGTCGTTCCATTGATGCAAGAAACAGGCAGGTAAAAATCAACCTGCGTATTGAGGTGATTTTTGGAAATGATGTTCCTTTTATTAAGACACCATCTATATCTTTTCAAAAAGTAAATCATATTGCTCCGGTATTAATTATTGGCGCGGGTCCGGCAGGATTATTTGCTGCCTTAAGATTACTCGAAGCCGGAATCAAACCAATCATAATTGAACGCGGTAAAACGGTGCGCGATCGCAGAAGAGATCTTGCAGAGCTTAATAAGCATCACATCGTGAATCCTGATTCTAATTATTGTTTTGGAGAAGGCGGAGCGGGCACCTATTCAGATGGAAAACTTTACACCAGAAGCACCAAGCGTGGAGATACTGAAAAAATTCTTCAGCTCTTTGTACAACACGGAGCGAATGAAGATATACTGATTGATGCGCATCCTCATATTGGTACCAATAAGCTGCCGGAGATTATTGAAAATATCCGCAGCACGATTTTAGAACATGGCGGCGAAATTCATTTTAACACAAGGTTAAAGGATATTGTAATTGAGAATGATAAGGTAAGAAGTGTTATCACAACTTCCATTATTACCGGAGAAGAAAAAGAATTTGTGACACAACAACTGTTGCTGGCAACCGGTCATTCTGCACGAGATATTTTTCAATTACTGAACGATAAAAATATTCTGATAGAAACAAAACCATTTGCAATGGGTGTACGGGTAGAGCATCCGCAGTCACTGATTGACAAGGTGCAGTATCATTGCGAAACGGAATCGGAAATGATTAATAAGAGAAAATTATTACCGGCCTCTTCTTACAACTTTGTGCATCAGTCCGATGGCCGTGGAGTATATTCTTTTTGTATGTGTCCGGGTGGAATTATTGCGCCGTGTGCGACGGCAATGGGCGAAGTGGTGGTGAACGGATGGTCACCATCTAAAAGAAACAATCCTTTCGCGAATTCAGGTGTAGTGGTGAGTGTTGAATTAGAAGATTTGTCGCCATACAGCCAAGCTGGAAATCTTTCCGGCATTGCGTATCAGCAGACGTTAGAAAAAATGGCCTGCGATGCCGGAGGAGGCACGCAAGCTGCACCTGCACAGCGATTAGTTGATTTTGTAAATGGAAAACTTTCTGCAACATTGCCCTTGACCTCTTATCAACCCGGAATAAAATCTGCACCGTTACATGAATTACTTCCTGCTGCAATCAGCGCACGTTTGCAGGAGGGATTTATTGCTTTCGGAAAAAAGATGAAAGGTTATTTTACCAATGATGCAGTGATTCATGGCGTAGAATCTAGAACATCATCACCGGTAAGAATTCCAAGAGATAAAATTACGATGGAACACCCACAGGTAAAAGGATTATATCCTGTTGGAGAAGGAGCGGGCTTTGCAGGCGGAATTGTTTCAGCAGCTATTGATGGACAAAATGCAGCGGCATGTGTTGCAGCTATAATAGGAAAGCATGAATTTTAGTTGGAAATAGACTTTATGCCAAGAATGTTTTTTTGCATTGAAACCTAAATTATACTTTAACTAACTTTAGCAGCCTAATTCATCTGACATGAAGAAAATACTACTTTTAATTAGTTGCATAATATGTTCTGCATTCGCAAAAGCACAGATTTACTCTTTTAATAATCCTGAAATAGTTCCACTGGAGCTGATCAGGTTATCTCCGGCGCTGCGTGATCTTCCTACCACTAAACATTTAATTTCTTTTGATGAGATCAGGGTGGAGCATGAAAATCCTTCATTGGAAAGATTTATGGAAACAGTGAATCCAAATGCCCGACCTGTGGGTGCAGATCCTATCCGGCAAATGGATGATAACACACGCGATTCATCGGATACTGAAATCACAATGCTTTCTAATTGGGAAGGTATGTCAGCGAACATAGACCCTTCCGACAATTGCATTGCTGTAGGCCCCAATCATGTTATGCAGATGGTGAATAATAACATCAGCACGTTTATCCGCATCTGGGATAAAACAGGAAATATATTGATTGATGAACTGGAGGTGAAAGATTTTTCGGGTATTAATGATTGTGGAGATCCGAATTTAGTATACGATGAACAGGCCGACCGATACGTATTGCTTGTGCTGGGTTCCTGCTCTTCGAGCAAGCTGGAAATTTGTGTTTCACAAACCAATGATCCAACAGGTGAGTGGTATGTCTACACTTTTACCACCTCTGGTGGCTTTCCTGATTATCCGAAGCTTTCTACCTGGGGCGATTCGTATTTCATTACTACTAATTCAAACAGCCCTACTATTTGGGCAGTTGACCGCGCATCCGTGCTGGATGGACTTCCAATAGGAACAGTGCAGAAATTCACCCTTGCAGGTTTTCCATCCATTGGTTTCGAGGCCGCTTCGCCTGTAAATTTTACCGGTACCACATTACCTCCTGAAGGTTCACCTGCATTGATGATTCGTGTTGCAGACGATGCCTGGGGCGGAACGATTGATTCCGATCACCTGGAAATTTTTGAAGTGAATATTGATTGGACTTTACCTGCAAATTCAACCATCAGCGGGCCTTATAATCTTGCAACATCAGATTATAACAGTGAGATGTGCGGTTTTAATTCCCTTAACTGTATTCCACAACCGGGCACCACGCTTAAATTAGATCCACTCGCAAATATTGTGATGGACAAGGTGATGTACCGGAATTTTGAAAATTATGAGTCCATTGTTTGTACCCATGGTGTAAATGCTGACGGTGAGGAAACCGCGGGCGTACGATGGTATGAGTTAAGGAAAACAACCGGAGGCACATGGCATGTTTTCCAGGAAGGAACCTATTCACCGGACACAGAAAACCGGTGGATGAGCAGTATCAGCATCAATGACGACGGAGCCATTGCATTGGGTTACAACATATCAAGTGAAACAGTTTTTCCGGGCACGATGGTAATCGGCCGTGCAAAGTGCGATGATTTAAACCTTATGACTACCGCCGAAACCGTTGGTGTTGAAGGCAGCAATCACAACAGCTCCAACCGTTATGGTGATTACAATGGAATGGTGACGGATCCGGTGGATGGTTCGTTTTGGTTTACGGCAACTTATAATCCAACAACATCATGGTCTACCAACGTGTCGCATTTTACCATCAGCAGTTGTCTTGCTACTTCAGTGCAGACAATTCAATCTTCAGTGCGTGATGTAACTATGTTTCCAATGCCTGTGACTGATGATTTAATTATCACGCTTCATTCAGATAAGGCAATAACATTTCCATTGCAAATGATGGATGCAATGGGAAGAGTAGTATTGTCGCAGAATTTGCAACTCGTGAATGGGGAAAACAAACTTCATATCGATGTGCATATGATTAGCAATGGAATTTATTTTACGAGAATGCAAACAGCAGATTTCTCTTTTGCAAATAAGGTGGTGATTGAACGATAAGTAATTGTCTGATGCAAATAGAGATGCTGTTGGAAAATTATTTACTCATATAGTATTCTGCATTACGCCTGAAATATTCTATAAAATGAATGAGTAAATCATTTCAATGACGCAGCTATTCCCAAAACTTCTCGAACAGTCATTGAGTATCATTGCGGGCCTATTGATTATTGCAGCGCAGTTGTTGCTGCTTAATGATGTTTATCGAAGAAAAATGAAACCAAGCCTGCTCTCCTGGTTGGGTTGGACTTTGCTGATGGGAACCAGTCTTGTTTCACAAATTGCAGGTGCAGGCTGGCAATGGAGTCTTGTGGGTTTATTGCTTTCAACAATGGGTTGCTTCGCAATTTTTATCTTGTCTTTGTTGTTGGATAATTTCCTGATAAAAAAAGCAGACTGGATTTTCCTGCTGCTTGGAATGCTTTGCCTACTTATCTATTTATTATCAAAAGATCCGTGGCTTACTACGGTGTTTGCCATTTTAGCGGATTTTGTAACAGGCATTCCAACCATTCAAAATGCCTATACTAAACCGGAAACACAAAAAACTGCTGCATGGACTTACGGATTGGTTTCCTGGTCTGTTTTCCTCTTCATTTGCCTTGGTCATGATTGGTTGTACGCTTTGTTTCCTGTTTATTTGTTTCTATACAATGGAACAATGGTGTATCTGACCTTTAGAGTAGTGAGTAGTGAATAGTGAATTGGGTCTTTTGTAACTGCTTTTCTAAGCTGGAGATTTATGCCTTCGGATTTTTTTGGCGTGTCAATATCAGAATCGTAATTATAAAACTAGTGACAGAAGTGAAACAAGCAGCATATCATTGTGATTTATTGCAATGATGATAGTGTTCTAAGTATATACTTGAAATCTCACCTCCGTTTCTTATTTCTCCCTCCGCTATTTCCGCTTTTCCTTCCACCACCACCAAAAATCCGTGGATGGTGTTTGGATGGATTCCATACCGGACCTTCACCCAATTCAGGAGGCAAGGCAATTTTAGGAATGGTACGTTCAATCAATGTTTCTATCTCTGCAAATTTCCGCTGATCACGTTCATTGATGAAGGTAAGTGCTACGCCGGTGGTTTCAGCGCGTGCTGTGCGTCCGACACGATGCACATAATCTTCTGCATCGCCGGGCACATCATAATTTACCACTAAGCCAATGCTGTCAATATCAATTCCCCTTGATAAAATATCAGTGGCAACTAAAATTTTCGTTTCTTTTGTTCTGAAGCTTAACAATACATTTTCCCTTTCTTCCTGAGATAAATCGCTGTGAATTGCTTTTGCAGGAAGGTGCATCTGGCGTAATTCTTTTTCCAATGACTTCACACCTGATTTGGTGGAAGAGAAGATCAGTGTACTTACCGGTTTCTTTTCTGTGGAATTATTTTTAGAAGGATCCAGTAATTTTTTTAACAAAGGTGTTTTTTGTGTATCGTGCACCAGGTAAGCACCCTGTAAAATTCCTTCTGCCGGTTTGCTCATCGCGATATTTATTTCAGCCGGATTGTTCATGATGCGCCGTGCGAGTTCGCGCATGCGTGGTGGCATAGTGGCGCTGAACAACAGGTTTTGTCTTTTCGCTGGTACATATCCGATGATGCGGATAATGTCGTCGTAAAAACCCATGTCGAGCATCTTATCTGCTTCATCAAGAATAAGGCAATCGAGCTGGTCAAATTTTGAATTCCCCATATTCAGGTGACTGAGTAAACGGCCCGGCGTTGCGATCACGGCAGAAGCACCGCCTTTCATCGCTTTTTTCTCCCGTTCAAAAACATCACCGTCGCTGCCACCATACACAGCAATAGAACTTGCGTGGGTGAAATAGGCCAATCCCTGGAACGACTGATCAATCTGGAGCGCCAGTTCCCGGGTAGGAGCAACAATCAATACTGAAGTGTGCGGTATCTTGTTGTGAGAGATGTTGTTCAGGACTGGTAACAGGTATGCTGCGGTTTTTCCCGTACCTGTTTGTGCAGTTGCAATTACATCTTTGCCGCTTAAAATCAGCGGAATAACTTTCTCCTGTATCGGAGTAGGTTTGCGGAAACCCATTGCATCGAGCCCTTCTAACAAAGGCTCGCAGAGATTAAAATCAGAGAACGTCAAAATAAATTATGGTGGAGGTTTGAATCGTAAAAATAGGCAATTGAAAGGGAGTTTAGTTGAATTAATCTATGGAGGGTTTGCGTCACAGTAGACTTCAGCGCAGTTAGTGGTGGGCGAAACGCCGATCACGAACTGAAAGTGTCGCTCGCAAAGTCGCAAAGGCCGCAAAGAATATAAAGGTTTTGGCTTTTGCATGCTTTGCACTTTGTTAAAAAAATTATGCAGCGGAAATATTCTACACATTCAAAGAGTGACTCGAATCAAACCTAAAGAGGTGCTCGCAAAGTCGCAAAGGCCGCAAAGAAAAAAAAGGTTTCGCTTTTACATGCTATACACTTTGTTAGAAAAATTATACAACGGAAATGTCCTACACATATGAAGGGTGACTCGGATCAAACCTAAAGTGTCGCTCGCAAAGTCGCAAAGGCCGCAAAAAAATAAAGGTTTCGGCTTTTGCATGCTTTGCACTTTGTTAGAAAAATTATACAACGGAAATGTCCTACACATATAAAGGGTGACTCGGATCAAACCTAATGAGTCGCTCGTAAAGTCGCAAAGGCTGCAAAGAAAATAAAGGTTTCGGCTTTTGCATGCTTTGCACTTCGTTAGAAAAATTATACAACGGAAATGTCCTACACATATAAAGGGTGACTCGGATCAAACCTAAAGTGTCGCTCGCAAAGTCGCAAAGGCCGCAAAGAAAATAAGGTTTCGGCTTTTGCATGCTTTGCACTTTGTTAGAAAAATTATACAACGGAAATGTCCTACACATATAAAGGGTGACTCGGATCAAACCTAAAGAGTCGCCCGTAAAGTCGCAAATGCCGCAAAAAAAAGGTTTTAGCTTTTGCATGCTTTGCATTTTGCTAGAAAAAATTATACAACGGAAATGTCCTACACATATAAAGTGTGACTCGGATCAAACCTAAAGAGTCGCTCGTAAAGTCGCAAAGGCCGCAAAGAAAATAAAGGTTTCGGCTTTTGCATGCTTTGCACTTTGTTAGAAAAATTATACAACGGAAATGTCCTACACATATAAAGGGTGACTCGGATCAAACCTAAAGAGTCGCTCGCAAAGTCGCAAAGGCCGCAAAGAAAAAAAAGGTTTCGCATTTACATGCTTTACACTTTGTTAGAAAAAATTATACAACGGAAATGTCCTACACATATGAAGGGTGACTCGGATCAAACCTAAAGTTTCGCTCGTAAAGTCGCAAAGGCCGCAAAGAAAATAAAGTTTTGGCTTTTGCATGCTTTGCACTTTGTTAGAAAAATTATACAACGGAAATGTCCTACACATATAAAGGGTGACTCGGATCAAACCTAAAGTGTTGCTCGCAAAGTCGCAAAGACCGCAAAGAAAAATAAAGTTTGGCTTTTGCATGCTATACACTTTGTTAAAAAAATTATACAACGGAAATTTCCTGCACATTTAAAAGGTGACTCGAATCAAAACTACTAGCCCGTTCACTTCATTTGCAACACGCTAACGAATTGCCATGAAGACCACAACAATTAAACAATTAATCAATTTAACAATGCAAAACCTCACGCCTCAAACAATCCTTCGATAGAAAGATATCGTTCACCGGTATCATAATTAAATCCGAGTATGCGACTGCCTGGAGGGATTTCCGGAAGTTTTTTCGCGATAGCGGCAAGGGCTGCACCTGATGAAATGCCACCAAATAATGCTTCTTCTTTTGCAGCGCGGATTGCAAATTCAAATGCTTCTTCCTTTGTAACCTGTATGGTGCCATCCAACACATCCAGGTCGAGGTTATGTGGAATAAAACCTGCGCCGATGCCCTGAATAGGATGGGGAGAAGGTTGTCCGCCACTGATGACTGGTGAAAGCATCGGTTCAACTGCAAAGACTTTCACGTTGGGAAATTTTTCTCTCAGCAGACGTCCAACACCTGTAATATGTCCTCCTGTTCCTACGCCGGTGATGAGATAGTCGAATCCTTCCGGGAAATCATTCACTATTTCCTGAGCAGTTGCTTTGAGATGCACCTCAATATTTGCAGGGTTATCAAATTGCTGCGGCACCCACGATCCGGGAATCGAAGCAGCGATCTCATTCGCTTTTTCCATGGCACCCTTCATGCCTTTTTCGCGTGGTGTCAATTCAAATGTAGCACCATATGCTTTCATCAGTCTTCTGCGTTCAATGCTCATGGAGTCAGGCATAACAAGAATCAATGGATATCCTTTTACTGCTGCTACCAATGCCAGTCCAATGCCTGTGTTGCCGGAAGTAGGTTCGATAATGGTGCTTCCTTTATTCAGCACGCCTCGTGCTTCAGCATCTTCAATCATAGAAAGTGCAATGCGGTCTTTGATGCTTCCGCCGGGATTTGAGCGCTCGAGTTTGATCCATACTTCGTGATTGCTGCCAAATAATTTGTTGATGCGCAGGTGTGGTGTGTTACCAATGGTTTCGAGAATGTTATTTGCTTTCATAAAGGTTGTTTGGATTGCTGTGTCGAATGAATTTTATAGTGCTAAATAACAAAATCTATTACTTCATCAATTGTTGCATTTTCCCTGATCTTCACTTCACTTTTATGATAAACAATTGAATGTGAGGGAACACTTCGTGTGAGCCATACATTGCCTCCGATAACTGTATCGTGTCCGATAATCGTATCGCCACCCAGCACACAACTTCCCGCATAAATAGTAACCCTGTCCCCGATGGTAGGATGCCGCTTCATTCCTTGTGCTTCTTTTCTGACGGCAAGCGCACCGAGTGTTACGCCCTGGTAAATTTTAACGTGCGATCCAACCTCGGCTGTTTGTCCGATCACCACACCGGTTCCATGATCGATGAAAAAAGGAACGGCAATAGTTGCTCCCGGATGTATGTCGATACCAGTTTTGGAATGAACATACTCCGAGATGATGCGTGGAAGCAATGGAACATTTAAATGATACAAAGCATTGGATATCCGGTAGACGGCAATAGCAAAAAATCCCGGGTACGCCATCACCACTTCTTCAATGGATTCCACCGCGGGGTCTGATTCAACAAACAAATCGGCATCTTCGAGCAATTCATTCTTGATGCGTGGAAGTTGTGACATAAAATTATTTACGAGCGGATCAATGTCTTGTACAAACCGTGGTTGCATCATTGTCAGAAGCCGCTGCAATTGAGCTATTAATTGTTGCTGATCTTTTAAATGATGAATCGCTTGCCCGTTAATCTCATTTTCATGGGGAAACAGAAAGTGAAAGGCATCATTTACAAAAGAGATTGTTCCTGTTTTGGAAGGAAGGTTTGAAAAATCCAACGGAAGACGACTGTTCATATGCAGCAAATTAATTTAGAAAAAAGCACCGGTATCAATCTCACGGTTCGTTGATTAAACAAATTTAATTGATTACAACCATTTCTAATTCGTTTCCCGGGAATTCATTGCAACTTTTGCAGATCAAGCAATTAGCATAAAGAAAATCATTGCAAGGAAACTCATGCTGAATTTACATCTTGCTTTTTCTTATGACAATTAAGGCTTTAACCATCAAGCTTTCGAGAGTCAGGCCGGATAATTGTTCTGCATTCCGAAGACAAACATTTTTTTCAACCAAAAGTAATTACCATGATGAAACCAAACATCGGTATTTCAGAAAAAAATCTGAAAGCAATCACGATCATGCTCTCTGCAGGGCTGGCAGATGCAATGACGCTTTACATTAAGACCCGTAAATTTCACTGGAATGTAGCAGGCGAAAGTTTTATGGAATATCACAAGTTGTTCGAAAATCAATACACACTATTAGAAGAGTCGATTGATGAGATTGCGGAGCGTATTAATAAATTGGGCAGTCCAACAATTGGGACAATGGGGGAATTTCTTGCCCAATCAACTTTGAAAGAATCTCCGGGAAAATATCCATCTTCAAAAGAGATGGTGAAAGAATTGTTAAATGATCATGAATCTGTGATCATCCAACTAAGAAAAAATATAGATGAATGTGCAGACACGTATAAAGATGCCGGAACTGCAGATTTCCTGACTAATCTAATGGAATCGCATGAAACGATTGCCTGGACGCTTCGCAGATATTTGAATTGACGAAAGATTTTGCCAACTACAAAATCATTCACTTGCATCTCTGGATTTATTTTTTCAGCACCAGTTTTTCCGTAAATGATGCTCCCTGATGCATAAAGTGCAGCAGGTAAATTCCATCCGGCAAATTTTGCAGATCAGTCTTTGAATAGGAATCAGTGATCTTCCATGAACGAAGTACTGCGCCCTGTTCATCATACAAACCAGCGTTCGCATCCGGCCAGGGAATGAAAATTTCTACGGAACCACTTGTCAGGTTAGGATATATGGAAGGAGTGTCAGGAGTTGATTCTGTTTCTTCATACATTTCTTTTAACACAAAAGGATTCTCGATATAGCATTCCTTTTTTGGACCGACCGCAATATCCTGCCAGGCGATTCTTATTGAATCATATTTTATTCTGTACTGAGCAATCAATGACTGGTAGGCGCTGTTGTTAATTTGATTGGTTAGTTCCAATGAATCATTCACCATATCAAAAAACTCTTCTACCGTATCCGTGAAGCAGGTGTAATGAACATACTTATAATGCTGATCACGGATACACCTTATCGCCGGCGTATTGTTATCGCCTGAATTATGTGGCATCAGGTAATAGTATTCCTGCCTGGAAAACGTGCCATCATATAACGATCTCAGTGATCTGCCATCCATAGGTCCGGTAAAATCAATACCTGCCGCATCATAGATGGTGGGAGCAATATCCATGTTCAAAGCAAACTGGTCTTTGATGATGCTTTGTGGTTCAAACCATGCCGGATAACGAATGAATAATGGAATGCGAATGGAAGGTTCATAGGATTTTACTTTTCCATTGAGCCAATGGCTTCCCATCAGATAGCCATTGTCCGACATGAAGATGAGCAATGTGTTATCCAACTTATTGGTGGTTTCCAGGGCTTTAAAGAGTTCACCAATACAACTGTCAAGTCCGGCAATTTCTTCGAGCGTAGCGCGATAAGTAGTGTCGAGCGTATAGCCGTGTATTTTCTGACCGATGTAAATAAAAGAAGGGTAATTAACCGTGTATTTCGCTGTGTCAGCTTTCCAAGGAATCGGGAACCCATCATAGTCACCTTTAAAAGAAGGAAGCGGATCTATTGGCAGATGCGGAACACGATAAGCCAACCATAAAAACAACGGATCGTTAACGCGATTAATCAGGGCAATGGCAGTATCGGTGTGTGTGAGTTCGTCTTCTTTGTTGATGATAATTTTCACGCCATTATAGTCGTAGTGAATTCCATCTTCTTTTTTAATATCGGTGGCCAGGTAATAGTCAAATTCGGGAACACTTCCTTGAAAAAAAGTGAAGTGGTTTTTTCCAACCAAAGCTGTATAGTATCCGTTTTCTCCCAATACTTCAGGAATGGTAACAAAGCTTGGATTCAGCGGATGCAAATTGTCTTTTACATTTGTTTTCAAAGTAAATAATCCGGTGGCGATTGTTGCACGACTCGGAGCGCACAGGGAAGAAACTACATAGCTTCTTTGAAAATTCACGCCTTCATTGGCAATACGGTCAATGTTTGGTGTATGAACAAATGAAGGAGCACCATTGCAACTGAAATAGTCATAACGCCCGTCATCCAAAATAATCAAAATGATATTTGGCAATGCAGGCAGATGTAGTGTATCAGTTGGCGTCCAACTGGTGATTGGTTTTGGACAAGTGGAAACCTGAATGAGATAAACAGAATCGGTGCTTAGACCATCAAGCGTATAAGATGCAGCCACAGGATACGACTTGGTTTTCGCCACACCACCGACAGGTTGATATGATATTGATAAAGTATCAAAACTACAGGAAGTGACTACCTCGATTTTTGCGGAAGTGCTGTTGATTGCTGTAACTTTTACATCGTCTGGTAAAGTACAGGCGAGTGTTTTACCGGTAATTTTTACTCTTTCGCTTTTTGTACCGTCATTGCATTTTGACACTACAGAAAAATCGTATTTGGTACTGGCAAGCAAACCGGTAAACTGATAGGAAGTATTAGTGCCAACATTCACATTCGGTGACCATTGACCGGTTCCTTTTATCCTGTAAGAAACGGTAAACTTCTGAACAGAAGTGCCTGATGTCCATTGCAGTGTTGCGTTGCAGGATGACAGGTTGCTGATGGAAAGATTGGAAGGAGGAATGAGGTTGCAATTTTGGGCGAAGGATTGGATATTTCCTGATAAGAAAAGAATTACCAGGATAAAGTAGCGGGTGAATTTCATAAAGTGTATTTGCACTAAATATAGCAAGTGTGCTTAAATGAAAAAAACATAAAATCAAAGCGGCAGCATCTCCAATGTAATTCATTCAAGTAGCGCCAGGGCATTTTCAATTCCATGCTAAATAATATTTAACATCGGCGAACAACTATTGAGATAATGTTGCTATTTGCTGAACATATAAAAATGAATGACCCGAATTGGGTCATTCATAACATTGTGAGAAGCATTAATAATAATTGCTACTGGTGTGTAAGCACTATTTTTTTCGTAACAGATTTTTCGCCGTGATTAAAGCGAACCAGGTAAATTCCGTCAGAAAGATTTTCAAGATTCATCGTTGAATACGTTTCATTGATTTCCCAACTGCGAAGAATTGCGCCGTGATCATCAAACAAGCTTACGCTGGCTTCAGTCCAGGGAATGTAAATCTCCGTTGGACCGTTAGTTATATTAGGATAGACTACAGGATCAAGCGGCGTTTCTTCTGCTTCGTCATACATTGCTTTTAAAGCAAATGGATTTTGAATGTAGCAAGGTTTAATGGTTCCCTCTGTGGTATCCTGCCATGCGATGCGAATGGAATCATATTTCAAACGGTACTTGGCAATGAGCGACTGGTACGCACTGTTATTGATCTGGTTGGTAATTTCCAATGAATCATTCACCATATCAAAAAATTCTTCAACGGTATCTGAGTTGCAGCTATAATGAATGTACTTGTAGTATTGATCACGGATTGATCTTTTGATGGGTGCTCCTGCTTCTTCGCTGGCATACATCAGGTAATAGAATTCCTGCCGTTTGAAAGTGCCATCATACAGATCCCGTAATGACCGGCCATCCATAGGCCCTTCATATGTAATGCCGGCTGCATCATACATTGTTGGAGCTATATCAATATTCACTGCAAACTGATCTTTTATATGACTTTGCGGTGCAAACCAGGCCGGATAGCGGATAAAAAGAGGAACCCGCATGGACGGCTCATAAGCATGAGTTTTCCCTTCCAGCCAATGACTTCCCATCATATAACCATTATCGGACATGAAGATCAATAATGTATTATCAAGTTTGTTGGTGCTTTCCAGCGCTTTAAAAAGTTCACCAATGCAACTGTCAAGTCCTGCAATATCTTCCAGCGCATCACGGAAGGTGGTATCCAAAGTATATCCATGCAGCACTCCATAATCAGAAGAAATTCCACCGTACAGATATGATGGGAAGTTAACCGTGTATTTTGCGGTATCCGGTTTCCATGCAATCGGAAAACCGGAATAGATTCCTTTAAAAGATGCCATTGGCTTAACCGGAATGTGAGGATTTCTGTATGCCAGCCATAAAAACAAGGGGTCGTCTACGCGCTTAATCAATGCAACAGCGGTGTCGGTAAAAGTGAGCTCGTCTTCTTTAAAAATAAATTTCAGCTGACCATTATAATTGTATTCTGTTCCATCTGATTCTTCAAAACCAACCGACTGCAGGTAATAATTAAACTCAGAAATACTTCCCTGTAAAAAGGTACGGTGATTTTTGCCTACAAGCGCCGTATAATAACCATTTGGCCTTAACACTTCCGGAACCGTTACAAATGTAGTATCCAATCCTTGCTTATTGTTTAGCACATCCGTTTTCAATGAAAATAGGCCGGTTGCAATAGTCGCGCGGCTTGGGGCGCACAATGAAGTAACTACATATGATCTCTGAAAATTCACCCCTTCATTGGCAATACGATCAATGTTTGGTGTATGAACAAATGGAGGTGCACCATTACAACTGAAGTAATCGAAGCGGCTGTCGTCAATCAGGATTAATATAATGTTCGGCTGTTGCGGCAAGTGAACTGTATCGGCTGGCGCCCAGTTGTTGGTAGGTTTGGGACAGGTAGAAACACGGACCACATACACTGAATCTTCGGTTAACCCATCCAAAATATAGAAAGGGGAATTGGCAAATGACTTGTTTTTTGGTGTACCGCCAAGAGGCCGGTATTGCACGAGCAGCGAATCATATCCGCAGGCAGTGGTGACGGTTATTTTAGCTGAATGGTTATTGATGCCTGTAACATCTACATTGGAAGGTATTGTGCACTTAAGCGTAGTGGCACTGATTTTTGTTTTTTTACTTTTTGAGCCATCACTGCATTTTGAAACAACAGAGAAATCGTAGGATGTATTTGCAAGCAAACCTGTAAACTGATAGGAAGTGTTGGTGCCAATATTTTTATTTGGTGACCATTGGGTGGTACCGGTTTTTCTGTAGGTGACAGTATATTTTAATACCGTTGTTCCTGATGTCCAGTGAAGCGTGGCTTGACAGGAAGAAAGATCTGTAATGGAAAGATTAGAAGGGGGTATCAGGTTGCAATTCTGAGCAAACAAATCAGCACTACCAAGCAAAAAAAGAATGGTGAAAAAGAAGTGGTATTTGTGATTCATAATATGTTCATTTTTTGCAAATATAATAAGACTGATTTAATTGAATAAGCAGTGGTACACACGGTTGAACAACATTTTCCGCTATTTGGCTTTTCTCGCAAAAGCGCAAAGCAAGCAAGGTTAAATTCCCTCTTTTCCTTTGCAGACTTTGCGACTTTACGAGGCAATCACTTATCAAAATCAAATTGCTGCTAAGAAAAAAAACTCATCAGGTATTCATCGATCATGATGTCTTTGTAAGTAACAGGTGCCGTAAGTTTAATTCCTTCCAAAGATTTGCATCTGCTAAGGGCTACATAAAGTTGCCCGGGCGCAAAAAATCCGGATCGTGTATCAATGATTACTTTTTCGAAGGTCTTGCTCTGGCTTTTATGGACCGTGATGGCCCAGGCAAGCTTGATGGGAAATTGAGTAAATGTACCTGCTTCTTCTGTATCAACCCTATTTTTCTCGAGGTTGTATTTATAGCGGAGTATTTGCCATACCGCAGTTTCCACTTCTTCAGTTGAACCGCTTTCCATCAGCACCGTTACTTTATCATTTTCCATTTTGGTAACAGTGCCTACAGTACCATTAACCCATCTTCCTTTCGGATCATTTTTTTGAAACATTACCTGGGCGCCTTCTTTCAGGAGCAATAATTTGTCTGCAGGAAAATATTTTTCATCAAAATCTCCGGTTAAAGTGGCGGAATAATTTTTTGTAATGCCGGGCAGCTTATTTAATGAACGCAGATTGATTTCAGCGGCTGACCGGTTTCTTCCTGTTAAGAAAATGTAGAAATTGGGAATGTGATGTGCAGCTTCGTTATCCAATTGTTCATTCAATACGTTCAGCAAGTGTTGATCAATATTATTGTCACGGATTCCATTCAGTATGCTGATAAAATCCGCGTCCTGCTGCCGGTAAATTTTCTTGAGGTGAAGTGTCTTGAATTTTTCCTGCCTGAATATCAACGCATCAAAAAAAAACGGGGAGTTGTATTTTGAATTGAAGAGTTGCCATTCTTCTTCTGATACCACTGGGGGTAATTGAAACGGATCGCCTACCATTATCAATTGTGCGCCACCAAACGGAAGGTTTTTGTTGCTGCCATTCAGTTGCATAAACCTGCTGACACTATCGAGCAGATCCGCGCGAACCATGGAGATTTCATCAATAACAATCGTATCAATTTTTGAATAGTTGAAAAGTGAAGTAGATTGTTTGCGCACTTTTTCCGGCGAAATATGATGACCAAAACGGAAAAAGGAATGAATGGTTTGTCCGCCGACATTCAAAGCCGCGACACCGGTGGGAGCCAGCACCACCATTTTTTTCTTCGTGTTGCTGCGGAAGTAATCTATCAGCGTGGACTTGCCTGTTCCTGCTTTGCCGGTGAGAAAAATAGATTCATCGGAATTTTCCATCCGCTCCAGCGCCTGTTGAAATTCGGAATTGAGCTCAATAGGAGCACCTGGTGCTGAATTTTTCATAATGATTTAAAGATAGACATTAACCGCTGCACATTTTTTTATGGAAGATGATTGTTTGGGATCTTGTCAGCATACATTTCTCAAAAGGAGCAACAATCCAATGAAAACAATGAAAACCAAATTGGTTTGGAAATTATTTTTCCAACGCATAGCTGCATATATTTGAAGCAGAGGGAAGCGCGATAAGAATAATCCATTTGGAAAAATGTTTTAAAATTAGATATGAAAATCAATCATAAGGCATTACATGGATGCCGCTTCAAAATGGAATAAAGCAGAGTTTAAAAAGCAGTAGTCACGGATATTTATGGTTTGAAAGATTTAACTTTGACCGGCTCAATCAATTACAATGGGAAACCTCGTCTACATTTTAGTAGTGATCGCTTATTTTATCTGGCAGGCGATGCAGGCCCGCAAGAGAAACGCGGCACAGGAAGAAGCAAAGAAAAATGCAGACCAACCCGGCCGCATGGTACGCGAAGTGGCACCACCTACCATGGAAGAGCGAATGAGAGATATTTTTCGCGAGGTGGAGATGAAAAACAAACCTTATGCAAAGCCTGATAAACCAGTGCAGAGAAAAATTGCCGAACCTGCTAAAGTGCAAACCATCAGTAAACCTGTTCCAAAAGTTGAAAAGAAAAAACCCTCGCCGTTTTTGGATGTCGATATGACGCAGGAAGAAAGCGCACCTGAAGGAACCTGGACGCCTATGGGAGAAGAGCGCTTTTCAAAATCGGGCTACGATTATAATAAAGCAGCGCCGGTAATAAGCATTAGAAAAGTCAATTTGCGAGATGCAGTTATTGCGAAAATTATTCTTGACCGGCCGGAGTGGTGAGGAGTGAGTCGTTAGTCGTTAGTTAGTCCTTAGTCATTGGTCATTGGGGCAGTCATTCTCCATTCCTAATTCTTTATTACCACCTGCACTGTTTGTCGGCTCTTCTGTTCCAGTAAAATGTTTTTGCCTGAAGTATAGCTTTCCAGCACCGCTTCGGTATAGTGTCTTATAGTTAACAAGGATAAGCTTTCATTGCTTTTTACCGTGAAACTTTTTGACAGTTCGTTGATTGCAGCAGGAATATTTTCTGTGTTATCCGCGCAAATAGAAAAACTGATGGCAGCATTTTGCATCAGGTTCATTTTTACACGATGGCTGGAAAGGATGCCGAATATGTAGCTGAGATTGTCTTCTGCAATGAAAGAGAAATCTTTAGCTGACATGGAAATCAGGATCTGGTTGGTTTTCAAAACGATTACCGGAGTCATCATTTCCATTAACTGATTATCATTGACTGGAATTTCGCGGATGACAGTGCCTTCTGCAGCAGGACTTAAAAACGAACGTACGTGCAATGGAATTTTTTTATTCTGCAGCGGCTTGATGGTTTTGGGATGAATGACTGATGCACCGTAATAAGTCATTTCAATTGCTTCATGGTAGGAGAGGGTGTCGATTTTTTGCGCTTCAGGGAAATAGCGCGGATCGGCATTCAACACACCGGAAACATCTTTCCAAATGGTAACCTCTTCGGCATCCAGTGAATACCCGAATATTGCAGCAGTATAATCAGATCCTTCCCGACCTAATGTAGTGGTATAATTTTCAGAAGTGCCTCCAAGAAAGCCCTGGGTGAGTACGAACTGATTTTGCAGCAGTGGCAACACATGTAACGCGATGTTTTTTTGAGTGAGTTCCCAATCTACTTTTCCTTCACGATAGGTATTGTCAGTTCTTATACAATCACGCACATCGATCCATTGTGTAGGTATGTTTTGATGGTTCAGATAAGCGCTCACTATTTTAGTTGCAGCCATTTCCCCGATGGAAACAATCTGATCATAGATGTAATCATATTTATCTAAGGGTTGATCTTCTAAAATCCAGTCAATTTCAACAAACGTATTGTTTATAGAATCATACACTTCTTGATTTGATCCAGGAAATAATTCAGCAAGAATGGCAAAATGCTGCTGCTTTAATTTTTCCAAAAGCACGGCTGCCTTTCCTGTTTTGTTGAAATAAGCATTGGTAATGGCTTCCAATGCGTTGGTTGTTTTTCCCAAAGCGGAAACTATAATTACAACCTGTTCCCCTTTATATTTTTGGAGAATGGTTGCTACATTTTTTATTGCCGTTGCATCTTTTATGGAAGCGCCTCCGAATTTGAAAATCTTCAAGTGATATAGAATTAGGAATTAGGAATTAGGAATTAGGAATTAGGAATTAGGAATTAGGAATTAGGAATTAGGAATTAGGAATTAGGAATTAGGAATTAGGAATTAGGAATTAGGAATTAGGAATTAGGAATTAGGAATTAGGAATTAGGAATTAGGAATTAGGAATTAAATTGGGACATACAAAATAGGATTTTCTAACAAGACTAAAGACTAACGACTAAGGACTAAGGACTAACAATAAGCACTAAATTTTGAACTCTAAATTAGTCAAAGTCATTCTTTGTCGTCGGTCATCAGTGGTTGCTGCCAATTCAATTCTTAATTCTCAATTCCCCGAATTAATTCCTCCTTCCGTTTGTTCACACGGATAACTCCACTAAATTTGCACGATTTTCGACCCAAATAATTTCCTCCATCATCAAATCATAACTTACCATGAATGAAGTCTTTATAATGTCTGTAGCCAGAACTCCGATAGGTAGTCTGGGGGGAGTACTTTCTTCAGTGACTGCCCCTCAGTTGGGTGCCATTGCTATTAAAGCCGCATTAGAACGTGCTGGAATTAATGCAGACCAGGTGCAGGAAGTGTATATGGGAAATGTGTTGAGCGCGAATGTGGGACAGGCACCTGCTCAACAGGCTTCCATTGCTGCCGGGATACCGACTTCGGTGCCGTGCACTACCATCAATAAAGTGTGCGCTTCGGGTATGAAATCAATTATGCTGGGTGCACAATCTATTATGACGGGTGTGAATGGTATAGTGGTGGCTGGAGGTATGGAAAGCATGTCTAACGCTCCTTATTATCTTGAAAAAGCAAGAACAGGTTATCGTTATGGTCACGGTCAGCTTATAGATGCCATTATCCGCGATGGCTTGTGGGATCCTTACAGTGATTTTGCAATGGGTAATGCGGGAGAAATTTGTGCGAAGGAATATAAGGTTACCCGTGAAGACCAGGATAATTATGCCATTGAATCTTATAACCGCGCGATTAAGGCTGCTGAATCAGGTGCTTTTAATAATGAGATTGTTGGGGTGGAAGTGACTGTTGGAAAAGATAAGGTGATGGTGAAAGAAGATGAAGAAATTAAAAAAGTGAAGTTTGATAAGATTCCGACGCTGCGTCCTGCATTTCAAAAGGATGGGACCATTACTGCTGCCAATGCATCGAAAATAAATGATGGTGCTGCTGCGGTAATTCTGATGAGCGGTGAAAAAGTAAAAGAATTGGGCTTGAAACCACTGGCAAAAATTATCGGGTTTGCTGATGCCTCGCAGGATCCGACATGGTTTACAACTACGCCTTCTATTGCGATGCCTAAAGCCATGAAAATGGCCGGACTCGAAATGAAGGATGCTGAGCTTGCAGAAATTAATGAAGCGTTTTCTGTGGTTTCTATCGTGAATAACAACCTGCTTCATCTTAATCCTGAAAACGTCAACATCTATGGTGGTGCTGTTGCATTGGGTCATCCCATTGGTACGTCCGGCGCAAGGATCACGATCACTTTGTTGAGCGCACTGAAACAAAAAGGAAAAAAGATTGGTGTGGCAGGTATCTGCAATGGCGGCGGTGGTGCAAGTGCCATTGTAATTGAAAATCTGAATTGATGTGGGGAATTCTGTAGAGTTACGCTCTTGAGTAAATTTTGGCAGGGTTAATGCAAGCTGAACATTTTTTGCACGCTTGTAAACTGTGTCAAAGCAGACATTCATTCAAGTGTTAGCAATGCGAATAGTTAACCTCCTAAATCAAATTCAATTCATGAAAAACTTGTCAATTGCCGCAACGCTGATCGTTGCAATGTTTATAGCATCCTGTGGAACGTCTTCTTCTACTACATCAACTGAGACTTCTACTGCTAAACTTTCCAAGACACTTACTACCTTATCCGAAACCAACTGGCGATTGTTCTCTATGAACGCGCAGAAAGCGAATGCTCCGGATGGTGGCCAAATTCCAACTTTATCCTTCGATCCCAGAAACATGACGGTGAGCGGAAACAGTGGATGTAATACTTTTTCAGGAGCGTTTACTGCGGAGAAGGATGCCGTATCTTTTGGGAATCTTGTAACTACGCGTATGTCTTGCCCTGATATGAAAATGGAAACAGCTTTCCTAAGCGCGCTTCCCAATGCAAAAAATTACACTATTTATGAAGGTAAACTGGTGCTGAATGATGCAGAAGGAAAGCAACTGATGTCATTTGATCCATTGCCTAAATAAGTGGGAATAAAATCCTGTATATAATTACAGAAGTAAATAATTAATAAATGAGGAACCAGGTTTCCTAAGAGAACCTGGTTTCTTATTTTTATCCTTCATGAAATTCAAACGCTCCAATAATCTTTCTACGGAAACGTTTCCTTCCCATCTGATGAGACAGCGATTGATAATTTCATTTGATAACATGCATACGCTGCAACCTCTTACTGTTTCTCACTGGTTGCCATTCTATATTTCAATTAGCAATTTTTTAAGACAGAGGGCTTATGCAGGCGCTATTTTGTTGGCTGTTATTTTCATGACAACCTCAGCAAAAGGCCAGCGCAATTCCGGCAACATGCAGTTATTAATGAACTATGAAGATTCGCTGAAACAAATCAACGATGTAATACTGGATGGCAGTGAGCAGGGCATTCGTCAAAATGCCTGCTATGATTTTATAAAAAAATTAGTGGAAGCGCTAAAAGTAGAAGGCTCGTTTGATTATCCTTTTGACTCACTTACCAGGATTTCGATCCTCACACCGGAAGATAAATCGTTCCGCATCTTTAACTGGCAACTCCCGCTTACCTCAGGAAAACAACGATTTTTTGGCGCGATTCAAATGCGCAACGGAAAAGAATTAAAACTATTTCCTTTGTATGACTACTCTGACTACATCCTGCATCCTGCAGATACCATTACAGACAATGAAAAATGGTTTGGTGCTTTGTATTACCGGATTATGGAAGTAAAGGGGAATGGAAAAAAGTATTACATGCTTTTTGGGTGGGATGGAAATAATATGACCAGTAATAAAAAAATACTGGAAGTGTTAAGTTTTTCAAAACAGAAGGAGCCGGTGTTCGGTGCAGCGATTTTTAATTTCGGAAAAGAATCGGATCGCAATGCTATCATGCGATTTATATTGGAGTATAAAAAGGATGCGCAGGTCTCTCTTAATTACGATGCCGATCTGCAAATGATCACTTTTGATCACCTGATACCACAAGACGCTTCTACAAAGGATCTTCCCTATACCTATGTTCCGGATGGTTCTTATGAAGCCTTTCAATGGAAGCATGGCAAGTGGAATTATTTTGACAATGTATTCACTTCAACTATGACAGAGGTGCCATTTCCAAATCCGGTTGATTTTGGGAAGGATAAGTACAAGCGAAAATAGATCGTTCACCCTTGCGGTTATAAGCTGCTACGATATGCTCAGAACAGGCATTTCGTTTCCCCAAAAAAACATCTGATATTGTGTAACGTCAATCTTCTCTATGAGCAAAGTGTACTTACGCAACGACAAAAAACTGATCAGCAGTTGGGCCATGTACGACTGGGCCAATTCTGTTTATTCACTCACGATTGCCACCGCTATTTTCCCGATTTATTACATGACGGCGACAGGTGCCATCAATAACGGCTTGGTTCATTTCATGGGAAGAGACTATCTGAACATTGCGCTTTATTCGTACGCACTCTCAGTTTCATTTCTTATTGTTGCGCTCATAGCGCCATTGCTATCTTCCATCGCAGACTTCAGAGGAAATAAGCTTTCTTTTATGAAGTTTTTCTGCTACCTCGGTTCATCAAGTTGTATTGCGCTCTTTTGGTTCACTGGAGAAAACATACATTTCGGCATCTTCTTTTTTGTGCTGGCGAGCATTGGCTTTGCCGGAAGCATTGTTTATTACAATGCTTTTCTCAAAGAGATTGTAGATGAAAAAGACCAGGATCGTGTGAGTGCAAGAGGTTTTTCTATGGGTTATATCGGCAGCGTGATATTGCTCATCGTCAACCTGGTCATGATCATTTTCTATAAGCAGTTAGGATTTGCAGATGAATCCATGCCAACAAAAATTTCATTTGTTGCAGTGGGCATCTGGTGGGCCGGATTTGCGCAGATAACTTTTTATGCGTTGAAGAGATTCAAGTATATTCCGCCGGTTAGCGATGATATTCCGGCTGAGAAAAAACTCAGTATGAATTCTTTATTTGGTGGATACCAGGAGCTTCGGAAAGTCTGGAATCAACTGCGTCAGTATAAGTCACTTAAAAATTACCTCGTCGCTTTTTTCTTTTATAACAGTGCCGTTCAAACGGTAATGTATCTGGCAACTATTTTTGCAAAGGATGAAATAAAACTGGAACAAACAAGATTGATCATGATCATACTGATCATTCAGCTTGTTGCTGTTGCAGGTGCCTACTTATTTTCGAGGATATCAAATCGTTATGGCAACATCAGAAGTCTGAACATCGCTATTATCGTTTGGATCTGCGTCTGTATTGCAGTCTATCAGGTCACCAGCGAATATCCATTTTACGGAATTGCATTTGTGGTGGGGATGGTGATGGGCGGTATTCAATCAATGTCTCGTTCTACTTATTCTAAGCTGGTTCCTCCAACAAAAGATACTGCTTCTTTCTTCAGTTTTTATGATGTTACTGAAAAGCTGGCGACGGTGTTTGGCACAGCCATTTATGGACTTATCCTGGAAATTACGGGCAATATGCGCAACTCAGTGCTTGCACTCATCTTGTTTTTTATTGTTGGAATTATTTTTCTATACCAGGTGAAGAAGGAGAAATCATTAGAAGCAAATCCCAATGTAATTTAGTGTGCAGCAGGTGGTATAAAAGAAAAAATATAAGAAAAAAAAATTCAAAAAAATAAAAAAAAAGACAAAGGAGAAAAGAAAAAAAAGGGGGGGAAAAAAAAAAAGAAAAAAAAAAAAAAAAAAAAAAAAACCCCAAGAAAAAGAAGGAGAGAGAAGAGAACTGATTTTTCCTTGCTTCAATAATTTCCCGGATTGAATTGAATGGGCAGTGATAGGATGACTTTTCACTGATGAAAAAAATCCCCGTTGCAGGAATGATTCCGGCAACGGGGATGAAATATTTCACATAGCTATTTATCGGGTGATGACGAAATTCCTGGTTTCAACCGGAGTTCCGTCAAGGATCAGTGAATAGGAGTAAGTGCCGCTTGCCAGGGAACCGGCTGCGAGGGAAACAGATCCGTTACCAGTCTTCAGGTTGTCAAACGATCTGACAATGTTTCCATTCAAATCGTGAACTATGATAACAGCATTTTTCACATTTGAGCTGATGCTGTAGTTGATTTGGCTAAACTGAGAAAACGGATTCGGTGCATTTTGCAAAAGGTAACTTTCGCCTGGTGTTACATTTTTGTTTGCGTCAGATGAAGATAATGTAGTGCTTCCTGAGCCTTTTAATTCATTCAGCTCCTTTGTAAGCTGGTCGATCTGTTTTTGTTGCTCCTGCATTCCACTTATCAGGACAGGAATCAACTCAATATAATTTACACCCAGGTATTTGACTTCTTCCTGTGTTATTTTATGCGTCTTTGCATCGTATTGCGCCGGGAAAACCTGTTCAGAAACCAGCTCCGGAAAAACTGTTTTCAGTTGTTGCGCAATTAATCCGTGATGAAGTCCTTCCGCAAGATTCATCGCACCGAATTCACCGGTTCTGAAAGTATAATTGCTTGGCTGCAATTGCATAATCCTGTTAACCATTCCGCTTTCCTGTTTAATATCTTTTTTTAATTTTTCATCAGAGGTATAGGAAAATATTCCGGTACCTCCGATATTCCCGTTAAAATAGCCTGCATATTTGGTTCCTGGTGTGCCGCTGTAGTACGTTCCATAAATTGCATAGTTCGTAGTTGCATAATCTGCTGATGCGTATATGCCATAATTAATATTGCCTTTACCAGATCCAAAACAATTGATACCGGTATTAATACCACCGCTGCTTGTAAAGTAGTCACTGACACCGCTGCAGTACATACCTGTATTGATAGGATAAAAGGCATTTTGATTTGCCGCATTTTTTGCATAAACCTGTAATCCGATATTGTCATATGAATGTTCATTATCAGCAGTGAATGTGCCAGCGACAGCAGAAGAATCACCATATCCCAAAGTATTCACTCCGCGTGTGTGAACATTGAGTGCCCGGTAACCGCCTTCAACATCAAGCGTCTGACTGCTGTTGATATTATTATTGATGGTGGTCATTGTATAATTTACGGCAGGGCCTCCGATATTGATTTTTCCATCTCCGCTGAGTGTCATCAGGTTTCCTGAAATATTGTTATAGAAACTTAGTTTCGATAAGCTGTTTGTGCTATTTGTATAGCCGGAAATATTCCAGTAGTTGGAATTGGTTGTGTTCTTGAACGAGATCCTTGAGTAGTCATTTTCTGATTCATTGAGCAGAAGGGTTGGCTCAGCTTCGCTACTATTGTATTTTATTGCAAGCTTCGCCGAGGGTGAAGTAGTACCGATACCTATTTTCCCACTTGATTTAATGGTCAGCCGCGTGTTATTGTTGGTAATCATATTTACATCGGCCGAATTGGTGGAACCGAGTTTCTCATTACCTGAGAGTACGTTTCCTGATAAGCTCCATTGTGCCTCCGCATTGGAGAAGAAAACGATCAGCATGAGAGTAAATGAAATGATTTGGATGGTGTGTTTCATTGGTTTGTTTTTTTAGTGAAAGTTCAGGATGCAAACGTCCAACATATTGCTACTGAAATCAATACCATGAACATGGGACAATGATGATCGTGCGGCGCATAAATCCGGATATGGTTAAAGCTTCATGCTTCCAATATTTATTTAGAATATAAATCAGCGCAGAGAAGTTGGATGTGATACACAGTGAAAGATGATTCCGCCGCCGTTTGTCTTCACAAACAACTATAATAATCCGCGTAACTAATTTTATTTATTGCACAGAGGTACGACTAACTGATGATATCAAACGATATCAGCATGGTGGTGGCAAAAAGAAAGAAAAGACCGATGAAGAAAATAAAATCTGCAATGTTTTCAAATCGTTTGCTCACTGCATTGGTTCTTCTCATAGAAATAAAGGAAAGCACGCAGCTTGACATAAACATTAAAATGGCGAAAGCTGTCAGTTCATCAATATAAGTGGCCCCTTTCATTGAGAGTATACTCCGCGATGTTAATACTATAAAGCAAAGTCCCAGCAGATTTGCTGAAGTGTTCATGATATGTGATGATTTATCGCTTCTTTCGTTCATGTTTATCCTGCAGTTTTAATAGGTTCATCCAACTATCCAACCATCCTGCTTCAAAAATAAGAAGACACTCCAAAAATAATTCCGCCAGTCGTTGCCGGAGGATTACCAATTATATCCTGTTGTTTCAAGTATCGGTAGTTCAACCGCAAAACAGTTTGCGCTGTCGGTCTGAAACTTATCGCCGGCATAATACTCCACACATCATCCGCAATATTGTCGCCGGTGTCTTCAAATTCTCCGATGTTCCAGTCTACATATTCCAATCGCATGGCAATGTTGAGTGTTGCATCTTCCCACCCTAATATTTTTGTTTTTAAAACAGGTTGCACTATATCCATGAAACCTCCTTGTTGTTTTGTTCCGAATTGCTCAAAATAATCATCCGGCACCTGCACAAATACCCATGCCCACTCTGCAATAATTTTTGTGTCAATTTTTGGAAGGGTGGTGTTGAAGTCAATATCTATCACATCGCTCCTTCGCTTTTCATCAATGATTGCTCCGTCTTCCCGCCATTTGTTATAAACGCCACCCATCCACGAAATTCCTAATTCCCCGATTTTAGTATTTCGCACTGCTAATTTTCCTGTAAGCAGCGGCTCACCGCTGTTGCTGGTTACAAACCTCGCAGAGTTTTCATTTGCGTGAGGCAAATATGTTTTGTTTAGATCGTTGTCAATAATTGTATTGTCTAATCCGCCTGTGAGATAAAATTCATATCCAAACATCCAATCATTGGAATAGTGTTTTCCATAAAGTCCGAAACCTGTATTGCTGAAAGTGGCAGGTAACATTTGCGTCATGGCAATTGGCCGGTCGGTGAATTCCCATTTAGGTCCGTCATGATTTTGATTGAAGCTGCCGATCGGGTTCAGAATTATGCCACCCCGCAGGTTCAGTAACGGATGAAACTCAAAATCAATTGCTGCAAATTCAATTTCTATTTCCATGGGATTTCCTTCCAACTCTTCATCCTTATCATGTTCAAATTCTATTTCCGAAAGAAATTTAATTCTTTTTGAAACTGAAGAAGCGATGAATAAACTCAATCTGCGAAATTGAAATTCATGTCCGTCAGAAACACCATCTGTTCCAAGATGCTGATAGTTGAATTCTAAATAGCCGCCAAGGGAAACCGGCAGCTTATTTATTTTCAGAAACGGACGGTTGTACAACTCATCCATGCTCATGGTTGTATTCGTGGTGTCTTTTTCAACACGTTTTAAAAGAGAAGAATCAATCTGTGCAGAAGAAATTCGTGCAACAGACAGCAGGAGGATTATGAGCTTTAGTTTTATTTTCATTGCAAGGATATTCTTAGTTGATTGTTTTCAATGGTGACTGGAAAAGTTTTTAGATTTTCTGTTGCCGGCGAGTTTGATACTTTCCCGGTGTTGCTGAATTCACTTCCGTGTGCAGGGCATTGCAGCCTATCGCCAAACACCTGCAACTCTGCGCCCTGGTGTGTGCAGCGCATCCATAAGGCGGTGTAATTTTTTTCATCAAGCCTGTAAATGCAAATCGGGTATTGAAGTGAATCATTTTGCACTACCAGGTATTTTTTGAATTGCGGCAACTCATTTTTTAGTAGTTGGAATTCAGCCAATGGAATGATTAAATCGGAACCGGAAATATTTGCGGTGATATGATGGGTTGTTCCGCAACTTTCTAAAAAAGCTGAAAGTGCCAAACCACTTATGCAAGCCAGGCAGGAAGTTTTTATGAAATCTCTGCGTTGCATGTTATAATGATTTCAGAAATTTAAGGAGCGCATCTTTATCCGGTTGTGAAAGATCCATGAAGCGTGTTGCACTCACTTCTGCTTCGCCGCCATGCATTAATATGGCGTCTTCAATCGAAAGTGCCCTGCCATCATGCATCAAAAATAAGTTGCCACCTTGCGCATCTCCTGCCAGGCCCAGTCCCCACAATGGTGTTGTTCTCCACTCCGATGGTTTCGCGGTTCCTTCTGTGTAATGATCATTCAATCCTACGCCCATATCATGCACCAACAGATCAGTATAAGGATGAAACTCTTGATAGGAAAGCGGTTCAATAGGAGAGAATCCGGTTTTCAACGTCTGCCGGTGACAACTTTCACACCCAATGTTTATGAAAATATTCTTTCCTGAAACAACTTGAGCGTCATTTTGATCACGTTGTATAGGTGCCTGTAATCCTTGCAGGTAAAAAACAGTTGCATTCACACTTGCGTCAGAAATTTCAGGATCGGCAGTTTGCACAGGGTTCAGGCCTGACAAATAATTAAATGGATTATTAGGAAGAAAAGAAGTGGTGACACCAATATCCTGGTTGAAGGCCTGCACGGTTTGTTGATGTAAATTATAAGTACTTGCTTTTCTTCCGAAACGGCAGATATATTTTCCGCCTTTTGAAACGGCATCCGGAAACGGTATAACATAATCCGGAATCGTATTCCAATTAGGATGCCCTCGCACACCATCCGGATGGGTGATGTTTGCTTCTGCCATGGCAATAATATCAGCATCGGATACCAATTCAAGAAAACCCACGCCACTTGCAATAGGAGCCGTAAATTTTGATGAAGTGGCTCCTGCAGGAATTTCTTCAGGTGAATGACCTTGTATTGCGCGGTTTTGCAATTGAGGTCCGCCCATGGCTAAAAACCGGTTGCCTGCAGTATCGGGTTGCCCGAATCTTGTTAAGATGGTGAAAAGATGTCCGCGATTATCTCCGGCATGACAACTTCCGCAACTGGTGGCAACGAAAACGGGACCCAGTCCTGTTTCAGTATGATACACTTCATCAAACTCACCTGCGCCTTCATTAAAGAGTTTGTATTGTGCACTAGTCATTCCGTCAAGAGGCGCATCCATTACTGTATCTGCGACAGGTGCAGCAGGTTCTAATTTAGTGCAGGAATACACGGCCAATGCCATCAGGCCGGGCAAAAGGAAAAGGAGAAGCTTAGGTTTCATTGGAGGAAAGGATATAGTGCGCAAAGATGTGAAGATTGCGGTCTGTGGATGTTATTCAAAGTGGAAAATCTGTAACCCAAAAGGGAAAATTAATTCCGCGGCAATTCACTGGGGAAAACTCCTGTTAGTTTTTTGAAAGCCGCGCTGAAGTTGCCTGCACTTGAAAATCCGATTTCATTGGCAATCTGCGAAACGGAATTACCTGTAGTGGTGAGCAATAGTTTGGCCTTCAGCATTCTTTGTTCCTGCACAAAATCGTAAACAGTGCTTCCGAATAATTCTTTAAATCCTTTTTTCAGATAGCATTGATTGATTCCTGTTTGTAGCGCCAATGCGGGAATGGTGGGCGGACTGTTTAAACTATTCAAGATGATTTTCCTGGCTTCGAAAAGTTTCTCTTTCTCCATAGGACGAGCGAGAAATTTACAGGAGTCGCAACCGGTTTGTGTTGATGTACTACATTTTTGAAAACATAGCAGGAGCGCGAGTGCTTTGCTTTCGAGAAACATATTCCGGAAAGCTCCCTGCAGTTTGCAGGTTAGAATTTCATGGAGCAGCAATTGACTGTTGCAACAAATCTCGTGTTGCTGGTATTCTGAAAATTCTTCTATCGGGAAAGTGTGATCATTAACTGAAAAAGCTTGCAGGTACTTATTATTGAAAATAAAATTGATTTCGTAAGCAGGAGCAGATCCTTCCATATCCATATTGCAATCAGTTCCTGAAAACAGGCAGGTTAGGGAAATGCTTTGATTATTACGTTTGAGAAAAGAGGTGTTCCCGACTCTTTCCGACATGGAATCAAGTTGAAAATGCAGGCCGTCTCTTATTTGCTGTTTCACAATCACGCCGCAAATTAATGGTTATTTAGAATAGTTCTAAATAGTTGCGGTGGAAAGTTTATTGTGGAATTTTCAATTGTATAAATTCCATTTGATTTGAATTCGAATTGAATCGTTATTCTCCACGTTCATAATTCCACCTGAACAATTAATAAATACACACCTGATATTCCTACTTTAGCCGCTAAATTGAAAAAGAACCGCTCGTGAAAGTCAGTCTATTCATTCCGTGTTTTGTAGATCAGTTATATCCGCAAACCGCTTTTAACATGGTGAAAATTTTGGAAAAGGTGGGCTGTGATGTGCATTACAATCCTTCACAAACCTGTTGCGGTCAACCGGCGTTTAATGCTGGTTTCTGGAATGAGTCCCGAACGGTCTGCGAGAAATTCATCCACGATTTTTCGGATTATAATTATGTTGTAGCACCCAGTGGCAGTTGCGTGGGCTTTGTCCGTAATTTCTATTCCGATCTTTTTGATAATTCCGCTTTGCACAACGAATGCAAGCAATTGCAGAAGAACACATACGAATTCACCGAGTTCCTGGTGAAAGTGATGAATGTTACCGATCTGGGTGCTTCACTCAACGGTGTTGGAACCTATCACGATGCCTGCGGTGCATTGCGCGAATGCAAAATAAAGGAAGAGCCGCGCACACTGCTTGCGAATGTAAAAGGATTGCAACTCAATGAAATGACGGACTGCGAAACCTGTTGCGGATTCGGTGGCACTTTCGCGGTAAAATTCCCCGATATATCTGCGGCGATGGCAGAACAGAAAATGACCAACTCACTTGCCAGCGGTGCCGACTATATTATTTCCACCGATATCTCCTGCCTGATGCATGTGGATGGCTACATTAAAAAGCATAATGCATCGATTAAAACTATGCACATAGCTGATGTGCTGGCTTCCGGATGGTAATGGGAATTGAAGGCTTAACATATAAAGATTAAATCGCTGCTCCGCTTCTTTGCGCGCGTTTAATCCTTATATGTTAGCCGCATGTGCTACTGTCCGTCCGAAGATGTGTCGTTTCAAATTTGCAGTCATTTGGGTAGAGAGTTTGAAAGTTTATCCATTTCAAGAGGTTCGCAAAATTTCTCTGTCTGATATTCTAATTTTAGTCCGTTGAAAGCATCCTTTACTTTTTCTGAATTTGTCGGATGAATGATTTTGGAGTCGTTAAAATCGTAGCTGTCAAAATATGTCCCGAAGTTTTTAATAATTGTGCTGTATGGAACTATGCCAGCTTCTTTAACAGTCCTGAATAATTTTTTGTAGTCCTTTGTTACTAAAACATAGTCAACTGAGGGTAAAACAATTGGTAAATGTTCTGACCAAATTGTAAGTGAAATAGCTTCTCCTGTGTCTTTACGCTTCATAAAAAACACTTTTGGAACGAAGTAAGCATCTCCAAGTGTGTCTTGCATCTCATTTCTGCGGAAATTAAATTCCCATAATTTGTCAGACCTGTCAAGAGGAAAAAAACTAAAATTAAACTCGTTGAAGTGGTCTACACTCTGTCGCAAGTTTGTAATTGACCAGTTTTCAAAAAGTGTCGATGCGTCAACCTTCAATGGATTGTCAGGGTCGGTTTGCGATTGAGGATTTAGGATGAACAAATCAAGGTCAGTTACAAATTTGTCAACGAACTTGAAAGCCTCCAAGCCAAAGAAATTTGGTCGGAGAAAATTAAGATTGAATGTAAAATGTGTATTGTCAAAATCCTCAAAACTTTCATATAACTCAATTGCTTCGGGGTCGTCCTCTGGTTCGTTGTGATTGATAAAAAAGTAAACCCTTGTGTCTTCGTTATCAAAGAACCACTGATTACTTTCTTCTGTTGGTGTAACTAAATTCTTGGTTAAGTAATCACCAATTTCCTGTTCAGAAAGTTGTCGTCCCTTGCGTTTATAGAAGTATAAGTCGTAGCTCATAAATGGTCTTTCTGTTTCTTTTTTACTTGTCTCTTTGAGTTAGCACTGTCGTCAAAGCATTGCGGCTAACAAGTTAGTTAGTCGCCAGTAACACGAGGGTAGTCGCGAGGATAAAGCCGACTCCAAATCCGATTGCACCGCCCACCGCACCAAACAACCATTTCTTCTTTTCAGACTTCTTCACCATTTCCTGCACCTCAGTGAGGTTGGTTTGCGCAAGGCTTATGGAATGTTGGATGGAGTCGAGATTGGTATTGATGCTTTGTAGTTTTTTATTCGCATTGTTTACCAACAGCTTCGAAGAATCAGATAACTGATGGTAATAGATACCGAGTGTATCGAATTCTCTTCGTTGATCCTCCGCATGTTCTTTATAAATGGAAAGAAACTGATCAACCGAATCATAAAATGAAGAAAGACTGTTGCTTTGTTGCTGGTATTCCAGATAAGAAGCATGGAGCAAGTGGAAAGTTGCTTTGTTCAACAAGTATATGGTATCGCAAGAAACATTTATTGTTTCACCGGCCACCCGAAGCAAGGCCCTGTAAGAACTATCATTGCAGAAAGGGTCAGGCGTGTCCTGTGCTAATGAAGCGCGCGGAATGGCGAATAAAGAAAGCAACAGGAAGACAACCTTTTTAATTTGCATTAGAAAGCTGATAATGTGAAGTATCAATAATTATGACCGGCCAGGAAGTTCTTTTGTTTTGATTGAGTTGATTTTTAAAGACCTCATAGCTTTGCTGGGAAGCACTGATCTTTCTTAAAAAATCATTTTCCCGGCGGTTGCGGGAGGCTTCCAGCATTGACACGTTATAGTCATCTGCTTTAACGAGTTGTGCATAGGAGTCCACATCAGATTGAAGATTACTGATGAGTGTTTGTGAAGAATGAATACGTTCCTGTGCACTGTCAAGCATCACTTTGGTGGAATCAAGCTTTGCCATGATCTGTTTAATTCCGGGATCCTTTTTAAAATAATTCATAATAACTACACCAAGGATCACAATACCGCAGATAGTAAGAATCTTTTTAGTCCTTGAATCCATTCCAGCGCATTATGAAGGTGAATATAATTCATTATTCCAATAGTTATACGGGTCACATTTAAATTATGCGTGCGTTAAGATCTTACCACAAGCGTATCTGTCCGGGTAATTTTTTTGCATAAGAGCCTGATCAATATGCCTGATGTATTGTTGTATGGAAAAAAATAGATCGGCGATAAAATTAACGTTGCTACGTGACGATTTGAAATGGAAACAATTTTGGAGAATAAAAGAACATCCCCGCCGGGCTGTAATCATACCTGACTGCCCTGCTTCTTTCAGGATAGAAGTGTTGCATTCGTCAGAAATACTTATTGAGCATTATGGAGCAATAATTTTTCAACCCATATCTTCTCGCTTGTTTTTAACTGTATGAAATAGTAGCCGTTGACATTGTCAGGCAGTTGAAGTGTTTGTGTAAAAACAGGTGATGAGCTGAAAATAGATTGTGCTTTAACAGTTCTGCCATAAAGGTCAACCAGTCTCAACTGTGCTGCTTTGCCAGTCATTCCATAAATGAATAGTTGAATGGCTCCTGATTGATGATCAGTTAAAATATTGATCCACTGATCATTTTGTGAATCTCCGATGCCGGTAATGTCAATATAATCCGCAGTGGATATGGCACTGCAGCCCACACTATCGGTGATCTCAACGGAGTAGTATCCATTTTGTGAAACAATGTATTGCTGATCGGTGGCGCCGGGAATGATGATTGTGTTAAGGTACCATTGGTAGGCCACGGAAGCTGTGCTGGTTAGTGTATCACCTTGCTGGCTTATCAATGGAACAGTGGGTGTGGCATTTACGGTAACATATAAAACCGCAACAGAAGAATCAATTCCGTTCGTACCATACACTGTGAGTGTTGCTGCAAAAATTCCCGGTTCGCTGTAACAGATGTTGTCGGGATTTTGCAATGCAGAAGTGGCAGGTGTTCCGCCTTCAAACGTCCAATGCCAGGAGGCGGCATTCAATGACTGGTCTGTGAAATTGATGCATTGTTTTTCACAAACTGTTGATGTGGAAGTGTTGAACGAAGCAGTGATGAACGGAATGTAACCGCTGCATTCATTGATCAAAGTATCTGTTGCTCCTGTCGAAATACTGGTGCTGAAAGCGGAAGTGTTATCGTTTGCATCAGTTGCCGTTGCTGTTACATACCCACCGAAATTTCCTGATAAGGACCAGTTGCCGCTTGCATCAGCATTAGTGCTTGCAATGTAATCGGCGCCCTGGTTGGAAGGCGTGCCGGTGCATTGCGTTGGATTGGTGTTCTGACTTTTGAATATTTGAATATTTGCATTGGCGGCTGCTGTTCCTGATATCAACAAAGTATTTGCTGTAGTAATTGCAGGAGCTGCCATGTTGTTATTTCCATTATTGGCAAGGACAATAGCTCCATAAACATTGCAGACATAACTGTTGCCGCTAATCAGGTTATTCGGAGAATTATTCTTCACTTCTATTCCCCAGTAAAGATTGCCGGCGATTTTATTGAAGTCTGCAGCATTGGTTCCGCCAATAATATTGTATTGTGATCCATCTTCAATATCAATTCCACGATAGGAATTACCCTGACATTGAGTTTTAAGCGGACCGATAATATTCCCTTTAATCTCGTTATAACTGCTGCCACCTATTTGTAAACCATTGTATTGGTTGCAAGAAACATAGTTGAACAACACCTGCGTATAATCTGCACCATTTAATAGATCTATGCCATTGTAGTAGTTGCCTGCGCAAATATCGCCGGTAGCATCGGTGCCGATTTTGTTATAAGCAATCACACCGTTGTCACTTGCATCAATGGAAATACCGTAGTATTCATTATTTCGAACTACGTTTCCTTTTGTTGCCGCACCAATGATATAATTGTCGGCATTGGTGCCATGAACATAAATGCCGCGGCCGGAGAAATTCGCTATTTCCAAACCGTAGAGTTCGCAATCAGCTGCAGTAATTTCAATTCCGTTTCCACCGCCGGCACCTGTGCCATCCAGTATAATTACCGGAGCTCCCGCGTATCCGGGAGCAGTGGTTGCATCAATGCTGATCTGTTTATTTAATGCAGGTAATATTGAACCTGACGTATTAATGTTGATGGTGCCTGCCACACTGAAGTTAATGCTATGCGGACCAACGGTTTGATTAGCTTGTGTAATGCAATAGTAAAGAGTGCCGCTGTTGCCCGTGCCCGTATTCGAAGCAGCAAGTGAGTTGACATCATAGACTGTTGCATTTGCAGTATTAAAAAGAGTAGTGATGATTGCAACTGTAAAGAGCAGGGTAAGTATTTTTAGCATAGCGGATGAAAATTATGTTGGTAAAGAATTAGTAAATGTGAATTTACGAATTACTACTTAGCTAATGTAAGATGATCCGGACAGGCTTTTGCGCCAAGGCTCAAAGCTCGCAAAGAAAAAATGCGCAGCAGCAAGTTTGCAATCATTGCGCCTTTGCACGACTGATTAAAAAGCAGTTTTTTAGAAATCATTTCGCCAGTGTCAATGTGGTGTGCACCCTCCTGATATGCCTTACACTATGATTGATGTTAACTGATCACTAAAAAAAGTTTGCTTGTTTTGTTAATGAAAGAATATTCTTTGTCCCTGCCTTGCCACATGAAATCCGGATTGTTCCACTTCCTTTTGTGCCTGACTATTATTAATCAGTGCCGGATTGGTGTGATTAAGATGAATGAAATAGATTTTTGATTTTTCTTCTTTCGATAAATTTTCAAATAGCTTCATGCTTTCTTCTATGAATGGATGTGGTATTTCATTCATGTTGCGGCCTGCAATTTCCCCATCATGAAAAAAAGTACCATCAAGAAGGAGCAGGTCATTTTCTTTGATCAACTGAAGTATATCATGATTCCAGGTTGCCCATTTATCGATGTCGGGAATGAAGATCACCGATTTGTTTTGCAGTTGAATTTTGTAGCCTGCTGTCTCTGTAAATTCATGCCGGTGCGGAACGAGAAATGGTGTTACTGTAATTCTTTCATTCAAATGTATAGTGGAATCAGCTTTCAATTTATGCAATGCAATATTCTTTAGCTGCACCAGTAAACTCCAGGGTCCGTTGGTTTGAAGGAAGGAATTCATTTCTGGCATAGCATAAACTTTTACATTGGTTGCATTCATGCTTTCCCGTCCGAGGTACATCAGGCCTGTATAGTGACCGATGTGCGCATGCGTTAGAAAAATACCGTCTATCATATTTTCTGTGGATGCAATGCTGTCGAGCAAATGCAACTGGGCAGGAAAGTCAGGCGTACAATCAAACAAAAAACGCTGGTTGGAAACAGGATCCATCACAGCGATGCAGGAAACAAAATGCTTTTCTTCTGCACCACTGTAATATTTTTTGCAACACTCTTTTTTGCAATTGATATGCGGATAACCACCGTCTTGTGCATTGCCCAGAATCACGATGAATGGATTGGATTGGGTAGATTCAGCAGCGTGTTGACAGGAAGAAAGTGATAACAGGAAAGCGAAGCAGATAAGTTGGATTAGGAGCTTTTGCATGAAGGGTCATTGGGCATTGAGTCATTGGTCATTAGTTGAGTCATTGGCACATCGGCACATTGAAACATCGCCACATCAATACACTCGCACCTCAACTCCAACTTGTTAATCTAACACTATTAATTTCTTTCTAAAGTATTTGTCACCTGATCTTATTTCAACAAGATAGAAACCACTAGCAACAGGCTCCAGATTAATTTCTTTTTTCCAGAAATCATCGCCAGGAATTTCTTCAACTGAAAAAATGATCTGACCTATTGAATTATGGATCAGCAACGAAAGGGGTTTGCCTGGAAAAAGTCCTGTTAACTGAATGGTAAAAGTTCCAAAGCCGGGATTGGGAAAGATTGAAAGTGCTGCTTGCGAAGTTATTGCATCAATACCACTGATTAAAACTGTAACGCTCGCTGAATTTTTACACCCAAACTGATCGAACACATTTACGGTGTACAATCCTGATTGCGTAGCGGTGTATGACTGATTGGTAGCGCCTGCAATATCCACGAGGTTATATTGCCATTGATAACTGTCTGCCGCGCTGACAGTCAGTTCATAGCCATTTGCAATAATGGTTGGAGTGGATGGAGTAGGAGTAACAGTAATGTAATCGGTAAGTATCAATGTATCGTTACCGGTTGCATTGGTGGTGATAAGCGTTACATCAAAGCTGCCCGCCACACTGTAACAAATATTTTCAGGATTCATGATGCTGGAAGTGGAAGGACTGGCCCCTTCAAATATCCAATGCCATGCAATCGGATTGTTTTGAGAAACATCAAAAAAACTGATACAGAATTTTTCACAGATCAAGGTATCTGTAGCATTAATGGATACTACCGGATTGCATAAAGTATCGGTGATTACAATAGTGTCACTCACTGCACATGCTCCGTTCGAAGTGGTGACCCAATAACTTCCCGATGAATTAATTGTAATGGAGGAATCAGTTGCACCGGTCGACCAGAGATAGGCTGCGTCTGAACTTCCTGCGATCAGTATTAATGAGTCGCCATTGCAAAGTGTGGTATCATTTCCAAGATCAACAATATTTCCATTGCCGGTATTTTCGAATATGGAATAGCTGGTCCAGGTTCGGGTGTAAGCATCATACAACCAAATCATGTTGTTTGCATACGATAGTCTGAAACTCTGACTTGTAACTGCATTAGCAGGCAATTGTGAAGAGCCGGAATAGGCACCTGTCGTTTTATTAAAGAGCAGTATATTTTTGTTCACATAATCTTCAAGTGCAATTTCATTTCCAGAACAGCCTGTAAACACAATGCTGGTTGTATTGATATTGCTGAGGGGAACGGGCAAGCCGGTGAGTGCAAAGGAACCTAACAATGCATTGGTTGTTCTGTTAACTCTGTAAACAGCACCGTTGAAATAATAAATGATTTCATCCGCGCAGTAGTCATAATCACCACAAGATTGTGCATCAGGTTGATTTTGCCCGGTAAAAATGGAAGTGCCTGTATTAAGTGCATAACCATTTGCATTGAGATCGGGCGACCACAATCCAAAATTATAATAGCCATTGCCCTCCAACTGACTGGTGTTTGCATTCCACCACAATCCACGGAAATCAAAACCGGTATTTGATTGAAAAAGGGAAGCACCTGATGGATCAAATGTTTCTAACGGAAAACCTGAGTTGCCGGCAATCACGGTATAATAAATGTCAAGATTTGGGTTGTAAGCAATACCTGAGGCATTGGTTCCATCCGGAAGCACGTAAGTGTAAGAGATTTCTTCGATGGCGTTGGGAAGAATGATGCATTGCGAATGGCCATATTCACTGTTCACCAGTAGCAGCAACAATGAAATGCCAATGGAAGTCCTAAGTAATGATAAAGTAGGGAGATTGTCGAAGTGAGTCATTTTGAATGCAGTTGAATTCCGTAGTGGAGACTTTTTATGGGCTCATAAATCTATCACATTTGTTTGGAGTGGAATAGTTTCCTTTAATGAATAGGTTGATTTTCCTGATACCCTTCGATAGGCTCAGGGGACGTGTTGGGAAGCTTTATTTTAAAACCGGAACTAAGTCTGTTCCGCAAGTTCTTTGAGTTTTTTATTCATGAGATTAAAACCATTCAGTGTAGTATTATCCAGCATTTTGTTAAAAACAGGAACCAATACTCCTTTGAATTTTTCTCTTTGGATGAATAATGTTGTTCCATTTCCTTTATCAATGAGTTCAAAAATATGTTCACCATCGAACAATCCTTCAAACAATAAATGTCCCAGCCAACGGAATTCTTTGTTTTTTTCAAATGTAAGTACGACGGGTTTGAAAGTCATGCCTGATGCACCGGGCGGTTCAAGTCTTGCGATTATTTTTTTTCCGACTGCAATTTCTCCGCTGATGGATTTGATAAAAGGATTCCAGTTTGGATAATTTTTAAAGTCCGTTAGAATTTTCCAGACTTTTTGAGGTGTTGCATTGATCAGGATTTCTGTTTTGATTTCTTTGGCCATGGTGGAAAATTGAATGGTTTATAATGTTTGGATTGTTTGATGAAGCAAAGGTGAGCATGTTTCATCAAGAGGCGCTTGACATTTATCAAGAAATCAGGACAGCTTTTTTTTCCTTATCCTGCTGAATGTTTCCGGTGTCATGCCCAGCATAGAGGCAATATATTGCAACGGTACCTGGTTAAAGATTTCGCTGTTGTGTTCAAAGAAAAAGCGGTAACGTTCTTCCGCAGTCATAGACAAATGGGAGAAAATGCGATCCTCCAGAATGGTGAAACAACGGGCGATAAATAATTTTTCCAGCTCATGCCATTTCGGAATGAGGTTGCCGATATGGTTATAGTCTTCCTTTGAGATGGTAAATAATTCTGAATCTGATAAAGTCTGAATAGTCCAGCGTGCCGGCGTGTTAAAAATAAAACTGGAAAGATCTGTTACAAAATATCCTTTCGTGGAAATCCATTGGGTAACTTCTTTTTCCTGTGTTGACACATAAATTCTCAGCAAACCAGATTTTACAAAGCTTAATTTGTTACAACGTGCGCCTGTTTTCAGAAAATAGTCATCCTTCTTTAAATATTTTGGCCTGAAGAGAGAACCGATTTGTTTAAGGTCGGATTTGTTGATTCCGAAATAGGACTGGATATATTGTTCGAGTTCGGTCAATACTGTTTATTGTTTAATAATTTTTACAGTGGAAGCCTGACTGCCGTAAACCACTTTAAGGAAGTAGGTGCCAGCGGGAATCGTATCAAAGTTAATTTTTATCAAATCATCCTCAGCACAAAGATGTTCATTGATGAGATGTTGACCCAGGATATTAATAAGCGTGTATTCAGTTATCTCCCTCTTATCCTTAAATAATGTGATAGTCATCGACCCATTCATAATGGGATTGGGAAATGCATGTATCCAATTTTCGGTTTTTAATTGCTGAATACCTATTGCCGCAGTATCCAAAACCACAAACGATCCCATCATCCCATCATCTTCATGGTGTAACAAGTGACAGTGGTACATATAGGGAATGGAGTCATCGGCAAAATCTGAAAACTTCATGATGATATTTACTGTTTGCATCGGCATTACGAGCACCACATCTTTCTTTCCATCTTAATCTCACCACCTGCGAAGGTGCATCGAGATACAAGGATTGATAAGTGATGCATCGGATATTGCGACGCAAATGCATTAAACGATTATCACATTTTTGGATTATCAGTAGGCCTGGATTGCTGCTCCTTGTAGATCATTTTCAAAATGTTACTGCCGATCTCTGCTACGCCATTTGCTGAATTGGATAGGACAACAACACCGATATTACTTTCCCTGATAAAACCAATGTAAGAAGAGCACCCACTGGTAGTGCCTTGTTGCCAAATCATATTCACTTTGCTGTTAACAGCAACCGGAGAAAGAATCCATGCAAGAGCTGAATAAGATCCATGTAATTTCTTTACATCTGGTATAGCGACTCGTGGGTTCTGGGTATTCAACAATGAGGCTTGAATGGCGGAGTGATGGAGAACTAAGTTTTCCTTCAGAAATAGCAACAGGTCTGTTACATTGGAGTGAAGTCCGATGGCGGGGATCATCGCGTCAAATATTCCCGGAGGTACTATTTTGCCCTTTTGATCGTGACCAACTAACATTTTCGATTGCTGTATGGTTGTTGGTGTTATAAATGTATGCTGAAGCATTAGCGGCTCGAGCACTTCCTGCTGTAATATCGATTCATAAGTTGTTCCTTCTTTCCAGGCTAACCCATTACCCAACATAGCGATTCCCAGCGGTGAAAACTTATAGACAAGACCAGTAGGATAGCTTGTGCGGTAGTTGTTCAGGAAACTGTACAAGTTGGTTAATGAATAACCTTCGAACGGATTGGAACTTTTCAAACTTGCTTTCAGGTTGCCGGGATAAACCGGTAAACCTGAAGTATTCGTGGCCAGATCGCAAAGCAACATGTGCTTCGGATGGTATGAAGGATCAGCAAAGCAATAATACACAGTATGGTGGTCATTCTCTGAATTAACAGGATGCTGATCAGCAGGTTTGCAGATGATTTCTTCATATACAGGAATCATTACACTTTCGGGAAAGTAATTTTGCACAGGGTCATTCAGATCAATTTTATGATCTGATTCCAAAACAGCTAAAAGGGAAGTCGTAAAAACCGAAGTGATAGTTCCCAGTTCAAATACAGAAGATGAGTCAGGTTTTACACCATTTCCCTTTTCCGTTTCTCCGTATACATATATCTGTTCTCCCGATGCAGTCACCAAACCAATCACCAATGCATGGTTTCCTTTTTCATTTGCATAAGGCAATGCAATTTTATCGATTGACTGTTGTAAATTATCCTGGCTAAAGACGAAACCAAAGGAAAATAGAAAAGGTAAAATCAGTATTGATTTCATGGCATCGCTTTTTTTATTTTATTAATTTGCTGTGTAAAGGGTGTGGCAGGTAAGGATCCTGATTCATGATGCTGCAATTTCAATACAATAGAAAAGTAAAGATTGTACGCCAGGTTATCCGGATGTTATTTCTTCATCTATTCTCAAACCGTCCTGTTTTTTCTTTGATCTCAATTCTAAAAATTATGGTCTTGTAAGCACCTGTATCATTCTGATGTGCCTCCGCCAATTCCGCAGGTGGACTGATTGATTCTCCAGTCGCAATCGGCTGTAAACGCGCAACCAGTTTCTGTAGGCCTTCTTTCTTATCCTCGCCTTTCAATTCTTCATATTTACCCCACATAATTACAGACTCCCAATTCGCCGGATTTTCCGTTTGGTCTACTTCAAAACAAACAAGTGGATTCATTCGCATCATCTGAATTTTCCTGCCTTCTTTTGAATGCGCATAAATATATTTGCCATCATAAGCGTATGCCACAGGAACTATATAGGAAATTCCGTTTGCGCTGCAACCAATACGCCCGATAAATTGCCGGTTAAGTAATATTTCAATCTGATTGGGACTTAATTCACCGAGCACGATTCACTATTTTATGCTAAATTATATGCGGAATTAATTCTTCAATATGACATTTGTCATGTAAAATGATGAGTCATCTCATCCATCGCAATGCATAAGTTCACATCTTTATTAAAAGAGGCCTGATTCATTATGATTGACTATCAGGAATATTCAGCGAAACTCTTATCGCATATCGGCAGGTACTCTCGAAAGACTTCTGACCGTGAGGATGTTAAGCATATTCACCAATTGCGTGTAGCTATTAAAAAGATGAAAGCGTTATCATGTCTGTTCAAATGGTATTTTGAAGATTTTGATAAAGGAAAGTTGAATGCTATCTGGAAATTAGGTGGAAAGGCGGGTGATTTGCGTGAATGGCAGTTGCTTACTGAAAGAATGCAGCAATCATTTCTTCCGCACAATTTGAACAGCGAAATTTTGAATCTTATAACACATGAAGAAAAAAAAGCTTACAGAGATTTTTGCCGGAAGCAGGATAAATGTACGGGGACGGAGCTGAATAAAGTGCGCAGGTATCTTAAACCGTTTGCCATCAAGCTCCGGACAGTAAATCCGGTTGATTATCTGAATGGTACAGCGGAAAATATGGAGACCAGGTTATTACGACAAGGCCCGTCAAATGAAATGTATCATGAAATCAGAACCGATGTTAAAAAACTAAAGTATAACTCTGAAATTTTCTCCGATGAAATCCATGATTTGAAGTGGCTTGTGTTGCTTCCCGGATTTTTAAATACTGCAGATACGTTGTTGGGCGAATGGCATGATGCTGTTGTTGCCGGAAGACAATTACATCATCTGTCAGCTAAGCCAGGATTACCCGGACCGGTGAGGAATGGAATGCTTCAACTCGAAGCGGTAGCGAATACAGAGGCGGAACGGTGGCTTTTAAAATTTAAGCATGATATTAATCAGTTTCATAAATGATGAATGTCATCACAATCAAATATTGCACTTTAGATTTTTGCGCGGCAACGTGAAAAAAACTACATTTCAAGAAATAAAACACTTATGACAGCTAACATTGCATATCAGGATCCCCAGGATGCATTAAAGTTGATTCAGTCGGGCAATAGGGTATTTATACAGGGAGGAGCCTGTACGCCTACATTTCTTATCAGTGAATTGGTGAAAAGAAATAAAGAGCTGCAGCATGTTGAACTGGTTTTTATCAGTCTGCTAGGTGATGTTTTTTTTGATCAGCCAGAGTATGCGGATTCTTTTCATATCAATACAATGTTTGTGAGCGACCCTGTAAGAAAAGCGGTAAACGAAGGCAGGGGCGATTTTATACCGGTTTTCCTCAGCGAAATTCCTGAACTTTTCAGGCGGAATGTATTGCCGCTCGATGTCGCTATAGTGCAGGTTTCCCCGCCGGATAATAAAGGTTTTTGTTCGATGGGAGTGTCGGTGGATATTGCACGCACAGCAGTGCACACTGCGAAATATGTAATAGCTCAAATCAATCCGCAGGTTCCACGCACACATGGAGATGGCTTTATGCACCTGAACAGTTTTAATGCAATGGTTTGGGTGGATGAACCGCTCCATGAGGTGAACTTCGGATCGCAGATTACCGACGATGAAATGAAAATCGGTGCGCATGTATCTGACCTGGTTATAGACAGGAGTACTTTACAACTTGGAATCGGCACGATTCCCGATGCGGTTTGCAGGTGTCTTCATGATCACAAAGACCTTGGTGTGCATACGGAAATGTTCAGCGATGGTTTGATTGATCTCTGCGAAAAAGGTATCATCACGAACCGGTATAAAAATATTCATCCTCATAAAACAGTAGCAGGTTTTGCATTGGGTACAAGGAAACTGTATGATTACGTGAGCGATAATCCGGATTTCGCATTTCTCGATATTGATTATGTGAATGACCCTTCGGTAATTAAACGCAATACAAAGGTAATGGCCATCAACAGCGCCATTGAAATTGATATCACCGGACAGGTTTGTGCAGACAGTATAGGCACTTACCAGTACAGCGGCATTGGTGGCCAGATGGATTTTATGCGTGCAGCTTCATTAAGTGAAGATGGTAAACCTATCATTGCACTCACCAGCAGAACGAAAAAAGGAATTCCCCGAATTGTTCCTGTGCTTAATCCGGGTGCCGGGGTAGTTACCACCCGTGGACATGTTCACTATGTAGTTACAGAATTTGGTGTTGCTTCTCTCTTCGGACAAAATTTTCGACAACGTGCAAAGGCACTCATCAATATCGCTCATCCTGATGATCGTGAACAACTGAGCAGGGCTTGTCATGAGCGCTTTAAGATATTTAACTAAGGAAGCAATCTGCGGGGTGATAGCAGATTAATTTTAGCCTACTAGCCGTTCCCGACTTTGCGCGAACTGATGCGTTGATCTCGCCTCATTCCTTTTACTGAATATTATCATTATTTGGAGTGATGAAAGTCATAATTCCCGCCATTTGGGGATTGGAAATTTGCAGTATGAATCCGGAAGCAACTGCAAAATATTTTCCAAATAATATTTAGTGTAGTGGAGGCAACCATAGAACATTCAATCGATAGCCATGAAAATCAACAAAGACTGGCACCTTAAAAATAAAATGCCTGAAAATCCAACGTTTGCACAGCGGGTAAAATGGCATCTCGCTCATCATCAAAATTGTTCCTGTCGCGATATTCCTCCGAAATTGGAAGAAGAAATGAAAAAGAGAGGGATCAAGTTCTGACAACACCACCTCATTAAGAAACCCATCTATAACCCATCGGGCAAAAGGAATAAGAACAGATTTGTTATTAGATTTGATTTGCATTGAAATAGATAAAGGAATTTGGAATATGAGCGGAAATAACCACTGCTAAAGAAGGAGATAGCTGAATAAGTATTAAACAATAGTAATTCACAAAGCCATATTAAAAACATGAAACCCAATATTGAAATTTCCGAAAATAATCTGAAAGAAGTGGCCACCTTACTCAATAATTTAGTGGCTGATGAATATGTATTGTACACTAAAACCCGCAATGCACATTGGAATATTGAGGGTCCGGGCTTTATGGACCTCCACAAATTTTTTGAAGCTCAATATGAAGCATTGGATCTCATTATTGATGAAGTTGCAGAGCGGGTAAGGGCATTGGGCCATTATTCCTTAGGATCACTTAAGGACTTCTTAAGCATGACACACCTTACAGAAGGTCACAACGACTTCAGCAAGCAAAAGCAAGTAATTCAATCGCTGTTAAACGATCATGAAACGATTATCCGCATTCTAAGAAAAGACATCCATACCATAACTGAAAAATGCAAAGATTCCGGCACCGGAGATTTTGTTACCGGTATTATGGAGCAACATGAAAAGATGAGCTGGATGCTGAGAGCTTATTTAATTTAATTTGCGTTCGGAAGTTGTTGGTGATTTACACGATTATTGTTTCTGTCAATAACACATGTCTTATAACTGCCTATCAAAATAAATAAGGAATAACCCTTCTGGTTTGTTTCATGTAAGACTTGTATTCCGGGTACGCTATCAATAGAAATTTTTCTTCCAGCAGCATTCTTGTGTAAAGTCCGGCGGTGATTACACATACTGCTGCAAAGGTTTCCAAAAATGGGTAGGCAATTACACTTGCCCATGAAAAATAGATGATGGAAGCATAGATGGGATGACGAAGCCATTGATACGGCCCATTTGTTACCAATTCTCCTGAGGTGGTATTGGCCGTCGCGTGAAAGCTTCTGAGTCCGAAAGTAATCCGTGCCCAGATCATCAAAGCTGCCGCGCTGAGCTGTATGGCAATAGAAACAGGATTTGTTGAAAATAAGTGCTGGGCATAAATCAGGTAGACCAAGCCGGCGATAGCGATGGCAAGCGCGATTAATGAACTGATTTTTGACGACATACTGAATAATTATTTCCGGAAGTTATGCCGTTTTCTTTTCCCATGAGAGTAATAAAAGAAGATTTTTTATAGCCATCATCTGCAAACTATTTGCTGTTCAGTACCGGCTCGGAAAGAAACTATTTTTGCTTATAAGATTATGGTTAAATCTTCCCCCATCATTTTAAATCAACGATGTTGATATTCAGTTACCGATGCTGGTTTTGATGCAAAGAAACACGTTGATGCAATGACATCCGTCATCACAAACATTGACGAATATCATAATTGAATTTCTACGCAACTACTTACTTCGAAGCCTGATGTATAAACTGTGCATTCATAAAACGGATTTATGAAAACGATTCTTGTTCCAACTGATTTTTCTGAAAATGCAGTTAATGCCATGAAATATGGAATTCGGCTGGCAGCGAAGTTGGATTGTAAAGTTGTGTTTTTCCATTCAACGCATATTCCGCTGAGAGTGGAACTATTTGGTATTCCGGACAGCGAAATGAAGCGGCTGGAGAAGATGGATATGTCAAATAAGAAAATGCTGCTTGATAAAACAATCGACCGGTTATACCGTCAGATGCATATTTTAAGAGACGCCACTAAAGTTTTGATGATGGTGAAAACTGAAAAATATGTAGTAGAAGATATCGTCATCGCCGCCAACAATGCTAAAGCAGGTCTCATTGTGATGGGAACGCATGGTGCGTCCGGCATCAACAAGCTTTTTGGAAGTACCACTTCAATTCTTATTTCAAAGAGTGAAATTCCGGTGCTTGCCATACCTTCCGGTTATCGCTTCAGGCACGTTAAGTCCTTGCTTTATTTTTCTGACCTCAAAAGTCCTGTGATGGAACTTGGGACGCTTGTTCCGCTCGCAAAATCCTTTGGCTCGATCATCGACATTTTTAATTTGAGTTATAATCCGGATGTAGATGAAGAAAAATTATTCAACAAACTGAAAGGCGTAGCAAAGGGAGTGAAGCTGGAGTTGATTCAGATAAAAAGAAATCCGGGTGAACGTTTGCTCGAGCAGCTACGTGAATTTCTCGATTACCGGAAACCGGATTGGGCGGTCATGTTTCCTCACAAGAAAAGATTCTTTGAATATGTTTTTGAAGGAAGCAAGACCGAAAAATTGTCATACAACCTGAAAGTTCCTTTGTTGTCCATCAGAAAAAAATAGATGGCAGTAATCGGTTCATAACAAAATGGTAAAAGTAGTGCCGGTATTACGAAATCAACTTGCCAATTGGCTCTTTTCTGTTGTTTCAGCAGGTGCGATACTCTACTTCGGAAGTCCGCTGTTTATCCCGCTCAGTTTCGCTTTACTCATAAGTTTTGTGCTGTTGCTTTAAATGATACTAACCAACCGCATGCAGGTTCAGGAGTGAGGGATCGGAGGAAGCTTCTTGTAGCGGAATTAAATACTGTTTATACCATGCTATAGAAAGTTGAGCAACTTCATCCAGTTTTCCTTCTTCTTCAAAAAGATAAGACGCATTTTCAATCACTTTCAATTCGCATTTTGATTTCAGATAACCTTTTGCCATTTCATTAATTGCAATACCTTCTTTATCCTTTTGTGCGCAGATAAACAGCACAGGAGTTTTAACCTGCGCCAGTAATTCCACGGCTGACTCAGGGCTTGCATCCCGGCAAACAATTGTCTTCACGATTTCTTTAAGCCCCAGAGAGGCAACCAAAGCTACTGCAGCACCTGTTCCGGAACCGAAGTAGACAACAGGTAATTTTTTTGTAGGGTTGATATTCATCAGTGTCTGGGTGACGTCGGTTACACGCTCCGCGAGTTCAGTAAGGTTGCTTCCTTTCAAAAAAAGATCTTCTTCCACTTTCTCCAGACTCACCAGCAATGTTGCTAATCCGTGATTATTAAAAACACGTGCAAGGTGAGTATTGCGCGGACTGTGCCTGCTGCTGTTAATACCATGACAAAATAGTACGATGCCTTTAGCATTTTCGGGAACTGCAAGTGTACCTTGAAGAAGCACATTTACTGCCTTGAAGGTGATGTCATTATTATAAATCATTTTAGCATTCATGACCGATAGTTTTTAACTGGAATTAAAAATATGACCACTTCAGCGTCAATAGTATGACCACTATTATCGGAGCCCGTGATTTTAATCATACCCAAACATTGAAAAGGATGGCAATAATCATATCAAGGTGTGACAGCAGTCATAACGCACGGAAAAGTGCCGGTATAATTTTGAAGAAAATTAAAAACTAATATTATGAAATCGACCAACGTGAATCTCAAATCCCTCTTCGCAGTCATTACAATGCTCTTTGTTATAAACGGAATGCTCTGCGCACAAAACCGAAATGCTCTTAATAGTATATCAACAGCAAATGCACCAACAACTGCCCTATTTGTATCGTCAGAGGAAGGTGCTTCAATTGCGCGACCTGATGTTACTGTTGTTCCAAATCCATCATCTGGACCTGTTACCGTTCGCTTCACCGCCACTGTTAGTGGCAAAATCGGAATCACCGTTATGAATAGCAACGGATCAGCCATGTTTGTGATTGAAGGAATAGCAAAAGTTGGAAGTAATCAGATAGCAATTGATCTTACCTCTTATGGAAGTGGAAACTATCCTATAGTTGTTTCCGGTGCAGGTGTATATGGAAAAGTAGTTGCTGTTATTAAATAGGGAAGTCCGCGGTTATTCCGCATTTACTTCAAAATGAATGACCGTTGATAGCAGTATCAACGGCCATTCGTTTTTTTTTGAGCATCCATCTCAACAATCCAAATGAGCAGGATCCTTCCAAAATTAAATTCTGCATGACGTATCCATTTTCAGATGGATGCTATTTGCCTGCAATTTAGTTTTGTAATCAAGAGGCTTTTTAATAAAATGCAAATGCGGTTATAAACTGGTTCCGGTAGATTCGTGCTGCATACAAAGCCACTGCATAAATGAGTGTCAGCAATTTCTCATTAAACGAGGTTCATAATTTTTTTCTTCAAAACTTCAGGTTGACAGACACCGGAATGACGCCAAACTTCTTTTCCGTCTTTAATAATCAGTAAGGTGGGAATGGCTCTTATGCCATATTCCGATGCAAGGGACTGTGCTTTATCTACATCAATTTTGATGATGATCGCACTTTCTTTTACGGTTGCCTTTACATCGTTGAGGATCGGAACCATTGCTTTACAAGGACCGCACCAATCAGCGAAAAAGTCAACAACAACCGGCTTGCCGGAATTTATCAATTCATTAAAGGATTTCATGTTGCGCTTTGAAAAGTGTTGATGCGTGTGACAAAATCTATGCAATTATTTCCTGTTGTCCCGAAAAAAAACAGACTGTGTCCATTTATTTCAAAGCCAGCGTATTGAGTGAAAAACATTTTTTATTCGTCCATTTGTTACAGATGGAATTATTCATGTTCTGCTTTTTTCAAGAAGAAATCCTTCCTCCACCATGGTTATTCCGATCCCGACATTGACAAACCGCAAAGGTTATTGATGCGCAATAAACAGTGGAACTTTCACTTCTGTCAAAATCCGATTGGAAATGCTGGAATGAAACATTCTTGATAAGGCACTTCTGCCGTAAGCTCCCAGCACAACCAATACATCATTGCCATCTTTCTTCAGAAATTTTTTTAGCTCTTCTTCCGGCTCACCATTCAGTACTGTGAATGTCAGGTTTTTGAAATGCTCACTTGCAAGGTCCTTAATATCTCTGTTCTTGGGAACATGGTTGGAAGTAGAATGATTTACGGTTACAACATTGGTGGGTATATCGTTCCACTGTGGAAATAAATAGCTGTACATCTTCATAGCGAATACACTGGAGTCGCTCCCGTCATAGGCAATCACCACGCGGTTGATAGAAGGTTTCTCATCAGGAAGAATCAGTACAGGGCACTTCGATTCCGCCAGTAAATCTTTAAGAAATAAACTCGGCGACCTATCGCCGATCCGCATAAAACTGGTTTTGTTATCTATTAACAATAAATCAGTGAAGGCACTTTCTTTGAGCAATTCCTGAAGGGGAACGCCACTGTCAAGATGGATTTTATGTTTGACACGTTTTTCCTCGCATTGTCTTGTGAACACTTTCATATTCTCGGTGATCTTAACATTGTCTTCCTTTTCAATTTCCTGGAACCCATAGTAGTATTGAGTAGGTATGTCCCAGGCATAAGCATAAACAAATCGGGAATAGGAGAGATCGTGAAGGAAAACCCCAACCAGCAAAGAATCTGTTTTTTGAGCCAGCTCAATTCCAAAACTTGCAGTCTGATCGGAATAGTTCACTCCGTCAAACACAGCGAGGATCTTTTTCATGACATATTATTTAGGTTAATTTAACATTTGTTCAAAAATATAGGATTTAGTTAAATTGAAAGTATGACTGTAGTCAGGTATTTGAATGACAATTGTTATATTTTTTCCAGAGATCATTTTTGCATTTCAGATTACGTATCCGCAGGAACAGGAAGAACTGAAATTTTATTGCATCCGGAGCAGGATACTTCATCGTTTGTCCTTTTCATGTTATTACTGTACGTTTGAAACTGATTAAATCTGCCTATGAAACCTTTATGCCTATTTGCTTTCAGCACATTGCTGCTACTCATGATAGAGAATTGTCTTGCACAGAAAATGGCATTACCTATACCCCGTAATGTACAACCGGCTTATGAATCCGGAACACGTTCCATGGATGGAAAACCAGGATCTCATTACTGGCAAAACAGAGGTAATTACACAATGAAAATTAATTTTGATCCTGCCACGCGTTTATTAAGCGGTACGGAAACAATCGTTTATTACAATAACAGTCCTGATACCCTTCATCAGATTGTGATTCACCTATACCCTAATCTTTTTAAGAAAGGAATGCAAAGAAATTATCCGTTTGATGAAGCAGACGAAAATGAAGGCGTGACCATTGAAAGCCTTGTAATGGGAACAGAAAAATTTGCTACCCTTACAGATAAACGCATACATTTCAGCGGGACGAATATGAAAGTTACACCGGAAGAATCAGTGAAACCCGGCAAGAGCATAACCATGCAGATCTCCTGGCATTACACTGTCAACAAAGGCTCGCATATCAGAACGGGAATGGTCGACGCGTCTTCTTACTTTCTCGCATATACTTTTCCAAGAATTGCTGTGTATGATGATATTGATGGTTGGGACGACTGGGATTATATTGGCCTTCAGGAATTTTACAATGACTTTGGAAATTTTGATGCTGAAATTACTGTTCCGGGAGGCTTTGTTGTCTGGGCAACAGGCTTGCTTCAAAATCCGAAAGATGTTTTCGCTCCCCGTATTTACAATCGTTACCAAACGGCACAGACATCTGATAAGATCATCGGCATCATTGACAGTACAGATTATGATGCGGAACCGGTTACTGCTGCAGGTGCGCAGCTTTCCTGGAAATTTTCTGCGGAAGAAGTGACTGACTTTGCTTTTGCAATCAGTGATCATTACCTCTGGCAGGGGAGTTCATTAATGGTGGATGCTGCTACAGGAAGAAGAGTTTTTGTTGATGCGGCATATGATAAAAACGCGGTTGATTTTTTTGAAGTAGCGGATGTTGCGCGTAAATGTGTCGACATTATGAGCAAGTCGTATCCTGCCGTACCATTTCCATTTCCACATATCACGATATTCCAGGGACTTGATCAGATGGAATACCCGATGATGGTGAATGATAATGTTTCTGATACAAGGATGGACATGGTGCAACTTACCTCTCATGAAATATTTCATTCTTATTTCCCATTTTACATGGGTACCAACGAAACAAAATATGCATGGATGGATGAGGGTTGGGCCACTATCGGCGAATCTGTAATATCTCCTATGCTGGGCGAACCTGAAGACGATGGAATTTATATGAGAAGGCGGTATGAAAATGTTGCCGGAACAGATATCGAAGTTCCATTGATTACGAATACAAAGCTGACCAGTGGAATTACCTATACAACCAATGCATACGGCAAGCCCGGAATTTTTTACTGGACCTTGCAGAATTTACTGGGCGATACTGTTTTTTTTAAAGCGCTACATGAATACATGAGCCGCTGGCATGGAAAGCATCCTACGCCGTACGACTTTTTCTACTCCATTAATAATGCGAGTGAACAGGATTTGAATTGGTTTTTTATACCATGGTTTATGCAAAGCGCATATCCTGATTTGGCATTGAAAAAAGTACAGTTGGAGAAAGGCAAAAAAACAAGTTCAGAAACATGGAATATTATCGTAAGCAATACAGGTGCATTGCCTGTTCCTGTCCATCTTGAATTCGTTCTCGAAAATGATTCCGTGATCAGAAAAGATTTTACAGCGATAGTTTGGAAAGAAGGCAATCGTGATTATAATGTACAGCAAGCCCTGCCGGGAAAATTAAAATACATCCGGATGGGGAATGAATTTATTCCTGATGTTAACAAGAAGGATAATCTGTGGAGGCTCCGGTAAAAGGTGATTTTGATTATCATGAAAAATTAAACTTCCTGAATTACCACGGCATTCTTGAGAGTATAAATAGCAACGATAATCCGAAAAAGATAGCACCCTTTTTAAATTTAACAACATCTGTTGTGGAGCGCTTCACCATCACTCTTCCGACATGTGCCAATATAATGGCCAGCAACATGGTAATGGGATGTTCTACTACTGAAAACCGGTAGCCGGGATTGGCCATTATACTTTCGCCGGATTGAAAAGCAGCCTTTGTAACCGGGCTGAGAAAAATGTAAAGTGCTAATCCGATTAGTAATTGAATGTCAAGAGCAGTTACAAAAAATAAATTTAGCCTGTTATCTGTTGAAGTGAATTTTTGCTTTCCAAACCAACCGTACAGATACTTGATAAGAACTATTACTGCGAGGGCAAGTATGATCCATCTCCAGTAAGAATGAATATCTTTTGTAAAAGTATACACTTGATCCATAAGAGGTTTGAATTTTTGAGTTAATAAAGTAAGAGTGAATAATCATGCATGGGGAGAAGCAGAGCTAAATAAAGGTGTCGTCTTTAGTATGTCGGTTCTATGATTTTCCGCTGAATTAATATTCACGTTTCTGATCGAATGCCTCGAGGTAATCTGCCACTTTCCTGAGGAATGATCCACCCAAGGCACCATCAACAATCCTGTGATCGTATGACAGTGAAAGAAACATCATGTGACGAATCGCAATCACATCGCCCTGCGAAGTTTCCAGCACAGCCGGTTTTTTCTTGATGGCTCCGGTTGCCATGATTGCTACCTGCGGTTGATTGATGATGGGTGTTCCCATTAAATTTCCAAAAGTGCCAACATTGGTTAATGTGAAAGTGCCACCTTCAATCTCATTAGGTTTCAATTGACCGGCACGTGCACGCTTTGCAAAATCATTTACTTCTTTGGTTAAGCCGACAAGGTTCTTGGTATCCGCATTCTTAATCACCGGCACAATCAGGTTTCCGCTGGGCAATGCGGCCGCCATACCGATATTGATGTCCTTTTTACGGATAATTTGTGTACCGTTCAACGATGAATTCACCAATGGATAATCCTTCAATGCTTTTACCACTGCTTCAATGAAAAGAGGCGTAAACGTGATTTTTTCTCCTTCGCGTTTTTCAAAATCTTTTTTCACCCTTTCTCTCCACAATACAAGATTCGTAACATCCGCTTCCACGAATGATGTTACATGCGCGGAAGTGCGTTTACTCATTACCATATGTTCCGCAATCAGTTTACGCATGCGGTCCATTTCAATAATTTCCACATTGCCGGAAACATTCACAGCAACAGGGGTAACAACTTCTTCCTGTTGCCTTACCATTGGTTTTTCAACAATTGGCGCGGCAGGAGTGGAGGCAGCTTTTGAACCGCCCTGTTGTACAAACTGCAGAATATCTTTTTTTGTAACCCTGCCCCCTTCACCTGTTCCCGCAATAGTATCAAGCACCGGCATGGAGATTCCTTCATTACGTGCAATGTTTAATACAAGCGGAGAATAAAATCTTCCTTCGACAGAAACGGGTTTTGATTCCTGTTGTTGAATAGCAGGAGCTATGGTTTTTTCAGGCTGCCTGGTTACTTCGGTTTTCACGGCTGAAGGCGCAGTTGTGCTGGCACCTTCTGTTTCAACAATAGCAATTACTTTTCCAACAGGCACCACATCATTTACCTCGAAAAGAATTTTTACAAGCTTACCGGCATGCGTAGAAGGCACTTCCGAGTCAACTTTGTCAGTTGCAATTTCAAGTACCGGCTCATCAACAGCTATGCTGTCACCAACATTTTTCAACCATTTTAAAATGGTGGCTTCCATAATACTTTCCCCCATTTTAGGCATTATCAGTTCCACTTCGGCCATAGTATTAGTTGATTTTTTTGGAATGGTCAAATGTAAAGCGAAACGGGGGATTAATCAAACCGTACAACAATTCCTTAATTGTTAAACTGATAAATCGTTAAATGTCTCCATAGCGGACTTCAATAAATTTGACGAGAGAATCAACAATTAAACAATCAGTATACGAATTCAAGCATCAATCAACAACCCTAACATAAACTTCCTCAGCATACTCAGTGCATTAATAGAACTCATCTCCATATTTCGCTGGCGATTACCGGGAAAGAAGAACTTTTTCGCCATTACACGGTTATTTCCGGCTACGGCAATCCAAACAGTGCCAACTGGTTTTTCCTCCGTTCCACCACCCGGACCTGCTATTCCGGATACAGCGATAGAATAACTTGTCTGCATCTTTTCAAGCACGCCAGTGGCCATTTCGCAAACTGTTTCTTTACTTACGGCGCCATAAGTATTGAGGGTTGCTTCCTTAACACCCAGCAGTTTTTTTTTGGCTTCATAAGAATAGCTCACGATGCTGCCTCCGAAATAATCTGATGCCCCTGCAACAGACACAATCCGGAAAGCAATCAATCCTCCGGTGCAACTTTCTGCTATGCTTAACGTGGCTTTTTGTTGCAACAGAATTTTTCCAATCACTTCTTCAAGAACGTCATCATCATAACCCCATATGTATTCGCCAATGCTATCACGAAGCCGTTTCACGAATGCTTCAGTGGTTTGTTGAAGATATTTTTCGTCTTCTCCACGCGCTGTTATTCTTAACCTCACAGAAGACAGGTAAGGAAGATAAGCCAGCTTAAAACCTGCCGGGAAATCATCTTCGATATCCCGTATTTTTTCAGCAAGGAATGATTCGCCAATACCTTGCGTCAGTATTGTTTTATGAAGTATGAAGGGTGTTTTAAAAAGTGTTTTTATTTGAGGTAGCACATTATTGGTCATCATGAGCTTCATTTCCCATGGAACTCCGGGCATGGAAACAAATACTTTACCATCATGATTAAACCACATTCCCGGCGCGGTACCATTAAGATTTTTTATAGGAATGCACTTATCGGGCACTTCTGCCTGGCTCCGGTTACTTTCCAGCATGGGCCGGCTAAGACGATCGAAAATAGCTTTTACCATTTCGAATATTTCTTCATTGAAAACAAGCTTGCTGTCGAAATATTGACACAGCGTATGCTTGGTAATATCATCTTTGGTAGGTCCAAGTCCACCTGTTATCAGAATCAGGTCACTTATTTCACGGGCTTCATTCAAAGCAGCTATGATTTCTTTTTTATCATCACCCACAGCAATTCTGCGGATCACATAAACTCCTATGCTATTCAGTTCCTGGCCCATCCACGCAGAGTTCGTATCTACAACTTGTCCGATAAGGAGTTCGTCGCCAATGGTAATGATGGTTGCGTTCATGAATAGTTAAGGGTTTGAGAAGTTTAGAAGTTTAGAATGTTTAGAATGTTTTGCCAGACGGAAAGTTCGATTAAATAATGAAATTCAAATAAAAATCATCTTCAGACAATTATGCAATTCGTTGTTTAAGGCTTTCTATTTGCAATTGGCACGATTTTGATAAATTCGACGCCAAATAAAAACCATGATTAAAAATTCCATTCTTGCCCTGCTGACTGCATTGATTGTTAATTCAGGTTGTGCCCAGGTAACTCATCCTGCTACGACTCCTGCTGCTCCGCAAGATACGCGTCCCGGATCTTCTACTACAGCACCCGATCAATCGCAGCCCTCTTCAACAAATTCCAATGGGATACAAGGCGCATTGTCTGGACTTGATAGTGATCATTTGGTGTCAGGTTTAAAAGAAGCACTGAGCTTAAGTGCGGTGAACAGTTCAACGATTCTTTCGGCTACGGATGGATTTTTTAAAAACCAGGCTATAAAAATTTTAATGCCTCCTGATGTGAAAATGGTGGAAACGAAGCTGCGTTCCCTTGGATTGGGAAGTGAAGTAGACAAAGCATTGTTAAGTATGAACAGGGCAGCAGAAGAGGCAGCGAAAGATGCCGCACCCATTTTCCTGGATGCGATAAAAGGCATGTCGGTGAATGACGCATTTGGATTAATTAAAGGACCGAATGACGCGGCAACGCAATACTTAAAGAAATCAACGTCCGCGCAGCTTACTGAAAAGTTTGCTCCGGTAATTGGCAAAGCACTTGATAAAACAGAAGCAACAAAATATTGGTCTGATGTTTTTGGCACCTACAATAAACTGCCTTTCGTAAAACCCGTCGATTCAGATCTTAAAAAATATGTGACTCAAAAAGCGCTGGATGGTTTATTCTATACCATGGCGCAAGAGGAAGCTAAAATCAGGAAAGATCCTGCCGGCACCGCAAACAGTATAATTGAATCGGTTTTTGGAAAGCATTGAGAGTTGATGTGCCGATGAATCGATGTGCCGATTGTATGCAGTAGAAATATGAGTTGATGATTTTATTTGCAAATAGATGGAAACACAGAAATGCTATTGCTTTGATGCAATTAAATAGATGATTGTATACCCGTCAAAGCCAAAATTCTGCAATCACTTCATACCTCACAACTGACCACTCACAACTGCCAACAGACAACCGACAACTCATAATTAAAACTCATTCCAATCACTTCGCTTAGGCAGTTTTAAATCTTGCAGTACAGATGCTTTCACTCGCAATACAAAACTATAACTCGGTCGTATTCCGAATGGAACCCATTGAATACTCATTTCCCAGCAGTGCAAATCCCGGTAGATGCCCAGTGAAGCGGTTGGAAACTGATGGTTTACAAAATCATACGAGGTACTAGCGGTGAGTTTCCATTTTTCAGTTAGATTTAATCCACCACTGATGTTAAGGGTTTGATTAAAGGTGAGAGAATCATTGCCGGTTTCTGAATTTACTGTTTGCAGAAACAGGCTGTAAGAAAGATTGAGATTCCATGGAACATCGAAACTTACATATTCATTAAGTGACCGGGAAATATAATCTTGTTGCTCTTCTGTCAAAACCTGTTGGGTAGATTTTTTAGATTGAAAACTTGTACCAATACTCAGGTTTGCATTTGTTAACCTGGCTAACCTGTTGTTCACATCCCATTCAAATTGATTCAGCCTTCTGCCTAAACTATCTGCGATATAAGGATCGAAACGGGAACCGAAATTGATATCGAATTTATCAAAGAGCTTAGTGCGACCGGTAATAGAGATCACAGAAAGATTAAGTGAGTCGGCTGCAAGGTTGTAGGAAGCTCCAAAGTTTAATGCATCCAGCAGCTTTACTTTCTTCGTTTGTGCCACAGTATCTTTCTTCGAAAAAACTTTCATCTCTAATGTATTTCCAAGCGAAAAATTGATGCTGCCTGATTTTCCTTGCCCTGGTCCTGAATAAATGGCATCACTGAACAAAGAATAACGTTGCGTACTTCCTTCCGTATTGTATTGCACCGTTTTAAAGGTATTCCATTGTGGATCACTAAAATCAGGATGAAAAGAAAACCCAAGACTGGGTGTCATTACATGACGAATAGCCTTCACCTTGCCTTTTCTGAAGTTTACAATACCATAGACCCTTGTTGAAGTGCTCACTGAAAAATTGAAGTCACGTGCCGTTGCAAAACCCTGGATCGTATCATATGCAATCATATTTGAATCGGGATTCCATGTCTGTCGTGTTGTTTGTAATGCCCATACTTCTGAATAATTAAATGCCGGCGTTACAGTTACGAATTTAAGTATCTGGAAAGGTGCACTCACCGGTATATTGTGACGCATGCCAGTTTGAATATTTCTGAATGTTGCCGGCGTGAAGAATAAAGAATCAGCGTTTGATACCTGGTTTTGCGCATTCATGTTATAAGAGAATCCAATCTTCTCATACCATCGTTCTCCACCAATACCTCCTTGCCTGCGAAACGGATAGATCGTATTCATGTTAAATGCAACAGTGGGCAATGAAACATTCACAAGATGGGTGAGCGTGCTTTGAGAATGATTTGCAGAAATCGTGTAATTAAAAGGTGAATAAGGAATCGTTTGTGAATAGGAGATGGATGACTGGTATGTATTGTTAAGATAATTGAAGTTGGTGTTGGAAGCAAAGAGCTTATTGAAACCTGATGTGCCGAAATTAATAGTAGCGCCGAAGTGGCTGTTAGGCTTTGCTTTGCCATCCTGGTTGTACCTCGCGGCAATGTTAAATTGCTTATTGGAAGTGTAATCATTTATTTCGGTGCTGAAGATCCTTTCATTGGCAAAAGTCATCCTGACATCGCCGTTGAATTTATACCGCTTATTGAAACGACTTGCGGCCACTGCTTTCCATGATCCAAGCGAATAGATATCTGCAGTTAGCGCCAGGTCTACATTGTCACTTATTCCAAAATAATAACCGCCATTTCGTAAAAAGAAACCCCTGTTTTGATCCTCACCATATTCAGGAAATATGATGCCCGATTTACGCTTTGCATTTAAAGGAAATATTCCGAAAGGTAAAAAAAGAGGCGTGGGTACATCGGCTACTACCAGGTTTGCCGGACCTGATACGATGGACTTTCCCGGAATAACTTCAATTTTTGAAGAAGCAATGTAGAAATGCGGATGATCGAGATTGCATGTTGTGTATACATTATTTTTTCCAAACAACACTTCATTCGGTAATCGTTTTACAACGCCACTTCTCACAAATCCTTCATCTTCCTGGGTCAGTATCTCACTTATTTTTCCTTTGTTTGTTTTGAAGTTAAAATGAATTTCGCGCGCATCATATTTCCGCTCACCCTGAGAAAATGTGGGACGGTTTTCAAGATTTCCACTGCTGTCTTTTCGTCCCATGGCAGTCACTTCACTGTTCTTCCAGTCAAAAATGATCGAATCGGCAGTAAGTGTGATGTCTTTGTATTGCACTTGCGCATCGCCAAGAAGATAAACCCGTTGATTGGTAATGTCGTACCAGATAGTATCTCTGGCATTATATTTTACAGGGCCATCCAATCCATCTTTTGATTCTTTTACTTTACTATTTAAAGAACTGTCTGCACCAGTGGAATCCACAATTGAAAAGGGTGGAATGGTATCCGGAGGGGTCAAATCTATCGCCGTGTCAGGCATAATCTGATTAGAATAATAAACTTCGTTAATGTCCGCATATGAGTACAGCGAACACAGTATTAACAAAATGATGGGGAAACCTTGAAGGCTATATCTTTTTTTCAAAAAAATATCAGGTATAAATTTGCGTTTAATGCTGATTTTTGCAACAAAGCTACTACAAAGCATTCCATTTGTGAAACGTACAATTCTCTTCATAGTTTTCCTTATCTCTTGCCGGTGTGTTCCTGTAAATGCTCAAGCAAACTCCGATTACAAATTTAAAACCATTGTTCTTGACGCCGGGCATGGTGGTCACGATACGGGTTGCCGGGGCGTTTCATCATACGAGAAAAACGTAACGCTTGCACTTGTATTGAAATTGGGAGCACTGATAAAAAAAACTTATCCCGGGATCAAAATCATTTATACACGGCAGACGGATACATTCATTGAGTTATATGAACGTGCCAACATTGCCAACCGCGCCAATGCGGATTTGTTTATTTCCATTCATTGTAATGCAAGTAAATCCATTTCAGCTTACGGTACAGAAACGTGGTTGATGGGTCTGCATAAATCTGAAGGTAACCTTGAAGTCTCAAAAAGGGAGAATGATGTAATTATGCTGGAGGACAATTACCAGGAAAATTATGATGGCTTCGATCCGAATTCACCGGAAGGTTACATCATACTTTCCATGAACCAGAATGCGCATATTGACCAAAGTATAAATCTTGCCTCAAAAGTTGAAGATGAATTTGTGAAAGACGGCCGACAGACACGTGGTGTAAAACAGGCAGGATTTCTTGTTTTGTGGCGAACTACAATGCCGTCTATTTTAATTGAATCAGGATTTCTTACCAACAGGGAAGAGGAGAAGTATCTTAATTCAACAACTGGTCAGAATCAAATTGCACTTTCTGTTTTACAGGCCATTGCACTTTATAAATCTGAAATAGAAGGTGATTATAGCCAATTGGCACTGGTGCAGCAGGATAGTAAAACGGTGGTTGAAGATACCTCCGGAAAACCCGCACCGGTAGAATCACGCGATACTTTAACAGGAGATCAATCTCAGAAAATGGTGGCGGATGCAAATATCAAACAAGCTCCATCACCGGTCATAGTTTACAAAATACAAATTGCTGCCTCTGAAAAATCGATTCCATTAAACGATCCGCGCTTTGCAGGTATCAAAGATATAACGAACGATAAAAGCGATAACCAGGTGAATCGTTATGTGGTGGGTAATTATACTGATCTCACAGCGTCTCAGAATCGTCTTGCCACTTTGCGAAAAAATGGATTTAAAGATGCTTTTGTTGTTGCTTATAAGGATGGGAAACGAATACCCATCAGCGAACTGCCATAGCTAAGTGACTTTCGGTGGTTCAAACTAAAACAGATTTTACAACACTGTCTCTCAGTTAATACTCATGCTTCAGGGTTTATTGAAAATGGGTGTATCCTGCTTTTAAAAAGTAATGATTCGAAAATTAAATTCTCAGCCGTGGTTCAAAAGAGCCTTTAAGAATTAAAATTTTATTTTTACCACACTCAAAAGCTGCGCAATTGAAAGTATCGAATGAAATGAAGGTGGGAGTGCTTGCAACCGTTGCAATTGTTTTACTCGTTCTTGGTTACAACCTGCTACGTGGCAAAAACGTTTTTAGCCGGGATAATGTCTTCTATATCAGATATGAAAATGCAGGTGGAATTGCTCCGGCTGGTTCTGTTCGTTACAAGGGAATGAAAGTCGGTCATGTGCAGGATATAAAATTGGCAACAGATGGTTCCGGCCAAATCGTAGTCTCTGTAGCAATTACACCAGATCTCCAGATTCCGAGGGGATCAACAGCCACTGTAGTAAGTCCTGATTTAATCAGTCCCAAAGCAATTCAACTTGATTTTGTTGCCTCCAATGATTTTTACAATAGCCATGACACCCTTGTTTCTAAAGTCGGAAGAAATGGTATTCAGGAAGTGCAGTCACAGGCAGAAGCGCTGATTGCCACAATTGATTCTGCAATTAATTCTATTAGCGGAATTTTTAATAGTGAGACGAAGTTAAATTTACAAAAAAGCGTGAAAAGTATTGAAAGCACATTAAAGACACTGGACAACGCAACATCTAAAATGGATGTGATGCTGAATGACAACGTAAGCCGTCTTGATCACATTTTTTCGAATGTAGAGTCTATTACTACCAATCTAAAAAATAACCAGGAAGAGATCAATAACCTGATAAGTAACCTTTCCGCTATTTCAGATACAGTTAAGCGCAGTGAAATTGGGGCCACCGTGCGGGAAGCAAAAGAAGTATTGGAGGAAGTGCGTAATGTGATGATAAAGATTAATGAAGGTAAAGGTTCTATGGGTTTACTCATGAATGATGATAAGCTGTATCATAATCTTGAATCTTCGACTCAATCACTGGATGCACTGCTGATTGACATGAAAGCCAATCCTGGCCGTTATGTGCAGGTTTCCGTATTCGGAAAAAAGGACAAGACACCACAGGAAACTCAAAACAAATAATTGGCGCACTCTTTCACAGTGAACCTCAGAATCATCCGGATGAATTTCTGCATAGAAAAACTTAGTCGGTTCTCTGTGCAATGCTTACAAAATCTGTGTAAGCTTTTTTCTTTATTGTTCCTGCTCGTACTGACCTTGTCTGCTTACGCTCAAACAGGTGAACCCATAGAAATTGTTAATGCCGATGAATTGCAATACAGCGAACAAGGCAATATTGCGGTAAGGAAACTTGTGGGTAATGTTCAGCTAAAGCAAAAAGATGTCACTCTTTTTTGCGACCGCGCAGATTTTTATTTCGATGAAAATATTGTTGACGCATTTGGTAATGTTCATATCCGGCAGGGTGATACCATTCATATTTACGGAGAAAAACTACACTATGATGGCAATCTTAAAAAGGCGAAGCTGAATACGAAAGTGAAGCTCACCGATTCAAAAATGGTGCTCACTACAGAAGAACTGGATTATGATCTGAATACAAGGGTAGGCTTCTATCTTAAAGGAGGCAAGTTGTTAAGCGATGAAGCAATCCTCACCAGCCAGCATGGTTATTATTATTCCAATTCGTCTGACATGTTCTTTAAGCAGGATGTGAAGCTCACGCATCCGGATTACGTGCTGCATACTGATACTTTAAAATTTAATACTGCCTCACGAACTGCTTATTTTGTAAGTCCGACCACCATTAATTCTGATTCATTCAACGTGTATTGCGAAGGAGGATATTACAACACACAATATGACGTGGCTCAATTTGAAAAAAATGCACGGCTCGATACACGGACACAGCAACTAAAAGCAGACACCATTTTTTACCAGCGCAAAAGAGGTTATGGATATGCGCGTTCACATGTCAGGTGGGCTGATACACTGAACAATATTTTTATGCTGGGAAATTTCGCGCAGTATTATGAAAACAATGATCGTATTATCGCTACTGAAAATGCTGTGCTGGTTATGGTAATGGATAATGATTCGATGTTTGTAACTGCTGATACACTTTTTTCCTATAAAGATACGGTCGGCAATTATCGAAATCTTTTTGCCTATCACCATGTAAAAATTTTCAAGAGCGACATGCAAGGTGTCTGCGATTCAATCGCATTCACTTATCGGGATTCGGTATTCAGAATGTTTGGTGAGCCCATATTGTGGGTATCTGATAATCAGCTCAGCGCTGATACAATGAACATGTATTTAAGAGGCGAAGAACTTTATAAAATGGACCTGCTGCAGACAGCATTCGCTACGAATGAGTCTGATTCCGGATTGTATAACCAGGTGCAGGGCAAAAATATGTATGGGTTCTTTGTCGACGGACGATTGCAACGGATGGAAGTGGAAGGCAATGGAGAAAGTATTTATTATGCAAAGGACGACAGCAACGCATACATCGGAGTAAACAAAGCTATCTGCAGCAACATGACAATTTATTTTTCGGTAGACAAAAAAGTAGACCGCATTTATTTTCTCACGCAGCCTGATGCGACGCTTTATCCTTTGAACGAATTTCCTAAGGAAGAATCGAAGCTGAAAAACTTCCGTTGGTTCATCTCAAAAAAACCAAAATCAAAGGAAGAACTGCTGAAGCCAACTGCTCCTGATTAATATACAAGTGAGGAAATGACGGCAACTATTTGACAGAATTAGTTATCTTGAGTCAATATCTTTTTACATATCTTATACGATGACACACAATGAAATTTCGGCCATATTGGTCAACATTTTCTTAAAGATTCACCGGACTTTAGGTCCCGGCTTGCTTGAATCAGTTTATGAGGAAGTCATTTGTTACGAACTTTCGAAGTTGGGTTTAGCTTTTACACGCCAGGAAGGCATCCCGGTAATCTATGAAGCAATCACAATGAATTTAGGTTTTCGTGCAGACATCATTGTTGAAGAAAAGGTGATCGTAGAAATTAAATCTATTACCGTCCTGGCACCCGTGCACTTCAAAACAGTGCTAACTTATTTGAAACTGTCAGAATTAAAATTGGCTATGTTGGTGAATTTTAATGTTGAACTAATTAAGGACGGAATTCATCGTATAGTTAACAATCTGTAATGCTTACTACAGTCGTAGTTTGTCGGACTCCAAGCTCGCAATTAATGTATAAATGTTCTTAGTAGTTAATCCTTTGCCGCTTAGCGCCTCTGCGAGAACAAATGCGCGCTAAGTCGCAAAGCTCGCAAAGAAAGTGTTGGTGTTCTTAGAAGTTAATCCTTTACGCGCTTAGCACCTCTGCGAGAACAAATGCACGCTAAGTCGCAAAGCCTGCAAAGAAAGTGTTGGTGTTCTTAGTAGTTAATATTTTACGCGCTTAGCACCTCTACGAGAACAAACTGCACGCTAAGTCGCAAAGCTCGCAAAGAAAGTGTTGGTGATCTTAGTAGTTAATCCTTTGCCGCTTAGCGCCTCTGCGAGAACAAACTGCACGCTAAGTCGCAAAGCTCGCAAAGAAAGTGTTGGTGTTCTTAGAAGTTAATCCTTTACGCGCTTAGCACCTCTGCGAGAACAAATGCGCGCTAAGTCGCAAAGCTCGCAAAGAAAGTGTTGGTGTTCTTAGAAGTTAATCCTTTGCGCGCTTAGCGCCTCCGCGAAAACAAATGCACGCTAAGTCGCAAAGCTCGCAAAGAAAGTGTGGGTGTTCTTAGTAGTTAAACCTTTGCCGCTTAGCGCCTCCGCGAGAACAAATGCACGCTAAGTCGCAAAGCTCGCAAAGAAAGTGTTGGTGTTCTTAGAAGTTAATCCTTTGCGCGCTTAGCGCCTCCGCGAAAACAAATGCACGCTAAGTCGCAAAGCTCGCAAAGAAAGTGGTGGTGTTCTTAGTAGTTAATCCTTTGCGGCTTAGAGCCTCTTCGAGAACAAATGCGTGCTAAGTCGCAAAGCTCGCAAAGAAAGTGTTGGTGTTTTTAGTAGTTAATATTTTACGCGCTTAGCACCTCTGCGAGAACAAATGCACGCTAAGTCGCAAAGCTCGCAAAGAAAGTGTTGGTGTTCTTCGTAGTTAATATTTTAGGCTTAGCACCTCTTCGAGAACAAGCTGCACGCTAAGTCGCTAAGCTCGCAAAGAAAGTGTTGGTGTTCTTAGAAGTTAATCCTTTACGCGCTTAGCGCCTCTGCGAGAACAAACTGCACGCTAAGTCGCAAAGCTCGCAAAGAAAGTGTTGGTGTTTTTAGTAGTTAATATTTTACGCGCTTAGCACCTCTGCGAGAACAAATGCACGCTAAGTCGCAAAGCTCGCAAAGAAAGTGTTGGTGTTTTTAGTAGTTAATATTTTACGCGCTTAGCACCTCCGCGAAAACAAATGCGCGCTAAGTCGCAAAGCTCGCAAAGAAAGTGTTGATGTTCTTAGAAGTTAATCCTTTACGCGCTTAGCACCTCCGCGAAAACAAATGCGCGCTAACTCGCAAAGCTCGCAAAGAAAGTGTTGGTGTTCTTAGAAGTTAATCCTTTACGCGCTTAACACCTCTGCGAAAACAAATGCACGCTAAGTCACAAAGCTCGCAAAGAAAGTGTTGGTGTTCTTAGTAGTTAATCCTTTACGCGCTTAGCGCCTCTTCGAGAACAAGCTGCGCGTTAAGTCGCTAAGCTCGCAAAGAAAGTGTTGGTGTTCTTAGTAGTTAATCCTTTGCGCGCTTAGCGCCTCAGCGAGAAAAAGCTGCACGCCAAGTCGCAAAGCTCGCAAAGAAAGTGTTGGTGATCTTAGAAGTTAATCCTTTACGCGCTTAGCACCTCCGCGAAAACAAATGCACGCTAAGTCGCTAAGCTCGCAAAGAAAGTGTTGGTGTTCTTAGTAGTTGATCCTTTGCGCGCTTAGCGCCTCTGCGAGAACAAATGCGTGCTAAGTCGCAAAGCTCGCAAAGAAAGTGTTGGTGTTCTTAGTAGTTAATCCTTTGCCGCTTAGCGCCTCTGCGAGGAAAACAGGTTAGTTTCATGGGGATAACTTCTTCAGATCCAATTTCTTGATTCCGCTGTTCTTAACGAAATTTGCAGCGCGTTTTAGCAACAATATGTACATCATCAAGATTCATGGTAAAGTGAAAATCCCCGATTACATTCAAATACGGGATGATCAGTTTACGTTATTGTCCTATTTTCGTGCAGACCGGCCTGAAGAGGCTTTAAAAAAAATAGGATTGGCAGAAAAGGAAGCAGCAGTAAAACAAATAATTGCTGCATTGCCCTATGGCAAAATTCAAAAGCTGGAGGTTTAAGATTTGTCAGGTGTAAGTTGTCTTACTAATTAAAAGCATCATGGAAGAACAAGTGATCATAGAATTAAGGGATGGTATTATTTACCAACAAGAATCATTGATTTTAAGTAATGTGAATCTCACTATTCACAAAGGAGAATTTGTGTACCTGATTGGTAAAACAGGAAGTGGAAAAAGCTCCTTGCTAAAAGTGTTATACGGAGACTTGCAACTTGCCGGCGGATCCGGCTTTGTCGCCGGCCATGATCTGAAAACCATTACCTGGAAAAAGCTTCCCTTTCTCCGGAGAAACCTTGGCATTGTTTTCCAGGATTTTCAGTTGTTGACCGATCGGACGATTGATGCGAACCTAAGTTTTGTATTGCATGCAACCGGTTGGAACGATAAAGAAAAAATGAAGGATCGTATTGCAGAAGTGTTGGAAATGGTGGGATTGAAAACAAAAGGATTTAAGATGCCTCATGAATTATCTGGCGGTGAACAGCAGCGTGTGGTGATCGCAAGAGCATTGTTAAATCATCCTGCGTTAATTCTTGCAGACGAACCTACCGGCAATCTCGATCCTGAAACCTCTGATGAGATTCTGCGGCTGTTAATGGACATCAGCCGTGAATCGAATACCGCTGTGCTGATTGCTTCTCATGATTTTATGACTATTCAGAAATTTCCATCGCGTACCCTGAAGTGTGAGAACGGAAAGGTGTTTGATACTTCTGTGCTGGAAGCAGTATAACGGATTATTGAACGGCTGCATACAATACTTTTATCAGTTTCGCCGCATTTACAAGATTGGAATATTGATTTCCTAAAATTGCTTTTCTATGGTCAACATCCTCCTGTTTAAACGGCACCATCATCAGCTCTCGCACCACTTGTTTTAACTCCTCTGATTTATCCCGCACAATACAAAGTTCTTCCAGTCCCGTGTTTTCTATCATCGGTGAATTCACCACTGCATAGCGACCATTAAACAATGCATTCAGCAACTTAAGTTTAGTTCCGGTATTTTGGAAAGTAGGCAACAGGTTAATGTGTGCATGCCGGATAAGCCGCATCATTTCCACTTCGCCCGGATTGATACGCAACTCTACATTCCTGTTCTTTTTCACAGCATCCACCAACATATCGGAAGGGTCAGATCCTGCAATGATCAGCTTCACATCAAGGTCATTAAATAATTTACTTACCAGGAAAAGTGCTGCCTGGTTGTTTTCCACCACCGCAAGATTACCATGATACAAAACGTACTCTCCGTGGCCAGGTGTGGAAATCACTTCTTCATTTGGGTGAAAGGCTGGTAATTCTGTTACGTTGTCAAATTTTTTGCTCAGGTATTCAAAATCATTTTTTGAAATCGGCAGCAAATGATCTGCAAAGGAAAGCACCTTTTCAAAGTTCTTCAGCTTCACGGATTCTGTAAAAAAATAAAACTTACGGAACATACCACTCTCATTTTTACCAAGGTGACGGTAATAGTCCCATTCTACATTGTGCATGCGAACTGCTTTAAACCTGTCTTTCAAATCATCGTGATCCAGGTAATAACAGGTGTGCAGACCTTCAAATAAAATCGGAGCCTGATCAAGTGCGAGGTTTTTCAGTAACTCACTTGACTTGCGTGTTTTCACTATATAGGGAGTGCGGGAGGTGAAATCACGAAAGCTGTGTTCGCGTTTGTAATAAAATACTTCCTCACACAGTTGATTCAATACATCGGATTCTTTCCGGCCATATTCAAAGCAGTGCAGTTTGATTCTTATACCACTGTCATGCAATGCTTTTATTTTATAAAACACATCCATCACGCCACCGTAATCAGGTGGATAGGGAACATTGAAAGAAATGATGTGTAACAAATTACTCATGTCAGTGATTGGTAGAAAGCAAGAAGTTTCTGTTCTTCTTTCTGCCAGTTCCATTCCTGCATCGCCAGCAGGCATTGTTCATGATAGCGAAAATAAGCATCTTTATTTTCAATGAGTTCAACTACCGCTTCCACTATCGTTTTCGTTTCCAGGTCATTCACCAAAACAGCTACTTCATACTGTTGATTCAGTTGCTTGTATTCAGGGAAATTCATCGTGATTACCGGGACTCCTGCATGCACATAGTCAAAATATTTATTGGCGAGTGAATAATAATAACTCAATCCTTTATTCTCGAGCAGGTTTACGCCAATGAAACTTTGGTTGGTAATTTTTCTCAGGTCGTCAGGGTGTTGCTGTCCGAGAAAAATTACTTTTTCCGATAATTTTAATTCAAGAACAAGCTTTCGTAAGGCAACAGATAAATCACCTTCGCCAGCAAGTTTCAAATGCAAAGGAATATGTTGCATGGCAGTAATCAGTTGTTCAAGTCCTCTGCCTTCATTCAAAGCACCTTGATACAAGATGAAGCGATCGCGTAATTTGTTTTCATCAACAGTAATACTGTTTTCAAGTAAAGGAACATTTCTTACCACCTCAAAAGTGCGACCATACTGACTATAAAAATAATCTGCCAATGCACCACAAACGGTATAACACTTCTTAATTCTATCTATGGAATATCTCTCAACACGTTTCCATAAATCCTGAATAACAGGTCTCCGGATGACTTCGGGTACTTCAGTAAAAATTTCATGAGCATCATAAACACATTGCTTCTTTTTCACTTTCGATGCCATGTAACAGGGAAGGATCGTATCCAGGTCAATTCCACATACTACATCAAATTTTTTGAAGAGCAAATAGAAGAAGAGCCGGATATTGAATTCCAGGTAAAATAATTTTCCCTTTCTGAATAATAATTTCAGCCGCTTTTGTCTGAATGTTTTATTTGCAAGCGGAACACTCTCTTTAAGTTTTCTTCCTACCAAAGTCACTTCATATCCATGATTGGCAAGCGATGAACAAATCCTGTTCATACGCTGATCATAAGTCAGATCATTTACTACCGTGAAAACTATGTGCGTCAAATTATCTGGCTATTCGGGAATTAATAAATCCTGCAAATGAAAGGTATTCATTTAATATCTACTGTAATACTGTAGGCCATTTGGTGGTATTTCATAATAATCAGAACAACATCTCTCAAGGATTTTACAACATTGCATGAGTAGAAAATCAACGGGATTCATTAAACACGGAATATGAGTTGATGCTGATCATTCAACTGCAATTCCTCATTATCAAGGAGCCACTGAATAGTTTCGAGCATTTTCTTTTCATGCATTTTGGGTATTTTATTAACTACTTCAGTTATTGTTTGTGGCTTAATTTGCAATAAGTTTTTTACCTGTAATGTAATCTGCTCAAATTCGAGATCTGAAAGATCAAGCCGGTTCCTTCGCAAACAAAGATCACAAATGCCACAGCGTGGTGCATCTTTTTCTCCGAAATACGCCAGGAGCATCTGACTGCGGCAGGAATTGATTGTCAGCAAATAATTTTTCATCGCTGTCAACCTGAGCTCATGCGCAAGCTTTCTGCGCTTCAGTAATTCATAATCAAAGGGCATGCGATCGCTGTCCGCTCTTGGCTGCAGGAAAATAACCTGCGGAACATCTTTTTGCGGCTCATATTTCAACAGATTAAATTGTTCAAGCTCCTTAAGTTGGACAACCACCTGTTCACGGCTTAAACCCGTAAATCTCGCTAAGTCATTTTCGTTGATAGGCACAAAGTCCTCAAAGATACCTGAGTAGGAGCGAAGCAAAGTGCGAAGCAACGTCTCATGTTTCTTATTCTCCACTTCAAAACGATACAGTACTTCTTTATTTACTTTTAAAAGAATACGCGATCGGATGAAAACGGCTTCCGTGAGGGCGATATATCCTTCCTGCTCCAGGGTTTTCAGGGCTTGCAAAGTTTCAACAGGATTGAAACGGTATTTTTTACTGAAGAAAGCGATGTCGAAATCAAAGCTTTGATTTTCTCCAGCACCAATGGCCAGTTGAAAATGATTGGCCAAAGCCTGGTAAGTCTGACGGATTTTTTCAACAGCGGGAATAAAATGTTCAAGCCTTTCAGTAAGATCAGCAACATCGCTGTTGTTGTAAAGCAACACTGCAAATGATTTCTTTCCATCCCTTCCTCCCCGTCCTGCTTCCTGAAAATAAGATTCCATGTCATCCGGTACATCCATATGTACTACCAGCCTTACATCCGGCTTATCGATGCCCATTCCAAATGCATTGGTGGATACCATCACACGGGTTTTGTTTTTAGTCCAGGCTTCCTGCTTTTTAGAACGGGTAGCATGATCCAATCCTGCATGATAATAATCAGCACTGATATTTTTTTTCTTCAGGTAATCAGCTATCTCTTTTGTTTTTCTACGGTTGCGAACATAAGCTATGGCAGTTCCCGGCACTTTGTTCAGCATTTTTGCAAGCCGTTCATTTTTACTTTCTTCAAACAACACGGAGTAGGAGAGGTTGTCGCGTTCAAAGCTTTTCTGAAATACGTTTTTATTTTTGAATTGCAGCTTGTCGCAAATGTCAAGCACTACGGGCGGCGTTGCCGTTGCAGTAAGTGCAAGCACCGGCACTTCAGGAATAATAGCTCTGAACTCAGCAATGCGGAGATAAGGTGGCCGGAAATCATAACCCCACTGTGAAATACAATGCGCTTCATCTATTGCCAATAAATTCACTTTCATTTTGGCAACGCGTACTTTCAGAATATCTGTAGCAAGTCTTTCCGGTGATACATACAGAAATTTATAATTGCCATACACGCAATTGTCGATGGCAATATCTATCTCCTGCTTGCTCATGCCACTGTAAACTGCTATTGCTTTTATTCCTTTTTGTTCAAGATTCGCTACCTGGTCTTTCATCAGCGCAATGAGTGGTGACACCACGATGCAAATACCTTCCCTGGCTAATGCCGGAATCTGAAAGCAAACAGATTTCCCTCCGCCGGTTGGTAGTAATGCAAGTGTATCTTTTCCATCCATCACAGATTGAATGATATCTTCCTGCATATCCCTGAAAGTGGAAAAGCCCCAATATTTTTTTAACAGGTCATGAATAGTCATCTGCATAAAAATAAGAAAGGGAAAATTAAACGGATTATAAAGCAGTCTTATAGAAAAACTATAGCTGAAATAAATATCATGGTTGTCCAACTAAAAAAAGCACTTTGGATTAAAATCCAATACCGGAGCGCCTCCTCTAACCCCACGCTTTAGCCATTCCATTCAATTCGAAAATATTGAAATAAAGAAAGTCACCCCGTGGCCCCTCAAGGGGCGCCTTTCTCCTGTGCCATTCTGTGGCCCGATGGGACGCATTTGGTCATTGGACATTTCATTGGTCATTGGTCATTGTTTCAACTCAGTGCAATCAGAGCGACAGAAAGGTACCGGCGTGAGGTGCCCCTTGAGGGGCCCCGGGGTGACGGTTTCTTATTTCCATGAAGTTCAATATGAACTTCATATTTAAGCAAAACAAAAAAAATAAGGAGAGCAAAAAAGCTTAATTGCGATCACCCCATGGTCCCTCAAGATGGCAAAAGAAAAAGTGATCAATCTATACATTGACGCAGAATGGTATTTAAACCAGCGCATCTTCCTTATCGGTTATTCCTATGACCGTAAAAACTTCGGACAGCTTTATGGCAAGAAACTTACCGCAAAGAATTTCAAAAAATTATTTACCAAAGTTACCGGCAGCGTTTTTTGTTACGGACCTGATACCGGAATGCTGGAAAAATTCTTCAAATGGAAGTTCAGAGATAAATTCCGGTGTGTAAACCTGATGAAGGTTTTCAAAGACCATATCAAAACCGGCAGCTTCAAACTAAAGGACCTGGAACATAAATTCAGCATCCGGCGCAAAGTGATGAAATACAAAACCAGCATCTTTCAGATTTGGGGTGATTGGCGAAATCCCAAGAAAAAGAAAGCAGTGCTTCATTACAATAGGGAAGATGTGGTTAATCTGGTGCGGCTTACTTTCAAGATTTTTAAGAAATACAACGTAAAGAGCAAATATCTTGATACCATAAGGCTGAAATAATTTCATCCCTAACCTGGTAAAGTTTATCTAATTTTCATGTCGAAATAAGCAAAATTCGGTATGAATTTGAATATTGAGCATCTTTCACATCGCAATCCCAGCAACGATTACAGCCAAAAAGATTACCATCCGGGCGGGATGGTAATGCCGGGGAGGAGTTTCTCCAATGAAATCTATGGATTTGGATTCAATGGCAAGCTAAAAGATGATGAGATAAAGGGGGCAGGGAATAGTTACAACTACGGATATCGAATATACGACTCACGGCTCGGAAAATTTCTAAGTATTGACCCATTAGATAGAAATTATCCTTTTTACACGCCATACCAATTTGCAGGAAATACTCCAATAACGGCAATTGATATTGATGGCAGAGAGCCAGAATCTGTCGTTTCATTTAACCCTATGACCGGGTACTATAAATTTACTGAGCCAGTTATTCATTTATTTACAATGACCACAGGCGTTGACGAGAATCTCATACGAAATGTAGAAATAATTAACAAAGGAGCGACTAAAGGACAAATTTTAAGTTGGTTGAAAGCGCCTTTGTACAATCCAAATGAAGGAGGCGGTGCCATTACTAGTTAAGCACTTACCACAATATGAAGAATCAAAAACTAAGGAAACATATGTCCTCAGCTTTGGAGTTGAATATCTCTTCAGCGGTGGACACAATAATGCACCCCGAGAAAGTATTGCTAATGAAGGAACGTATAACTACATAAAATTTAAAAATTTTATAGATAAAACAGTGGGTCCAGATGAACTTTATAATTTATTAAATAATAATAATCTGACCGATCAGGGGAAAATGGATAAATTAGATATATGGAACCAAGTATATTTGGAGGAGCTTAATAAGAAAGTATCATCACTTTTACCTAAAGAAGGAGAATTGGAGAATCAAACCATGGATAAAAACAATAAGGAGTCAAATGTTTCAGAATCAACCAATCCAAATAGATAGTAAATTCATAATCGTGAGATTTTTATTCTTATTTATTGCTACGCTGACATTTACTGGTTGTTTAGATAATGAAATTTATGTTGACAAGGAAAAATGGATAATAACTACTTGTGATAAACACTCATTAACTCAAATGTATATAGAAAAAAAGGGAGGAGTTCTTTATAGAATTAAATTAAGAAAAAATGGAAGTGGTGATTTATTCGCATTAAAGGGAGACAACACTGAATTTGAAATAACAGTACATGATGTCGTAATCAATGAATTTAAATTGGAACCAAATTCCTTTTATAAAATTGTGAATGTGTCAAATGGAGATGCCACAGGGTCAACTATTTCTTTAGAAACAGATAGTAATACAAATATAAAAGTAATTTCAGAAAAAAATTGTCACTAAGTTGGATAAAAGGCTAAGGTTGTCAGTACATTTAAATTTATAGGTTTAATATTGTATATAATTCGTTTTATTAAAATCAATTTAGTAGTAGTTCTTGAATTGGAATTGAAATGGTTTGAACCGGTGATTGTACGGCTAAGTGATTACCATCCGGGCGGGATGGTAATGCCAGACAGAAATTTCTCCAATGAAAATTATCGATTCGGATTCAATGGAAAACCAAAAGATGATGAGATCAATGGGAGTGGTGATAGTTATGACTATGGATACAGGATCTATGATCCACGAATAGCAAGATTCTTAAGCGTGGATCCTCTTTCCAAAGGTTATCCATTTTATTCTCCTTATCAATTTGCTGGCAACACTCCGATTGCCGCTGTTGATGTTGACGGTCTTGAACCGACAACAATCATCGATAAGAATGGAAATCTTACAAAGCCAATTATTGGGTTTTTACAAGGAGCAATAGATATTCAGAGAAGAGTTTCTGAATCTACGCTATGGATGGAAGGTTCAAGAAGCGCAGTATGGAAACTTTCAGGAAAACCTACTGCTGACACTTGGGGAAATACTGTATTTTTTGATCCATCTCTTCAAAGTAATATGGATGAACATTTTTGGGCTCAATTAGTTGGGCATGAGCAAACTCACCGTATGCAAATTGATAAGATAGGTTGGATACCATTTGCATCAGCTTACTACAAGGAGTACAAAGAAAATAAGAAAAAGGGGTTAGATGATTACGATGCTTATAGGCGTATAAGCTATGAAGCTGAAGCATATGCACAAGAGGCAAAGTTGGCTGATTTTTTTTCTGACCCCGGCAACACTAAAGGTTTTGATTTTATCATCCACAATGCACTTTTAACAGATCAAGAGAAATCAGAAGAATTAGAAATTGAAGGCATAGAGAAAGTAGCGATACCAGCTATAGAAAATACTATGCAAGATGTTCAAACGGTTATGTCAGAAACAAAAAACAGGACTAAAAAAGCATATTTGGAGGGACTTTATGATCAACTTGGAAAAGATTTACAGAGCAAGAAGAATCGAGCTGCAACTTTAAAACAACAATTAAATGGGAGTAAATAAGGTTATTGTAATTACACTGATAATATTTTTTTCATTGCTAACCAACGGGTGCGGCAGAAGAGTGTTCTCTTGTCAAAAATGGTTAAAAGATGATATAGAGCCTAAAACCATAAATGGGGTGGTTATTTGGAAATCTGAAAATAAAGATTGTTTAGGTGCTATCGTTGTACAACAATTCAATGAGTCTGTAGATACTTTAAAATTTTGCACTTGTCTTCAATACCGTAAAACTTGGGATTCTATTTCAGAAGGAGATACAGTGATTAAAAAGAAAAACACAATACAGTTGGAAATTACTAATGGCGAAAAACGGATGAGCTTTGATTATCCGTGTTGTGATCAGTAATGCATCCCTTTTGGCCTTAATTATCTTTATCAACGCAAACGCTTTCCTCGCAATGACACTCTAAAGTATGCTTCAATCAAATCAAGATGCACTTCTATTTTTTATGTTTAAGTTAGTTGCTTGATCTCCTGGTGTTGCGTTACAGTTTTTCCTTTTTTCGATATCAATCTTGGGTCTGACATCATTGCACTTGTGCTAGAGGAAATGCTAAAAAATTTCTAAATTTCATACAGTAATAAGCAAAATCCCGTATGAATTTAAGTATCACTAGCTATCATAATTCTACTAGAGAGTACAGCCAAAAAGATTACTAACCGGGCGGGATGGTAATGCCCGACAGGAGTTTTATCAGTTCAGAATATCAGAGAGGATTCCAAGGTTTTGAGAAAAATGACGATATAAAGGGAGCCGGGAATAGTTATACAACAGCTTTTAGAGAATATGATCCACGAGTTGGTAGATGGTGGAGTGTTGACCCGTTGACAAATGATTACCCTTGGCAAAGCCCTTATGTTGGATTTGATAATAACCCAATCAGGGTTATTGATCCTACTGGTCAAGGAGGGGAAGACCCTCAGGCATACATTGTCCAGAAGGGCAACACTTTGTCGCAGATAGCTAAAGATAATGGCACTACCATTAATGACATTATGGCTTTAAACAAAGACGCCATTAAAAATGCTGACAATATTTTTGCGGGTCAAACAATTAATATTCCAGGATCCTCTTCAAGCAGCTCGGCATCAAATAGAGCGACAACAATCAGCAATACAAACACACTAAACGTATCAAAAATTAATGAATCAAAATCACCAAACTCTTCGTTGCCAGTGAAAAGCATTAATGCTCAGGAGCAGCAAGGGAGCATGTTGGGACTTCCTACAGAATGGATTGGACCAACAATGTATTTATTGGGGCAACCACTGGATATATTAAAATCAACCGCTCCTCTAGCTTCAAATACGGGATCATCAGTTCTATCTTGGTCCATGTCAAGAGTTTGGCCCAATCAATCTCCAACATTAGGGAAGTTTCAATCTAATCTTTGGAAAAAAACATCGGCCGTAATAGGTAAGCAAACTGCAAAAGAAGTTGTAGGGGGTTCTTCAGCGGTTGTTGGTAGAGTTTTGGGAAGATGGGCAAGTAGTGCTGCCTCGGGAATTGGTCTTGCCTTAACAGTTTATGATTTTACAGCCGAAGTAGCAATACCAATGAGTCAAGGAGTATCTGACTATAGTAATACTTATAAGGATGCGGGTTTAATCTATCACATCTGTTTTGAGAAAGGAACATTAGTTTATGCAAACAAAGGTTTAGTTGCAATAGAAAGTATTCAGATTGGAGATTCCGTTTATACGTACAACATACAGACAAATGAAATTGAAGAAAGCAAGGTGTTAAATACTCTGGAACGAAACACAGGTGAGATTTACGAAATCACTACAATCGATCAGACAATATTTGTAACTGCCGAGCATCCGTTTTATATAGAAGGCAAAGGATGGGTAACAGTAAAGCAACTAAAAGTAGGTGATAAGTTTAAAACGATGAATAGCAAAACGGTTGAACAAGTGAAATCTTTAAGCTTACTGCAACAATCACTAACTGTTTACAATATTGAAGTTGACGGCAATCACAATTATTTTGTGACGAGCAGCAGTATTCTTGTTCATAACAAAGGTATTCATCCTGTGAAAGAATTAAAGAAGTTCAAAGAAAAAATTAAAATCATAAAGTAGTGCTAAATCTTCAAATCAGAAATCTGATGAGTGACGAAATTTTTAAAAAATTAAAAGACTTTGTTGAAAAGCAACAAAGCTGGGAGAAATATGATTTTCCTTTAGAAAGAACTACAAAAGTTGAACTTGATTTGGGAATTACTGGTGAAGATGCAATGGAGTTCATAATCGCTTATGGCGAGCAATTCAATGTAGATGTATCAAGATTTATGGCAGCAGATTATTTTGATGCTGAAGGTCATTCTTTATTTTCATTAGGAAATCAGAGGAATAAAAAAATCTTAACTCTTGGGGATCTGGAGAAAGGAATAAGTGCAGGAAGGTTAGACGAAAAAATAATCAACTTACCAATGTAGTGTTTAATTAAAACAATATTAAACCAAATACGTAAGGTGCAATTTCCACTTTCTGATCTTACAGGCAACAGATTTATTCTTTAATAGCTCAGACGCAGAATTACTACATTGCAATAATAATAGATCATAGTATAGATACAAAACAAAGGAGTGATAATATTGTTTGTTACTTAAATTTTTTTTAGGAGAAGGGACAAAAATATATTGGGCTTTGATCGTTCATTCCAACTGGTTAGTGGCTACTCAAGGAGTGGAATTTTCAGAAGTCTTTCCTCCAGGTGGCTTTATTTCTCTCAGTCAATGGTAATATCTTTACTAAATAAATTTGAGCTTTATCAATAATGTTTGAACAGTTTTCATCCAGATAATAATATTTGGCAACGATTGGTACTAATGTTTTCTTATCGATGTATCGAATGACATTGTAACAATGCTTATCTGCGCCGGTAACAGTGTATATTTCTTTGAAAATGTATGTTTTGAATTTTATTCCACACAGATAAAATGTGCTGTCTCTCCCTGTATAATAATTAACACCATCACATGTTACTTGATTTGATGAGAGGAAGAATGGACTACAGTTAATTAAAGTATCCCATTTTGAAAGAGAATACCATTTTGCTCTAGCAATTGACTCGTCCACATTACTTCTGTAAAGAAAATAAATTGAATCTTTTTCTTTTCTTAGAATAAATGGTTGCGTTGATAAATATACTACATCTTCAAAGGATGTATCATGAACGACTTTTAAAATTTCATTTTTTAAACTATCGACGAAGATGGTATCACTATAAAAATATGCATTGGATGAGTCTGGGTAGCCAGTAATGTGTAAAGTATCATGAAGAGTTTCTATAAAATAGTCAAGGACATGAGTCTCAATCCCCCCATTTAAGTTCCTCGATGTTTTCTCAAATACCAAGGTGCGATTTTGAATGGTACCCATTTGGCAGCCCCCTGAAAATGCCGTTAAAAAAATAAATAGAATCTGTGAACTACTTTGACTCATTAAATAGAATTTTCTAAGGACGCATAACTTCGCCTAATTCTTTCTTGTAATAAGATAATTCCAAGCGGAAAAAGGTATAGAAGTACCAAAATATTAATCATGGAATATTTGATGCTTATCTTAGGAAGTTGGGACAGTAATTGAGCTGATTTAAATATAAAATATAAATAGGAAATTAGAGCTGACGTTCCTATAAGGGGTAAAAGGTTAATAATGGGTGAACTGGAATTTTGGATAAAAGAGAATAGAAAGAGTATGAATGAAATAGGTAGGCCAGAAATGAGTATGATCAACAAGAACGTGTGAAGCATAAAATAATTCTGGGAAAACTTCTTATTGAATAAGATTATTATGGAATAGAGCCACATCAAATAAACTGTATATGATATCATATATATTAATACCATTGTTTGTAACTTTGAGCTATTTAGTAGATCACTAATTAAATCTCCAGAAGAAGGAATGCTGCCAAATATTGCTTGAAAAACAATCGGTAAAACTATTACTACGCAAACTAGAATCCATCTATTGACTTTCAGTAGTATTTTCATGTTATTTATTTGGGGTTATAGTTCTTGAAAAAAGAGGTATAAACAAGTCAAATTCTCCAAGAAGGATACCCCCTTCCTTTAAACCAATTCCAATACCAACCTTGGAGGTTTGTAAATTTGTGTTTAGGTTTAAAGAACTTCTTGAGTAAGTGAATCCACATATGGTAATATCAGTTGATATTATTTGCTCTTTTACGTTATCGCTGTGTGTTATGGTTACTGTTTCCTGATAAGCTCCACCTCCAAACGTTCCTAATCCTGTATCAAGATTTTTCCAACGCCTAACTGATTTGTCGCCATTCTCAGATACACCAAATCCTACTGATCTCCAATCCCTGATTCCAATTAAGTCAACTTCAATACCTCCGCCAACTGAAGCCAAACCTAAATCCAAGCTGGCAGATGCCCCAAAGGTCCAAAGAAGCGAGAATTCTGTCCCACTCAAATCAAAATATTCATCTTTTACTATTGTATTTGGTGGTGAGGAGGCACTAAATGTCGAAGAAGAGTTTGATACTGGTGTAATTGAATTTTCTGATTTGGTTGCAATTGGGGTGGTTGCGGTAGCTACATTCACTGTATTATTAATTCCTTTGTCATATTCCTTTCGAAGTTCACCAGGATTTTGGGGAACTGTTTCTGAAGTATAGAGACTGTTGTCAATTGTATACAGGTTATTATCAGCATGCCCGTCATCGCCAATTTCCGTTCCTGTACATGTAATCCAATGTCCATCATTGTCACCATTTGGATCAATATTGGTGATAAATTTATTGCTGAATGAATGATACGAAGACATCCATGGTTTTTGAGAGAAAGCAGGATCAATATTCCAGCGTCTGCTAAGCCGTGGATCATATTGCCAATAATCGGCAGTATAAGAGTTTCCGATCCCACATATTTCATCGTCTTTTTCTTGTCCGCTTGCTGCACCAAACCTGTACTTTAAAGAACTAAAACTCCTATCCGGCATTACCATCCCGCCCGAATAGTAATCCTGAGCACTGACTTGAACAGCTAACCAATAATCATAGTTGCCATTGGTTGTAGCCGTATCTACACCGATCTTTCGGTCATTGATCGTGGTCAAAACATTTCCAAGATGATTGGTAAGCTCGTATTGCTTTCTGCCTTGGAGATGATGGAAATACTTCGAGTAGGTGCTGCCGGGATAAACCACTGAATCAGGATTCAACACTCCCAACCGTGAACTTCCGTAGAGATCCTGTTCAATCCATCTCACGGTATCTTCTTTTAATTCATACATGGCCATAATGTTGCCCTGAGCGTCTCGGATATAGTAAGTAGAGGTAGTGTCACTAGAACCAGTAGCAATCACTCGTTTTGATAACCGGTTTTGTGAAACATCATATCCAAAATTAATTGCAAGGTCTGTATTGTCATTGTAAATCGAATCCACCTTTCCATAAGCAGTCCAGGTAATATCGAGCTTCTCTTTTTTATCTTCAATAAGATTCCCGGAATTATCATACACGTAGTTATTGCTTGACTGCTGATCAATATCGCTGGGATAGTTGCCGCTGCTGATGGCATCATCAACCTTCACTAATTTATTAGTTCCAGAGGTATAGTTGTAGGTCAAGTAATCCATGTTCACCTGCGAAACGGCTCCTTTACGAAGGTACGTAACAATATTACCATTGGCATCATAGGCAAGGTTTTCTTTGTATGCAGTCATGCCGCTGCCACTTGAACTCCATTTGTAATTGGCAGTATTAAAATTGTCAAAAGGCGTTACATCGGTAAGTCTGTTTAACTGGTCGTATAGGTAAGCATAGCCGATAGTAAGCGGCGTGAGCCCTTTTATGGTGTAGCCAATGTTATGGATGTTACCATTAAATAAGCCGGGGCAACAAACCCATCTATTGCCTCCGGCAAGATAAATTTGCCATCACTTGCTTCCCAATTGAATTCTTCAATGATTCCGATCAACATTAAAGCATCTCGTTGTCACAATGCTATCTATTGCCACCGGTTTTAACCGGCGGCAATAAATAACTTGAATCATAGCATTACCAAATCCTTATCCGTTGCTCTTCCGGCACAAACATTTTATCACCCTCCTTCACATCAAATGCAGCGTAGAAAGGAGTGAAGTTCATCAGCGGACCACGCACACGATAAATGCCCGGAGAATGCGGATCTGTTTTCACTTGTTGTAACAATGCCTGATCTTTTACTTTCTTCCTCCAGCTTTGTGCGAACGATAAAAAGAAACGCTGATCAGGTGTATATCCATCAATCTTCGTGGTGTCCTGACCTTGTTTAGTCAGCTTAAAAGCATCATATGCAATAGCAATTCCACCAATATCGGCAGTGTTTTCTCCTTGGGTAAGCTCACCATTTATATGTATTGAATCAAATACTGTAAAACTGTTGTAGAGATTAATAACCTGTTGTCCTTTTGCTTTAAACTTGTCGTTATCTTCCCTGGTCCACCAGTTTTTCAGGTTGCCGTCTTTATCGTATTGCGAACCCTGATCATCAAATCCATGCGTGAGCTCATGACCGATTACCATGCCGATGCCACCATAGTTCAAGGCATCATCTGATTCCACATCAAACATTGGAAATTGTAAAATGCCTGCAGGAAAAACAATTTCGTTGATGGTTGGATTGTAATACGCATTGTTAGTCGGTGGTGTCATGCCCCACTCATTGCGATCGACTGCCTTACCAATTTTAGACGTTTCAAATTCGTATTGATTCTTGCCTGAATTTTCGAGGTTTTGAAACCAGTTATTACGGTCAGTCGTCACTGCACTGTAGTTGCGCCACACATCCGGATAGCCAACCTTTTTAAGAAAGGTGTGCAGTTTCTCCTTTGCACGTTGCTTCGTGCTGTCACTCATCCAGTCGAGTTTACTGATCCGCGCCTCAAATGCTTTCTGCAGGTTATCCACTAATTCCTGCATGCGTTGTTTTGCTTCCGCAGAAAAATATTTTCTCACATATAGTTGACCAAGGTCTTCGCCTATGCTTCCATCAATAGCTCCGTAAACCCTTTCCCAACGCGGTTTGATTTTTTGCTGACCACTCAGTGCTCTTCCATTGTATTCAAATTTAGCGTTCACGAAATCACTGCTTAAGCCACTGGCTACATCATCCAGCAAATGAAAACGCAGATAGGTTTTCCAGGTGGATATTGGAGTCGTTTTCAAAAGGTCATTCAGCTTTAAATAGTAGGCAGGCTGACTCATATTTACTGAATCAGTTGAAACATGCAGGTTGCTGAACACTTCTTTCCATCCGATCGCAGGCATTTTTTTATCAAGGTCAGCCACCGACATTTTATTGTAATTGCTTTGCGGATCGCGCAACTCAACATTGGTGCGATGACTTGCAGCAAGTTGCTTTTCTAAGTTGTAAATGATGGTCGCATTCTTATTTGCAGTAACGGAATCATCACCTGTTAATTGAAATAAAGCGCTGATATACTTCAGGTAAGCTTTCACCACTTCCCGGGTGCCTTCATCTTGCATGAAATAATAATCACGGTCAGGCAACCCAAGTCCGGATTGAAAATAGATTGCAATATTTTTGGTGCTGTTTTTATCGTCGGGTGCCACATATTGACCAATCAGCATTGGATGGTAAAGCGTCCATTGTGATGCTGCAAACTTCATCACATCCTGTGCATTTTGCAAAGCTTCAATCTGATCCAGGTAAGGCTTTACGGGTTGATAACCCAACTGATTAATGGCGGTAGTATCCATTCCTGATGCATAAAAATCACCGACCTTTTGTTCCACGCTTCCTTTAGTTGAATTGGAAGCAGCAGCTTCTTCCAAAATGCTTTTGATGTTTGCTTTGGTTTTATAATCCATTTCAAGGCGCGCGCCGGCTCTTGATTCAGTAGGTAATATGGTGGCAGTGTCGTACCAGTTGCCGTTGGCATACAGGAAAAAATCATCGCCGGGTTTGATAGCAGTATCAATATTCTGCAACGACAATGTCTTTCTTTCTTTGTCTTTTTCTGCAGGACCAGCGCTTCTTTTGCAACTGATGCTTGCGGTAACAATAAGGATGATGGTAATCAGCAGGAGTGAAAATTTGTTCATGGGAATTTTATTTGTTGGCCGAAATATAAAAAGTTTGCTGAAGGGGGAAAATTTATTTCGTCAAACCGACTTCACCGAACCAATATTGAATGATACTATGCATTTGCCTTCATGCAATGACGTTGTTTAGGGTTCCCGAATCCGCCACGTCGGTCCCTGAGCGGAGTCGAAGGGCCCGACCACACAGTGCTGAACCCTGACTTGTCTGCATTGTGCTTCCTTGCCCTGAACTTGCCTGCCCTGAGCTTGCTTGCCCTGAGCTTGTCGAAGGGTCGAAGGGTCGAAGGACCGAAGGACCGAAAGATCGAAGTGTCGAAGATTAGAAAGGTCTAAAAGTCCGACTCCGCCGCGTCGGCTCCTGAGCGAGCCGAAGGGTCCGACCTCAAAACTCAAATCATCGCTCCATCCTTCATCGTCAACTTCCTGTCCGCCAAATTCGCGAGTTCCTCATTGTGCGTTACAATCACAAATGTCTGGTTGAATTTTTCACGCAATTGAAAAAATAGCGTGTGCAGCTCTTTAGCCGAATCAGAATCAAGATTACCTGATGGTTCGTCTGCCAGCACCACTTTGGGCGAATTAATGAGGGCACGCGCAACAGCTACACGCTGCTGCTCACCGCCGGAAAGTTCAGAAGGCTTGTGTTCCATTCTGTCTTTCAATCCGAGATAGGAGAGCAGCTCCTTTGCTCTTTCCCTGGTTTGCTTCACCTCTCTGCCGCCAATGTGCGCAGGTATCGACACATTTTCAATAGCAGTAAATTCAGGCAAGAGGTGATGAAACTGAAACACAAAACCAATGTGCTGATTTCTGAAGATGCCCAGCTTCTTATCAGGAAGTTGAAAAACATCAGTGCCTTCATACAAAACCTTTCCTTCGTTCGCACGATCCAGTGTGCCCATAATATGAAGCAGCGTGCTCTTTCCTGCCCCCGAAGGTCCGACTATTGAAACCACCTCACCTTTAGCAATATCAATTGATACGCCCCTCAGAATATGAAGATCGCCATAGTATTTATGAATGTTGGTAGCTTGTATCATGTATGAAAATTGCAATCGCCAAAGAAACAATTTTTGTATCACATCATTGGCTAAAGCATCATTTGGACCGGATCGGTGGACTAAGCGCTATATTATTTTCTATCACGCAATACATGTATGTTGCAGGTGGTAAAAAGTAAATTAGTCGCATTGAATTCTCCTGCATACACCATGACTTGCATATGTGCGATGCAAAAAAATAGATTCTTATTATGACAACCGTTGCAAAGTTGAAAATGATCAAAATCATCCATACAATCGTCTGGATTTTTTTCAATATAGTGCTTGGCTATCTTGCATATGCTGCGATCGCCGGGAAAATTGACAAATGGGTTTGGATAGGAATCAGTCTCATTGTATTGGAAGGAATAGTGTTGCTGATCTTTGGAAACAGGTGCCCGCTTACTGTAATGGCGAGAAAGTATTCCGATTCGTCCGCTGATAATTTTGATATCTATCTTCCGAACTGGCTTGCGAAGTATAATAAGCTGATTTACACCAGTATTTTTTTGATAATCATCGTTGCGATATTTTATAGACTGATGTCTTGAGATTTTGAAAGGCAAGTTTCCTGCGTCTTCTTGATGAGACGGAGCCAGTGTAAAAACATAAACCAGAAGCTGAATACTTGTGATTCATTCATAAATTTTATATTTTGTTGAATGCGTTCTGTTCTAAAATGAAGTTCGGATTTTAAATTTTGAGGGAGTCGAAGAACATTTTTTGAAGTACATCAACATAAACAATGTCGCAGTTCGACTACGCTCACTGTGACATTGTTCTTTTTCACTCATATGCCCGTTCGTCCGCGGAAATCAGTTCTTTTTCATTATTTCAAAAACCGCTTGATAGATGTTTCCGATCTTCCTTCCGGAATTTACTTTGCCACTGTCACACAAAAATTATAAAAGACATTAAAAGAGTAGATTAAATTCCAATCTCAATAAGTCCGGAACTACAAATCAATAGGTGTTTGAAAGCTTGGTGAGTTTCTGCTTTACTGAAAATTAAAAGAAGATTTGATTCGTGATTTACGTGGTCGAACGGGCATTAGAGTGGAACAAAAACAATGTCACGGTGAGCGTAGTCGAACCGCGACATTTGTTTTTGTTATAGCCCTCCCAAAAGAAATTGTCTTTCTTCGACACCGCTTTAAATGACAATTTTTTTGCTTCTCGCCACAACAGACAATAATTCCTCTGCATAAATTCAATAGTTCAATGATTCGAACACCTATGATTATAAATCCGAATTCGCGCAGCATCAATTTTTATGTCACCATGATGTCAGTTTGATTTTGTTGGTCGATGGAATTCCACCATACACCGAAACCTGTTTCAGATTTCAGATTATTCAAGCTATTTTTGCGCGTCTTTTAAAAAGCTACCATGAATTTACACGAATACCAGGGAAAAGAATTGTTGAAGCGATACGGCGTTCCGGTGCAGGAAGGTATTGCAGTGGAATCCGTGGATGCTGCTATTGAAGCAGCCAAGCAATTGAAGAACGAACGCGGCACTGCTATTTGGGTGGTGAAAGCACAGATTCATGCAGGTGGAAGAGGCAAGGGTGGCGGCGTGAAAGTGGCCACCTCCTTAGATAAACTGAAAGAGAAAGCTGAGCAGATTATCGGTATGCAGTTGGTTACTCCGCAAACCGGTCCTGCAGGAAAAAAAGTGAACAAGGTATTGATTGCGGAAGATGTGTATTACGGCGATGAAAAAGACCGCAAGGAATTTTATATGAGCGTGTTACTCGACCGTGAGCAAAAAAGGAATGTGATCATCTATTCCACAGAAGGCGGAATGGACATTGAAGAAGTGGCTGCTAAAACACCTGAGAAAATTCATAAGGAATGGGTGGATCCAAAAGATGGCCTGAATCCTTACCAGGCAAGAAAGATTGCTTTCAACCTCGGCTTATCCGGTGATGCCTATAAAAACATGGTTTCCTTCGTAACCGCTGTTTACAAAGCATATGTTGAATTGGATAGCGCATTGATCGAAATCAATCCGACTTTAAAAACGTCAGACAACCGCATCATCGCGGTAGATGCAAAAGTTAAAGTGGACGACAATGCTTTATACAGGCATAAAGAATACGCTGACTTACGCGATGTTTCCGAGGAAGATCCAACGGAAGTGGAAGCGAGTCGTTTTAACCTCAACTTCATCAAGCTCGATGGCAATGTCGGCTGCATGGTAAATGGTGCCGGTCTTGCCATGGCCACCATGGACATGATTAAGCTTGCAGGTGGTTCACCCGCTAATTTTCTCGACGTAGGTGGAACAGCCAATGCGCAAACTACAGAAGCAGGTTTCCGCATCATCTTGTCTGATCCGAATGTGAAAGCCATTCTCATCAATATTTTTGGCGGCATCGTTCGTTGCGACCGTGTGGCCCAGGGAATTGTGGATGCATACAAAAACATCGGAACTATTCATGTCCCGATTATTGTCCGTTTGCAGGGCACCAATGCTGAATTGGCAAAAGAAATAATTGACAAATCAGGATTAAAAGTGTTCAGCGCCATCGAACTTCGCGAAGCCGCTGAGTTGGTGAACAAAGTGATTGCCGCATAATCGAATAGGTTTTTCGTTCGGGCAAAATTTCCGGCTATCAATTATTTTTTTCAATAGTAAATAGTTCATCGTTGTTACTCAAGATACATTCAAACAGAATCAGTGAGCAAAAGATCAACCTGGTGGTTGATGAGTTGAAGAAGGGTGGCTTGGTTGTATTTCCCACAGATACTGTGTATGCCTTTGGCGGCGATCTTTTTCAACCCAAAGCGATTGAACGGTTAATAAAGATGAGTGGAAAAAAACGGCCTGACTTTTCATTCATCTGCAGCGACATTGCGCAGGCGCAGGAATACACTGCAGGGTTGGATACTCCTGTGTTTAAAGAAATGAAGCGCTTGTTTCCCGGACCTTACACCATGATTGTGAATGCTGCTCCACAGGTAGCCCGATTTTTTCAAACCAATAAACGTACTGTTGGAATCCGCATTCCTGACAATGAAATCGCACGTGCCATTGCTAAAGCTTTGGGGCATCCGATCATTTCCACTTCATTGCATGATGAGGATGTGATTCTTGATTACATCACTGATCCGCGTGAAATTGAAAACCGGTTTCACAGTCAGCTCGCTATTGTGATTGACGGCGGTTCAGGCGGAAATATGCCTTCAACAGTAATTGACTACACACAGGATGAACCAATGCTGGTAAGGGAAGGATTGGGAGCATGGCAGCCATAACAAATCAGAAACTTTCCTTTTCATTATTTTCTGAAGGGAATTGAACTTAACCTAATCAACCGAAATCAATTATTAGAATTGTTTATAAGTAACAGATGTAACAATTTACAGTAACATTTTTAACAACGACAACTCAAATCAGGATGCGATTTTATACAGTTCTTTTCTTTCTCTTGTTATCATGTTTCACGACACAATTGTTGGCGCAAAACGCAACCGTTCGAGGACTTGTTTATGAAAAGTCGACTGGTGAACCTGTTATTTATACCAACGTAATTCTGAAAGGAACAGGACTCGGCGCGCAAACCAATGAAGACGGACTCTACAATATTGCCAATGTAAAGCCCGGCTCTTACATGATCTTCTGCACACAGTTAGGATTTGATACTGTTGAAATACCAATTACCGTTAAGCCCAATGAAATTTTGAATCAGCAGCTTTTTCTTTCCAAATCTGCCATTGAACTCGAGAATGTAAACATCAGTGCTGCCCGTGAAGAAAAGAAAACGGAAACAGCTGTTTCGATGACAAAGATTACTACAAAGGATATTACACGCATTCCGTCAGTGGGTGGTGAAGCGGATCTTGCGCAATACCTTCAGGTGCTGCCCGGTGTGGTTTTTACAGGTGACCAGGGCGGTGAATTATACATTCGCGGCGGTTCTCCCATTCAGAACAAAGTATTGCTGGATGGCATGACCATCTACAATCCTTTTCACTCCATCGGACTTTTCTCTGTGTTCGAAACAGATATTATTCGCAATGTAAAAGTGTTTACCGGTGGATTCAGCGCTGAGTATGGTGATCGCTTGTCAGCGGTTTTAGATGTTACTACACGCGATGGCAATAAAAAACAGTTTGCAGGAAAAGTAGCGGTGAACCCGTTTCTCACTAAAGTAGTTTTGGAAGGACCTATAAAAAAACTCAATGATGCCGGCTCCAGTGTCTCTTATATGTTTACCGGAAAGTCTTCCTATCTCGATAAATCATCTCAACTGTTTTATAGTTACATCGATACAGGTGGTCTGCCATACAGTTTTACAGATCTGTATGGAAAGATTTCTCTCAACAGTGCCAGCGGCAGCAAGCTGAGTTTCTTTGGTTTCAATTTCAACGATCATGTGAATTATCAGTTCGTATCAGATTTCGATTGGAAATCATATGGCTTTGGTACCAATTTCGTAATTGTGCCGGGTGGGTCAAAGGTGTTAATAGGAGGCACGATTTCCTATTCCGATTATAATATTTCACTGCTGGAAGCCGATGGTAAACCAAGAACAAGCGGCATTAATGGATTTGATCTGAATATTGATTTCACTTACTTTCTTCCGCATGGCGATGTGAAATATGGTTTTGATATTGGTGGGTTCAGAACTGAGCTTCAGTTTTATAACTCGCTTGGATTGAAAATAGAACAGAATAACAATACAACTGAGTTGTCAGGGTTTCTTGTTTATAAACACATCTTTAATGAGAAATTTATATTGGAACCAAGTATCCGCCTTCAATACTATGCTTCTCTGCCTGCCTTTTCGCCTGAACCACGCATCTCCGTGAAATACAATTTAACAGATGGCATACGGTTGAAAGGTGCAATAGGTATGTATTCACAAAATTTCATCAGCACTAAATCGGACCAGGATGTGGTGAATCTATTTACAGGATTTCTTACAGCACCTGATGGTCAGCTCAACGGAACCGATGGAAAACCTGTAAAAACCAATTTGCAGGTTGCCAGCCAGGCTGTGATTGGAGTGGAAGCCGACCTTACAAAGAATATTGAGCTGACTTTTGAACCATACTATAAAAAGTTCGGCCAGTTGATCAATATCAACAGGAATAAATTGTTGCCTGAAGATCCGGATTTCGAAGTGGAAACAGGCAAAGCTTATGGACTGGATTTTTTGGTGAAATATGACTACCGGAATTTCTATTTATGGATTGCCTACTCTTTGGGATATGTCAGCCGTGATAATGGCGAACAGGTTTATCCACCACATTTTGACCGTCGTCACAACCTGAATATTGTAGCATCTTATACCTGGGGAAAAGATAAAAGTTGGGAAGTGGACGTCCGCTTTAACTTCGGTTCAGGATTTCCATTTACACTTACACAAGGATTTTATGAGCAGGTTAATTTTCTTGATGGCATCAATACAAACTACACTACACAGAACGGCAACCTTGGAATTGTGTATGACGACAGTTTAAATACCGGCAGGTTACCTTACTACCATCGCGTCGATTTAGCGGTAAAAAAGAAAATACAGATTTCGGAAAACAGCATGCTGGAACTCAATGCCAGCATCATCAATGTCTATAACCGTGAGAATATTTTTTACTTCGACAGGGTAAGTTATCAGCGTGTGAATCAGTTGCCCATACTACCGAGCGTGGGTGCGTCGTTAACCTTCTAAAATTATTCCGGTATTCATTCCTTGCTACCTTTCACACGCATCCATTACTTTTTTAATGAGTGATTTTGCGTGGATCAAACAGTAACAACTGTTTTCATTTCAAACAAGTGTAATCATCAGCGTACAACCTGCATTTTGAATGTGTATATCATTTTGATGTATTCACTCGAAAAGTTGATGGAAGACGTGAATTTTGAAGTCATTTTTCAACAAGCCCGATTGTCTTGATAAAGCATAGCAAAATCATATTATTTATTATTGCTGTTTTCATGCTTGCTGCTTCATTTGCAGAAGCCCAGCAAAGCAATGTTTATACTGATCCGGCACTCAGTTATAAGACCGGAATTATGTTGTTTCAGCAGGAAAAATATGGAGCTGCACAGGAGAAATTCCGGCAGGCCATTGCAGATTTTGAAAAACAAAATGAAACTTCCAGTCACTTATTATTGCTGGAAGCATTTTATTTTGATGCACGCTGCAGCAAAATGCTCAGTCGCCCTGATGCCGAAAAATTGTTTCTTGACCTGGTGAATAATTACGAGGAAAATGCTACCACACGTTTGGCCTATTTCCACCTGGCCGATTTGTATTTCGATCAGAAGAAATATGACAAGGCCATAACCTGGTATAAGAAAGTTGATCCGGCTGATCTTTCAGCAGAAGAGAAGACGGAATATAACTTTCAGATGGGATTCAGCTATTTCTATAAAAAAGAATTTGAAAAAGCCAAGCCACTCTTGAATGAAGTACGCACGCTGAAAGGAGGGTATTATTATCCGGCCAATTATTATTATGGCTACATCACTTATAAAGAAGGTAGCTATAAGGAAGCGCTTGCTTCTTTTCAGGAAGTGGAAAAATCAGAGTTATATCATTCCATCGTGCCCTACTACATTGCCAATATCTATTTCCAGCAAAAAAAGTATGATGAAGAGATCAACTATGCCAATGGATTTAAGAGCGATGATAAATTGCAATATGGACTTGAAATGCAGCAGTTGACCGGGAAGTCTTATTTTGAAAAAGGGCAGTACGACAAAGCAATGCCTTACTTCACGGCTTTTATGAGTGCAGCTCCAAAGTTGAATAAATCGGATATATACCAGATTGGGTTTTGTCAATACAAGACAAAAAATTATGCAGCTGCCATCAACAGCTTTAAAGAACTTAATGTGCTTGATGATTCCCTGGGTCAAAATGCATTGTACCTGATGGGAGATTGTTACCTGAAAACAGGAGAGAAGAGCAATGCGAGGTTGGCTTTTGAACAGGCTTCAAGAATGAATTTTGATTTGTTTGTAAAGGAAAATGCATCCTTTCAGTTTGCAAAACTTTCCTTCGAACTCAATTACCACGATGTGTCTGTTGCGGCATTGCAGGATTTTATTACGTCTTTTCCAAAGTCTTCCAACGTTGGCGAAGCAAAGGAACTACTCTCGCTGGAGTTTTTATCCACTCAGAATTACAGGGATGCACTCACTTTGCTGCGTACAATGGATGCTAAGAATCCTGCAATAAGAAAAGCATATCAGAAAGTTGCCTATTCACGTGCAACGGAATTATACAATGCCGGTGAACTGAATGAATCCATTGCCACCTTTGATGAGTCGTTGAAAAACCCTGTGGATGGATCGTTGCAGGCCGCAGCATACTTTTGGAAAGGACAATCATTTTATAAGCAACAAAAGTATAGTAATGCCATTACTGCTCTTTCTCAGTTTGCTGACTTCACGGATAACAAAACCAAACTTCCCGCTAATGTGTCGGACATACATTCAGCATACACGATAGGTTATTGTTATCTAAAACAGGAATCTTATGCCAACGCTTCCGATTATTTTCAGCGTGTGATGAAGTCAACCGCTGCTTCCGGCGATGCTTCCATGAAGAAAATTTATGCGGATGCAACTTTGAGAAATGGCGACTGTGGATTTGTATTAAAAAATTACAGCGCGGCCATTGGTAACTATGAAGAAGTGGCTTCTGAAAAATTGCAAGGTGCTGATTATGCTTTGTATCAGAAAGCGGTGATACTCGGACTTCAGAATAAAACTGCTGAAAAATTATCAGCGATTAGAAGGATTATCACTGATTATCCTGGAAGTATTTATATGGATGACGCGTTGTATGAACTGGGTACTACTAATCTCACCGTGCCTGCATATCAGGATGCCGCAACAGCCTTCAGCCAGGTTATTGAGAAGTATCCAAACAGTAATTATGTGAGTAAAGCGCACTTGAAAATGGGACTGATTTATTTCAACCTCGATAAAGATGACGATGCGTTACGGGAATATCGCTGGGTGCTGAATAAATATCCTAAATCACCTGAAGGCGCAGAGGCGCTGAACGGCGTTAAGGAAATTTATACTTCACAGGGAAATGCGCAGGGATATCTTGATTTTGTAAAAGGTATCGCAAATATCAACGTCACCGATGCTGTGAAAGATTCAGTCATGTACCAGGCAGCCGAAAATAAATATTCAAAGAATGATTGCAGCGGTGCGATCAAAGAATTTTCAAATTATCTCACTGCTTTTCCTGCTGGAGCTTTTGCCTCACCTGCACACTTCTACAGAGCTGAATGCTTATTCAATCAAAATGATTTTGATGCGGCTTTAACTGATTATGCTTTTGTTGCAGGTCAGCCTCAGTCACGCTTCACAGAAAAATCATTGCTGAATGCCGCACGTATCAGCTACACGCAAAAAAAGGATTACAGCAGTGCTTACAACTATTACAAAAAGCTTCGTGAAAATGCAGAGTTCAAGGCCAACAGTACAGAAGCAACAAAGGGCATGATGTACAGCGCTTATTATCTCAGCCATTACAATGATGTTGTTTCGTCCGCAGAGCAATTACTGAATGCCGAGAATGCGAAGGCAGCAGATCTCACAGAAGCGCATTATTACCTCGCAAAAGTGTATGATGCGCAGCAGGATCTTACAAAGGCATTCGCTGAATATTCAGTTGTATCCAAAGAAAAATCTGCGATCGGAGCTGAATCCGGGTACCGGATGGCGGAAATTTATTTCAAACAGAATAACCTAAAAGCAGCGGAAGCACAATGTTATGCTTTGCTGAAGCAGAAGCCTGTTTATGATTACTGGATTGCGAAATCTTACTTGCTCATAGCGGATATTTTCGAAACAGACGGTGATTATTTCCAGGCCAAATCAACCTTGCAAAGTGTGATTGATAATTATAAAGGCGCGGATGAAATCGTGTCCACTGCTAAAGAGAAGTTGAAAAACGTAACAGAGAAGGAAGCGAATCAATCAAGGTTAAAACCGGAAAATCAGCCGGATGAAATGGAGTTGGATTCAATTCCCGGAGTGGGCGACAAGTAATAGTGAATGGTGAATAGTTAATATTCAATAGTAGATGATAAGGAACAAAATCAGTTGCGCTGTAATGAATAATTTTCATGCTAATGGTCAACGCAAATCTTTGCGAGGGAAATGCTTCGCAGCAGCATTCAGTTTTTTGATGATGCTGATTTCCTTCCAGCATTCATTTTCGCAGGGAAACATTGCTGCTGAACAGGTTGATATTGTAAAAGCGTATCAACCTTTGCTGGCCGACGCTGAAAAGATTGATTTTAATGCTGAACCTGCATTGACTGATACAAGCATGACAACATTAAGCTATGACGTTAAACCTCATTTGATAGAAGTACCTTTTATACCGGCGGAAATTCGCGCGGTATCACTGCCGGTGACGGAACCTGTTGCATTGCAGAATAACTTTCTAAAAGCAGGATTCGGAATGCAGCTCACTCCATTAATCGACCTGCATCTTCACAATGGCAATTCGAAAAGTTTCAGCTATGGATTAAATCTTCATCATCTTTCTTCCAACGGCAGCAAAATTGATTACCAGGATTTCAGTCATACCGGTATTGATTTATTTGGAAGCGCGTATGTCGGTGGTTCGGTGCTTTCTGCAACTGCAGGTTACGATTTTCGAAAGAATTATAACTATGCTGAAGCGGTAACTGATTCAACTGACAATGACAAGCAGGATCTGAAGCGAACTTATATCCTGCTTCCGTTTGAGATTGGATTTCAAAACACGAACAACAAAAACAACATTAATTATCATTTTGGATTTAAGTATTATCATTTTGACTGGCAATCCAACAATTCGTTTTTATTACCTGAAAAGGAAGATTATTTCAATTTTAATTTTCTGCTACAGAAACAAATACAAAAAATTCATAGCGCAAACCTTGAATTCACCTATGAAAACCTGCACGATAAACTGATTGGCGTTTATGATACTGCTCAATCACTTTTATCTGTTGTTCCGTACTACCAGTTTAAGCAGAAAAATATTTTGATACAAGCAGGTGTAAATGTGAATGTATTTGACAAGGCCGTTAGCTTTTTTCCGCGATTGCATGGTGAGTATAAATTGATTGGTGAATACCTGATACCATATATCGGTTGGGAAGGAGGATGGAAGCCTAACACCTTGCCGGAAATCACCACTGTAAATCCTTATTTGGTAAACACCAGCTCCTCTTTTTCTAAATTCAATGATGTATTTCTTGGTATTAAAGGCAGCTACGGAAATAATATCTCTTATAACCTGAGAGGCGGTTTCCGCTCACAAACAAACCTGCCTGTTTATTTGCCTGATCAGATCAACCCGGCTTATTACAACCTGGAATACTATTACAATCTGAACATCATAAATGTGCATGCGGAAATTGCTTATCGTCAGTCGGAGCGAATCAATGTAGTATTGAGTGGAGAAGCTAATTCCTACGATATGGATTTTGATGATCAGCCATGGGGAATTCCAAAATCACAGCTCGACTTAACACTGAATTACAATCTTCAAAATAAGATTTTCGCCCAAGTTGATTTTTTTGCAAACAGTGGCGCTTATACCATCCTGCCTTCCGAAACAACATCCACCCAATTAAAAGGGAGAGCGGATGTGAACATTTCACTCACTTATGATTACAAGAAAAACATTTCCGGCTGGCTGGCATTCAATAATATTTTTGGCGCAAAGAATACAGCGTGGTTTAATTATCCCACTTATGGATTTCAGGCAATGGTGGGAGTTAACCTGAAATTTTAAAGGCAACGTCATTCTCAATGTGAGTAGCTGAAAAAAATATATTGCCAGCAATGGATGCAGCATGCTGCTATTGTAATCTCCGCTTATCAATCTGGTTCTGAAAAAAAGTCCCTTCCTGAAAGCAATCTTCCTACTTTTAGAACATGAGATTCCGGTTTATTAACCATCCTTTTTTCAGAATCTTCGAAGTTTTTCTCGTGTTTGTGGTGATGGTCATTTTTGGAACGGCCGGTTACATGCTCATTGAGAACTATACCTGGATTGAAGCGGTGTATATGACGGTGATTACCATTGCAACCGTCGGATTCGAAGAAGTGCATCCCCTTTCACCTCATGGAATGATTTTCACGATCATCCTGATAATGGTAACGGTTATTGCCATCTCATTTTCATTGGCCTACATCACCCGTTACCTGCTTGATGGTCAATTTCAGCGCAACTATAAATTGTACAACATGAAGAATAAGATAAAGCACCTCAGCAACCACGTCATTCTTTGTGGATATGGCAGAAACGGTCAATCTGCATTTGAGATCCTTCACATGAGTAAAACGCCTGTTGTGATAATTGAGAAAAATGCAGAGCTGATTGAAAATGCGGGCAGGAGTATTGACTATTTCCTCGTGGGAGATGCTACCGAAGATGAAGTGTTAACACATGCCGGCATTCTGCAGGCGCAGGCCTTAATTATCACACTGCCAAATGATGCAGACAATGTTTTCATCGTGCTGACTGCAAAAGCATTGAACCCAAAATTGAAAATAATTACGCGGGCTTCCAGTGATACATCAGTAAGTAAGATGAAGATTGCGGGTGCTGCCAATGTAATCATGCCCGACAAAATCGGCGGCACACATATGGCAACACTGGTAGTGAATCCTGACGTAAAAGAATTTCTGGATTACCTCTCCACGCAGAATAGTGAGGATTTTCAGATAGCTGAAATTATGGTGAAGCATAAATGCATGCTCTCCGAAATTGATGGATGGAAAAATACGGGCGCAACCATTCTGGGAATAAAAAATATTTCCGGCGAATATCTCCTTAATCCGTCTCCGTCTGTTATTGTTACCATCAGCGACCGTTTGATTACCATGGGTTCAAAGGAACAACTGAATAGAATGGAGCAACTTTTCAGGTAACGGCTGAATGTATGAAGATTAACTTTTCATTAATTGAATGTATGGTTGGTTTGCTTTTTACTTTGCTAACTTGCAAGTAAATTACCTCGCTGCATGAACCAGGAATACGCAGTTTCTATCGGTTCCCCACACCACGATAACGTTTCACCGGTTTCCGGTTCAGATGAAGAACGTAACAGGTATCATGCACTCCAGCTTTCCTTTGCACATGAGTATGAAGATATCTTTCTCAATATCCTGGCAGAGAAAACGATCGTCATTATACCCAGTCTGTCGGTTGATCAGGAAATTCTTTCAAAAGTCAAAGGCTCGGTATTCTATGAAGAGCGCCTATTGTGTCTGTTGATGTTGCTGCGGATGCCCCGGACGCATATCATTTATGTTACCAGCATTCCGATAGATCCCGTTATAGTTGACTATTACCTTCATTTGTTGCCCGGCATTACCGGTTACCATGCCCAGCAACGGCTAACCATGCTGAGTTGCTTTGATGACAGTTCAAAATCCCTAACAGAAAAGATACTGGAACGCCCCAGGTTGATTGAAAGGATCCGCAACAAGATTCAGGGAGGTCATCTGGCACACATTGCCTGCTTCAATATGACTGAGCTTGAGCGTACACTTGCAGTTCAGCTTGGCTTGCCTATTTATGGAGTTGATCCTGATTTGCTGCATATTGGCACCAAGAGCGGCAGCCGAAAAATATTTAAAGAATGCGGCTTTGATATTCCGGCCGGCTTTGAAGACCTGAGGGATGAGACCGACATTGTAGATGCATTGGAAGCATTAAAAAGGAAAAATCTATTCCTTGATAAAGCAGTTGTTAAATTGAATGAAGGTTTTTCGGGAGAAGGCAATGCCATTTTCTCTTTTAAGCAATTTCCGGAAAATGGTCACCTGAGAAGTTTTATCCGAAATACGATTCGAAAAAAAATGGAAATTGTAGCGCCGGATATCACCTATGACAGCTTCATTGACAAATTCAAAGCAATGAAAGGAGTGGTGGAGGAATTTATTCCCGGTGCTGCAAAACAATCTCCATCCGTACAATGCAGGATCAATCCGCTGGGTTGTGTAGAGGTACTTTCAACCCACGACCAGTTATTAGGCGGTGATAGCGGACAGGTTTTTATTGGTGCTAATTTCCCCGCGAATCCTGAATACGCGAAAGAAATTGGAAGCATGGGCAGGAGAATAGCAGGCAGGTTAAAAGACTATGGTGTAATTGGCCGTTTCGGTGCCGATTTTATTTCGGTAAAAAGGAGACAGGATGGAAGCATTATGCACTTGAATTGAATTTGCGTAAAGGTGGTACTACGCATCCCTTCCTGATGCTGCAGGGCCTTACAGTAGGGAATTACAATGAGGAAACAGGGATTTACCATACAGCTAACGGCCAGCAACGCTATTACTTCAGTTCAGATAACCTGCGAAGTGATGCGTACATCGGTCTCACTCCTTACGACCTAATGGATATTGCTATTACAAACCGTCTTCAGTATGACGGAAGTCTGCAGCAAGGTGTTATGTTTCACCTCATGGGAGCACTTTCCCGTTATGGAAAGTTGGGTGTTGTTTGCATTGGTGACACTGCTAGCCGTGCCAATGCCTTTTACCGCCGCACAGTTCAGGTGCTGAACAAAGAAGGTAAGTCCGGCAAGTCCGCCGCAATTTATTAGGTGCCGGTAATTCAATAGGTGCATCAGACAACAGCAACCACTTCCTTCGTCTTTCTTGCTCTCTCGTTATGGTCGAGAATAATTTTGCGCATACGAATTGACTTTGGTGTGATTTCCACAAACTCATCCTCCTGTATAAACTCCAGCGCTTCTTCAAGCGAGAAATTAACTTTTGGCGCAATACGCACCGCTTCATCAGTTCCTGAAGCACGCATATTCGAAAGTTTTTTAGTCTTCACTACATTAATCACCAGGTCTCCCGGACGAATATGCTCACCAATAATTTGTCCGCCATATATTTCTTCTCCGGGTTCTATAAAGAAAGTGCCCCGGTCCTGTAAGGCATCAATAGAATAAGCAGTGGCAAGTCCTTTTTCCAACCCAAGTAATACACCGTTGTTCCTACCGGGAATATTTCCTTTCCAGGGCTCGAACGCCTTGAAACGATGCGCCATGATGGCTTCACCGGCCGTCGCAGTCAGCATATTATTTCGCAAGCCAACCAATCCACGTGAAGGAATATTAAACTCCAGGTGTTGCACATCCCCTTTAGGCTCCATAATAGTCATTTCGCCTTTGCGTGCAGAAACAAGTTCAATCACTTTGCCGGCAAATTCCTGCGGCACATTTACTGTAAGCACTTCCACCGGTTCGCATTTCACGCCTTCAATATGCTTAACAATTACTTTGGGTTGACCCACCTGTATTTCATAACCCTCGCGACGCATGGTTTCAATAAGAATGGAAAGATGCAGAATACCGCGACCATATACCAGGATTGCATCAGGTGAATCGGTATCTTCCAAACGAAGTGCAAGATTTTTTTCTGTTTCTTTTTCGAGGCGCTCACGCACGCGTTGTGACGTTACCAGCTTTCCTTCTTTGCCAAAGAAAGGAGAGTTGTTGATCGTGAACAACATATTGATCGTTGGTTCATCAATCGCGATGGGTTTCAATCCTTCCGGATTTTCAAAGTCAGCAACGGTATCTCCAATTTCAAAATCTTCAATACCGAAAATAGCACAGATATCTCCTGAACTTACTTCCGTTACGCGCTTCCTGCCAAGACCTTCAAATGTGTACAATTCTTTGATCCGCGATTTCAAAACCTTGCCATCTCTTTTCACAAGACTCACAGGCATGCCTTCTTTTATTGTGCCTCTCAGCAAGCGTCCGATTGCAATTCGACCTGTGTAGGAAGAATAATCAAGCGAAGTAATTTGCATCTGGGGAGTTCCTTCCAATGCAGGCGCTTCCGGAAAATAATTGATGATGGTTTCGAATAAAGGAATCAGGTTCTCGGTGGGTTTCTGCCAGTCGTCACTCATCCATCCTTGTTTGGAAGAACCATACATAGTTGGAAAATTAAGCTGCTCTTCCGTTGCATTCAGATTAAAGAATAATTCGAATACCTGCTCGTGTACCAATTCAGGATGGCAGTTCGGTTTATCAACTTTGTTGATAACTACCACAGCCCGCTTGCCAAGTTCAAGCGCTTTCTGCAAAACAAAACGCGTTTGCGGCATAGCACCTTCAAATGCATCCACCAATAATAAAACGCCGTCAGCCATGTTCAGCACACGCTCTACTTCGCCGCCGAAATCTGCGTGACCGGGCGTATCAATAATATTGATTTTAGTATCACCGTAACGAACAGAAACATTTTTTGCAAGAATGGTTATTCCACGTTCCCGTTCCAGTGGATTACTGTCTAATATAAGGTCGCCTGTTTCCTGGTTATCACGAAACAAATTCGACTGATGAAGAATTTTATCTACTAAGGTGGTTTTCCCATGATCGACGTGGGCGATAATGGCAATATTTCTAATGGATTGCATGCAGTGGGTTAAAATTTGGAGGCGCAAAGATAGCGTTATAAATCGGCAATACGAAGGAAGCGTCACAATCAGTCATGATGGGCTTCGATCTGCTTGTTGAAAACAATGTAAGTTGATTCGTTTTCTGAATAGCATTCATAAACAATTTCGATAGGAAATCGAGTGTAACATCGACGTCTGTGAATTATTAACACAACTGTGACGCATAACATGATGGCGTTCAGCGGATCTGTTGATTTTCTTATAAATTTACCGCTTATGAAACTCAGGTGCTTTTTCATTGCCACTATTGTGATGCTATTACAGCAGCACAATCTGTTTTCGCAGACAAGTACATATCACCGTTACATCGTTGAATTTAAGGACAAGCAAGACAACCCTTTCTCCGTTTCAGATCCTGCAGCTTTTTTATCGCAGCGTGCAATTGACAGGAGAAACCGTTATGATATACCAATTACAGAAAATGATCTTCCGGTCAATCCGGCCTATGTTCAGCAAGTGATTGACATTGGGGTGAAGTTGCTTAACCAATCAAAATGGCTCAATTCCATTTCGATAGAAACAGATGACTCGCTGATGCTTGCAGCAGTAATGGCATTGCCATTCGTAAAATCATCTTATCCAATAGCGGTGCGTATCAGCAATTTGAAACGCAACTTGAAATCAGCTACAGGATCCGGTGATTTAAAATTAAGTAGCGACAACGTACTGGATTATGGGAAAGCAGCAAACCAGATAGAAATGTTGCATGGCAATGTTTTACATCAGCAAGGTTATAAAGGTGAAGGCATTGTGATTGCCGTAATGGATGTGGGTTTTGATAATGCTTTCAATCTCAGGGTTTTTGATAGCCTGTTTCAGCAGGAAAGAGTCTTAGGAACCTGGAATTTTGTTGATCTCAATGATAGTGTCTTTCATGGCGGTGGACATGGCACTTCTGTATTGTCCACCATCTCGTCCAATCTACCCGGAACCATGATTGGCACCGCGCCCGGAGCAAGTGTGTATTTGTTTGTAACCGAGGATGGATTTTCAGAATATCCCATTGAAGAACACAACTGGGCAGCGGCGGCCGAAAAAGCAGATAGCCTTGGAGCAGATATGATTACTACTTCGTTGGGATATTCCGAATTTCAGGATGCCTCCTTCGATCATACTTATGCTCAATTGGATGGCAATACCACTATGATTACGCGGGCGGCGGACTTTGCAGCCTCAAAAGGAATGATCGTTTGCAACAGTGCCGGTAATGAAGGAAAACATGACTGGTTCTACATCGTTGCACCGGCTGATGCGGATAGTATTTTAACGGTAGGTGCAGTAGATTCATTAGGACTAGTTACTTCGTTAAGTTCACATGGTCCTGCATCAGATGGTGACATTAAGCCCAATGTAGTAGCCCAGGGAATCCGTGCAACTGTAGTGGAACCTTATTCCGGAATTATTGTGACGGTTAACGGCACATCTCTTTCAAATCCAATCATCGCAGGCATGACCGCTTGCCTTTGGCAGGCACATCCCGATAAAAACAACATGGAAATAATTTATGCGATTGAAAAAAGTGCCAGTTTGTATTACAATCCTAATGATTCAATGGGATACGGAATTCCAAATTATGAAGTTGCGGATCTCATGCTTTCGGACAAAGCACCCAACGAACTCGCCCTCACAGGACCATTGATTTATCCGAATCCTTTCAGTGATACCTTCGGTATGTTATACTACACTGCCAGGTTGCAGACATTAGAAATTGAGGTGTTTAATATTTATGGTGAAAAGGTGCAGGCCTTTGAAACTGATTTCCTTACCGGTTATAATTATCTGCCTGTTACGGCGCTAAAAAATGCTTCAAACGGCCTTTATTTTCTGCGACTTAACTTCGATGATCACACGGAAGTGGTTCGGGTAATTAAAGTGCAACCCTAAAGATTTTCAGGCATTCAATGATTGATTTCTTGCAAGTCATAACATTGCAATAAAAACTAATGCATAAAATCTTTGAACTGCTGCTGACGTTTTGAGAAAAACAATCAGCCATGAAAACCAAAAATTTTTTCTCCGAATGGTTTGCCAATGATCTTGATGAGATCATTTTTGAAGGAAGAAATAAATTATATGGCGCCTATGAATTGCGCAGAAGTTATCCTGAGCGTTTGAAACAGGCTTTCATCATTGCTTTATTGTTCTGTTTCACATTGTGGACTGTGATGGAGTTATCTTTATCAAAACATAAATCGATAGTAGTGCCTTCTTCTTCGGGAGATATACCTTATATAACCAATCCCGGTTTTTCGGAAGATAAAAAGCAACAGGTACAAAAAGAAGAACGATCTTCTTTATCACCCAAAGAAAAATTGCCCACTTCCATTGTGGCAGACACAGCACAAGCCGAAAAGAAGGATACTGATACTACGAGCCATGCAAAAGATAGCGGTGAAGGAAAAGCAGACAGTTTGGGAATTGGTTCTTCAAACAATGGAACCGGAGGTTCAGTGAATGGAATAGGATCAGGAGAAGGAAAAGGATCTGATACCGCTGGTAAAAAAATTGATGCGGAGGAAGTGATTTCAACACCTGCAGTAATGCCATATTTCCCCGGTGGGAAAAACGCACTATCGAGATATTTGCAAATTCATCTGAAGTGTCAGCAGTTCAGATCGAGTAATGCAAAGGGTGGAAAGATGTACGTGAGTTTTATTGTTTCCAGGGAAGGAAAAGTTTATGATGCGCAAATAATGCGTGATGGTGTTGGCTATGGTTGTGTGCAGGAGGCTGTAATGGTTTTACAAAATATGCCAAAGTGGATTCCCGGTACTGATAACAATCGTGCAGTGAATGTGAAAGTCATAATGCCTATTTCAATGGAAACTACAACCGAGTAAAAATTTAATTATTCATAAAGAGGCCCGCAGCACAATGCTGCGGGCAGTTATTTTACAAGACAGGGTGAACTGCACAATTGAAGGATAAAAATTCAATGAGTCATCAAGTAGCCTGAAGCACATTTGCTTCGGGTAGTAAGCTTACTTCACAACAGGTTGAACTTAGAATTACAGACTTGCGCCGTTAGGAGCAACCTTATGGTAGTAGAAATAAAGGACAGATTTTTTTATGTTCCGATAGGTACATTGTAACTACGAAACATGTTAATTTTTTATCTTAATGCAGTCGGATTTTCTAAAGGAAAAAATCCTGATTAAACAGAATTACTGCCGGGCCTTCACCATTTTCATTATTGATGCTGTCTGCCCATCTATCATCACTTTTATTACATACATCCCATCTGCCAGATCAGCTCCCCAGCTCATTGTTCCTGATAAGGAATGAATTTCGTGTTGCTCCATCAATTGACCCATCATTGAATAAACATTTAATGTAGCATCATTAAAAGAAGTAGTTCCAAAATCAAACCTGATAGTACTAATTGATGAAAAAGGATTGGGACTTGCACTGCAACAATTGAAAGCTAGTTGTTGATCTTCAATACCTGTTGCAAATCCATCCTGCACCTGGAACTTATCTATGGCTGCTTCAACAAGATGCCCTGAACTGGCGAGGTCGCTGGATGAGAAAATAATTTTCATAGTGGAATTAGGTGTGAGATAATTGGCAACCTGATATTCATGATAAATCCATTGTGATGTCGGGAATTTGATATTGCCCATCTTAACCGTTGTAGTACCGTCGGTGATAGAAACGATCAACGTATCGTTAGGCGTTCCGCTGCCGCCGCCATTTGCAAACCAGGAATAAAAGCTAACTACCGGATGTTCGTAAGTTGTCAAATCCATTACAGGTGAGGTAAGCGTAGTCTTGCCGCTATCTACATCATCAAACCCTGCGCTGCCTCCTCCGTTGCCGGTAACAAAACAATAATCTCCAAAATCATTGGTCACATCGAGATCCGGGTTATAGACTACATTATCTGTATTAATAGTACCCACAGGTTCCCCGCGTTCCCATTTTCCTGTAGTGGCAGTTCCGGTTACAACCCAATTATTGTTGACAATAAAATCATCGTAGTAACCCTTTGATAACTTGAGATCAAGTGGCGCACTGGTCAGATTCAATTCTGTATTTGGCGATGCAAATTCGTGATAACCCCATTTGCCAGTATAGATATCATAATCATCTATGTAAATAGGTGATAGGCTGAATGCACCATTCACATCAGTTGTGATTTCATACGACTCACCAACATTAATTCCCCGAAGGTAAATATGCGCGTCAGCCAACAGCTCATTAGTGATGGAATCTGAAACGGTGCCGGTTACACTTGTACTTGCCAATGGAAAAAGCTGAACATCCAACTGCGTTGTGACACCACTTGCAAGTGAAACATTTTGTATTTCCTTTGTAACATAACCCACCTTGCTGAATCGAACAGTGTAGCTTCCCGGAATTCCTATCCCTGTCTTATATACGCCACTTAAATCCGTTTGATCGTTTTGAGAAGTGGTTAGAATTTCTACAAGACCATTGTTGATGCTTCCTGAAGTTAGGGCATCTGTAACATTACCCTGTAACCAGCTTGCTGAAATGTAGTTGGGTGTAAGAACAGTTAATTTACCATTGGTATTAAAAGTATAAAGATCCGAAGCAATCACATTTCCTGAAGGCAGGTAAGGATATACGCCCCAGGTTCCTCCATAATCTCCACCTGATTCCTGCGGATCAGTATCATAGGCCCCAACCTGAATCATATTGTCAGGATGGGAAACATCGAATAGTGTAACGCCGTCTTTGTAATAAGCCACCCACGCAAACTGATCATTAAGCAGGTGCACATTGTGGATGATTGTACCTGATCCCGGATTCGACTGCACCCGGTCAAGCTCAGTAATATTGCCTAAATCCGAAACATCATAAGAAGTCAGGTAGCTGTTGTCAACTTCGTCAGTTGTAAACGCGTAGTGATTATCGTGGGTCGGCCATGAGTTATGGGTGAAGTTATTCGGCGTGCTTACTGAACCAAGTGGTACAGGACTCAGCGGATTTGAGACATTCACAATTTCCAGTTTGCCATCATTAATTTCAGAAGCCCATAATGTATCGCCGCGCACAAATCCATCGTGAATATAATGTTGTTCATACTTGCCTAAATAAGGAGGATTCAGTGGATTTACTGTTAAATCAAAAATCGTAGCGCCGCCATTTCCATAAGCGCCTCCAAAAATATACAGCTTACCATTCTCATCTATCCAAAGCGTATGGCCATCTTGTTGCAGTGCACCGGATGCATCAGTAAAAGAAAAAGTGGAATGACTTACGCTTAAAGGCAGATTGCTGAGGTCTATCACCAACAAGCCACCACCCACTTCATTGGTAGCATATGCATAATGTCCGTAAGTTTTGATTTCCCGCCACAAGTTTGGTGTATGAGGCACGTCGAATTTTATTTGTGGATTATCCGGATCAGAAACATCAACTATCGAAACCCCAGCATAGGTGCCCACGAGAGCGTATTCTGTTCCATCATCATCCACATAACCCCAAATGCTGGCGCAGGAATAGGGATAAGATATTTCTCCCCTTAATTCAAGGTTAAAATTTTGAGCACTTGATGCTTTAACAATGATTAGCAGCACCAGGATCGATTGTAATATTTTTCTCATGTGGATTAGCGAGTGGATTAAGGAAGGTGGCAGATAAAAAAAGCAAATAAACAAATAATTTAACTAGGGAAAATCAGGCAGTTTTTCATTTTCGTTACATCTAGTATATCCATCGCAATTCTTCGCTTCATTTATTGTCTCTTCATCGTGTCAATGAACGTGCTCATAATTTTAAAATGCTGATGGTGAAATGCATAATTTAATACGTTTTCATTTGCGCGGTTATCTTTGCAGCATGTTTTACAATCACATCATTGAAACAATTGGAAATACACCTTTGGTTAAGCTGAATAAGGTTACCAAAGGGGTAAAAGCAACCGTGCTTGCTAAAGTAGAATCATTCAATCCGGGAAATTCCATCAAAGACAGAATAGGATTGAAAATGGTGGAAGAAGCGGAAAAGAAAGGATGGTTAAAACCTGGTGGCACCATCATTGAAGGCACTTCCGGTAACACAGGAATGGGACTTGCACTGGCTGCTATCGCGAAAGGATATAAATGCATCTTTACTACTACGGATAAACAATCGAAAGAGAAAGCTGATATTTTGAAAGCGGTCGGAGCAGAGGTAATCGTTTGTCCGACCAACGTTGAACCGTCTGACCCACGCTCGTATTATTCCGTATCAAAAAGATTATCGGAAGAAACACCCAATTCATGGTATCCGAATCAATATGATAATCTTGATAACCGGCTGGCGCACTATGAATCTACCGGACCGGAAATTTGGAATCAGACGGAAGGAAAAATCACACATCTTGTAGTGGGTTCAGGAACAGGAGGTACTATCACCGGCTGTGCACAGTATTTGAAAGAAAAGAATCCGGCTATTAAAATTTGGGCAATTGATACCTATGGATCTACCTTAAAAGCATTTCACGAAACAGGCAAAATTGAACAGAAGGAAATTTATCCTTACATCACAGAAGGAATTGGTGAAGATATTATTCCGAAGAATTATGATTTTACATTAATTGATCTGTTTGAAAAAGTAACGGATAAAGATGCGGCATTAATGGCAAGAGAAATTACCCGTAAGGAGGGAATCTTTGTTGGCTATTCCTGTGGTTCCGCGGTTGCCGGATTGATGCAGTTGAAAGACAGCCTGAAAGAAGCAGATGTGGTGGTAGTGATTTTTCCGGATCACGGAAGCAGGTATGTCGGCAAAGTTTATAATGATGAATGGATGCGTGATCGCGGCTGGTTAACTGTGAAAACATTGCGGGATATTATCGAAACAAAAGCCGATAGCAGACTCATTTCTATCGATGCCTCCAGAAATGTTGCTGAAGCAGTGACAGTAATGAACAGCAATGATATTGATCAACTACCCGTGATGGAGGATGGCAAAATGGTGGGCTCCTTGAGTGAAACCGGTTTACTTAACAAACTTATGTCCGATACTTCTTTAAAATCTCATAACGTGAAAGAGGTAATGGAAAAACCTTTTCCGGTGGTTGCCGCAGAAACTACCATTGACAAGCTGAGTGGAATGATGAGTAAAGAAGTTCCTGCAGTTATTACGCTGGATGGATTGAACAACCTGCACATCATCACTAAATCAGATATCATTCGCGCGCTGTCGAAGTAGAAGAGAGGCCCAAAGATTACTCTTTAACATCAACTGAAAATAATGGGTAAACTGAATTAACTGTTCAGACTTATAAATGAAATAAGCCTAAATGAAGCCGTCAACTTTCTCGCAAAAGTTTAAAGACCAGCTATCGAGAAATATTTCAGTCGTCTTTCCTCCACAGCGAATTGTCTCGCTTGTTCCTTCTCAGACAGAATTACTTTTTGATCTTGGGCTGAATGAAGAAGTAGTTGGCATCACAAAATTTTGTGTACATCCTGCGCATCAATTCAAGACAAAATCGAAAGTAGGCGGCACGAAGAATATTAATTTAGAAAAGATTATCGCACTTAATCCGGATTTGATTATTGCGAATAAAGAGGAGAATGATGAACTTCAGATTAAGGAATTGTCAGCCCGCTTTCCTGTATGGATCAGTGATATCAAATCGTTGCAGGATGCTTTTCGGATGATAACAGCTATTGGAGAAATGGTTAACAGGTCGGAAGCGGCCTTGAGGTTGATACAGAACATAGATTCAGCATTTGCAAAAGCTGACAACCTTCATCCTCAATTTTCTGCAGCTTATCTTATCTGGCGAAAGCCATATATGGCAGCAGGCAGCGACACTTTTATTAACTCGATGATGGAGTTGGCAGGTTTCAAAAATGTGCTTGCCCATCAACTGCGATATCCTGAAATTAATGTAATGCAATTGAAATCGCTTCAACCACAATTTGTTTTGCTTTCTTCTGAACCATATCCTTTCAGTGATAAGCATGTGCAGGAATTAGAAAAGGAATTGCCCGGAACAAAAGTTTTATTGGTGGATGGTGAGTTGTTTTCGTGGTATGGAAGCCGCTTATTGAAAGCTGCTGACTACTTCCGGGAAATCAGAAATCACCTTCAATCCTGATCGTTCTGAAAATAACCTCCTGATCATCCAAGCAGAACATTAGTCCGTGGACGGCGTCCCGCTGATCACGGGTTTTAAGGTTGCCTGGACGCCAGCCATAGACAGATCTTGTCGTGCACCTTAACAATATCCTGCTGTTCATCCAAACCGAACTTTGTTATATTTGCCCTCATAACTAAATTCAAAAAATCAACTTCCTATGTCGTTAAGTAAGATTACTTCATTGCTCGAAGACAAAGCCGAGTACCTTTTGAATCACATCAGTGGCACCGTGAATAAAGAACTTTTGTATGCACCCGGGCCTGATTTTATTGATCGTGTTTTTGCCGGTACCAACCGTAGTAATCAGGTGTTGCGCAGTTTGCAAACAATCTATGGTAACGGAAGATTAGGTGGAACCGGGTACGTATCTATTCTACCGGTTGATCAGGGTATTGAGCACAGTGCAGGCGCATCATTCGCACCCAATCCAATCTATTTTGATCCTGAAAATATTGTTAAACTCGCAATGGAAGGTGGCTGTAATGCAGTGGCTTCTACGTATGGTGTGCTTGGTTCAGTAGCACGAAAATATGCGCATAAAATTCCTTTCATTGTTAAGATCAACCACAATGAATTTCTTTCCTACCCGAATAAATACGATCAGGTAATGTTTGGCACCATTGAAGACGCCTGGAACATGGGTGCAGTAGCGGTAGGTGCCACCATTTATTTTGGAAGTGATGAAGCTACCCGTCAATTACAGGAAGTTTCACAGGCCTTTGAATATGCACATGAGTTGGGAATGGCAACCATTCTTTGGTGCTATCTGCGCAATTCCGGATATAAAAAAGATGGAATAGATTTTCATACTGCTGCTGATTTAACGGGACAGGCCAATCACCTTGGCGTTACGATTCAGGCAGATATTATTAAACAGAAATTGCCAACTAATAATGGCGGTTATGAAGCTTTGAAATTTGGCAAAACGCACCCTAAAGTTTACCGTGAACTCACTACCGAACACCCGATTGATCTTTGTCGCTACCAGGTAATCAATTGCTTCATGGGACGTATCGGTCTAATCAATTCCGGCGGCGAATCTAAAGGAGCGTCAGATATGGCGGAAGCGGTATTCACAGCTATTGTGAACAAAAGAGCAGGTGGACAAGGATTGATAAGTGGAAGAAAAGCCTTCCAGAAACCCATGAATGACGGAGTGGAATTACTGAACATGATTCAGGATGTTTATCTTGAAAAGAAAATTGATCTTGCTTAACACGCTGAATGTTGATGGCTTAAATTATTCACTTGTATTAGCAATTTGTTGCTAATGCCTGCTGAAAAGTTTTGAAAAAGATGTGATTTCTCTGGTAGTCAATACAAATTAAATGGCCTGGTTTAAAAGGAGCAAAGAAGGAATAACCACCACAACAGAGGAAAAACTCGAAGTTCCGGAAGGGTTATGGTGGAAGTGTCCTTCCTGTAAAAAGACAATACCGACAGACGATCTCAAGAAAAATAAATACGTCTGTATCAATTGCAACTATCATCCACGAATTAATTCAGTGGAGTACTTCGAAATATTGTTCGACAAGGAATACAAGCCTTTATTTGAGGACTTACGCCCACGCGATTTGTTGGGATTTAAGGACTTAAAAAGTTATCAGGATCGTCTTGACGATGCTGCCAAAAAGGTAAATGTATCTGAAGCTATTTCAGTAGCTTCCGGTAAAATAAATGGGAAGAAACTGGTGTGCGCCTGCATGAATTTTAATTTCATTGGAGGATCCATGGGAAGTGTGGTCGGAGAGCGGATTTCATCGGCCATAGATCATTGCATCAAGACAAGAGCACCATTGCTGATTATTTCCAAATCAGGAGGAGCAAGGATGATGGAAGCTGCGTTTTCGCTGATGCAATTGGCAAAGACGGCTGCAAAACTTACCCAGCTTGCGGAAGCAAAACTTCCATTCATTTCCTTGATGACTGACCCTACAACAGGTGGAGTAACAGCTTCATTTGCAATGCTCGGAGATTTGAATATTGCTGAACCGGAGGCACTCATTGGATTTGCAGGACCCAGGGTAATCAAGGAAACTATTAAAAAGGACCTCCCGAAAGGCTTTCAACGTTCCGAATTTTTGCTTGAACATGGATTTCTTGATTTTATCGTGGATAGGAAAGAACTCAAAGACCGGCTTTCTGATGTAATAGTCATACTGATGAACGAGAAATAGGTAATCCTTGACCTTTTGATAGTTTATAAGGACTGATATTTCACCTTATCGATTGAATAATCAAATTGGAAATTTGCTTTAGATCGCGGTTTCGGTCATCTTGTTAACCAAAATAAGTGCTCCTTGCTAAAGAAAAACCTTTATATTTGCGCGTTTTAAAAATCAGAAAAAAGAATTAATTCAAATGGAATTAACGAAAGAAAGAAAGACAGAAATCATTAAGAATTTCGGCGGCTCTGAAAAAAATACAGGTTCAGCCGAAGCGCAAGTTGCGATGTTGACGGAGAGAATTAACCACATCTCTGGCCATTTGGATGGTCAAAAGAAGGACTACAATTCTTCACGGTCATTATTGAAATTGGTTGGTCAGCGTAAACGGCTGTTAAAGTATTTGCAGGAAACCAATCTAACATCTTACAGGAAGCTTATAGAAAAGCTCAATCTCCGCAAATAATAACCATTCATAAAGTTGTCAGCATTGCTGACGGATTCACTATTTTCTAACCCGTTATGAGATATGCGCCTGTTGTGTAGCGCAATTTGCTGTAGCATCTGACTTTCAGCACCTCTCTAAACATACTTTTAATCCAATAACATGAGCAAAATTGCAATTAGCAAAACCTTTGATGGGGGTGACGGCAAACCAATCACTATTGAAACCGGTAAATTAGCTACACAGGCCGATGGCGCGGTGCTCGTTCGTCAGGGTAACTGCATGATTCTGGCAACAGTTGTTTCTAAAGAAGAAGTAAAAGAAGGACAGGATTTTTTCCCGCTTTCTGTTGATTACCAGGAAAAGTTTGCTTCTGCCGGCAGAATTCCAGGCGGATTTTTCCGTCGCGAAGCACGACTTTCAGATTATGAAATATTAATTAGCCGATTAGTTGATCGCGCATTAAGACCTTTATTTCCAGAGGATTATCTTTATGACACTCAAGTAATAATTACGTTACTTTCTGCTGACCAGACTATCATGCCTGATTCTTTGGTTGCACTTGCCGCATCAGCAGCGTTAACAGTTTCTAATATTCCTTTCAATGGACCTATTTCAGAAGTTCGGGTTTGTAAAATTGACGGCAAATTTGTGGTGAACCCTGCCAAGCAGGAAATTGACAAAGCGGATCTTGATATTATTGTTGCCGGCTCAGCAGGCAGTATCGTAATGGTGGAAGGCGAGGCCAAAGAAGTATCTGAGGCGGATATGCTGGAAGGAATCAAGGTGGGCCACGAAGCTATTAAATTGCATTGCCAGGCACAATTGGAGCTGGCTGCCTTATGCGGAGGTAAGAAGCCATTTAGGGAATACGAAAAAGCAGCTCAAAGTCAGGAGATCAAAGATAAGGTTACTGAAGCTTTCAAAGACAAAGTTTACCAGGTTGCAAAATCCGGTGCCTCAAAATCAGATCGTAAATCAGCCTTCGGTGCGATAAAAGAGGAGCTAAAAGCAATGGTAGCTGATTGGGAGAACGATACTGAAATTAAATTAGCTAAAAAATACTTCAGTGATCTGGAATATGATGTAATCAGAAACCTGATTCTCGATGAAGGCATTAGACTGGATGGAAGAAAAACGGATCAGGTTCGTGCAATCTGGACAGAAACTGACTATCTGCCTTCTGCCCACGGGTCTGCAATTTTTACGCGGGGTGAGACGCAATCTTTAACTACAGTAACGCTCGGTACCAAGCTCGATGAACTGATGCTGGATAAAGCAATGGAATTGGTTTACACCAAATTTATCCTTCATTATAATTTTCCTGCTTTTTCAACTGGTGAAGTAAAACCGAATCGTGGCCCGGGACGACGCGAAGTAGGTCATGGTAATCTTGCTATGCGCTCATTGAAAAACATGCTGCCCGGAGGAGATGATAATCCATATACCATCCGAGTGGTATCTGATATTCTCGAATCCAACGGTTCCTCCTCAATGGCAACCGTTTGCGCCGGATCACTGGCACTTTTTGATGCAGGCATTAAGATGAAGAGCCACGTTTCAGGCATAGCAATGGGATTAATTACCCGGGAAGATGGAAAAGTGGCCATCCTTTCTGATATATTGGGAGATGAAGATCACTTAGGTGATATGGATTTTAAAGTTACCGGAACGGAGAAGGGTATATGCGGCTGTCAGATGGATATCAAGGTACAAGGGTTGAGTTTTGAAACAATGTTTAAGGCATTGGAACAGGCGAAGCAGGGAAGGTTACACATACTGGGTATCCTGAATGAAGCAATGCCGGCTCCGAGAGAAGATTACAAACCACATGCGCCAAGAATCATCAAAATCATGATCCCGCGTGAATTTATCGGTGCTGTAATTGGTCCCGGTGGTAAAGTAATTCAGGAGATGCAACGTGAAACCGGAACCACCATTAATATTTCTGAAGTAGGTGACGAAGGGGAAGTACTGATAGCATCTGCAAATAAGGAATCTATTGACAAGGCCTTAACAAGAATTAGGGGAATTATTGCCATTCCTCAACCTGGGGAAGTATATGATGCGAAGGTGAAATCAATTATGCCTTATGGCGCATTCGTTGAGTTTTTGCCAGGTAAAGAAGGTCTTCTTCACATTTCAGAAGTTTCAAACAAACGACTTGAAACAATGGAAGGAGTTATGAACGTAGGAGATATTATTAAAGTGAAACTTCTCGATGTGGATAAGAAAACAGGAAAATTCAAACTTTCAAGCAAGGCACTGATGGAAAATTCATCGCAGAATTGATTGATTTTCAGACATAAAGAAGCTGTTTTAAATAGCTTGGAAGCAGGAATCGGTAAAGTCGGTTCCTGCTTTTTTTATGAACATCCTTTAAGTCAAGCAACATTTCCTCAGGTCTTTCTGTCTTGAAAAGTCAGTTAATAGGCTATTTTTTGAAACTCTTTTGTCACCCGCTGGTCAAACATTGATTGCTGACTAAACTATGGCGAAGTTTTTGTTCGGTTTAGTTTTTTTTGTGCGTAAAATCAACTGCTATTCAGAACTAAAAGAATGTGCCCGTTGTATTTGTTCATGTTGTAAAATCATTTGACGATGAGACAGTTAAAAATTACCCAACAAATCACTGCTCGTGATAACGATTCTCTGGAGAAATATCTTCAGGAGATAGGAAAGATGAGCCTGATTACGCCGGAAGAAGAGGTTTCGCTTGCGAGGAAGATTAGAATGGGTGATCAGAGTGCTTTGGAAAAGATGACGAAGGCAAACCTTCGTTTCGTAGTGTCTGTCGCAAAACAATACCAACACCAGGGATTGTCTCTCAGCGATCTTATAAACGAAGGCAACATCGGACTGATCAAAGCGGCACAACGATTTGATGAATCAAAAGGATTTAAATTTATTTCCTATGCAGTTTGGTGGATCCGCCAGTCAATTTTGCAGGCATTGGTAGAGCAATCGAGAATGGTTCGTTTACCTCTCAACAAAGTGGGATCATTGAGCAAACTGAACAAAATCATGATACACTTTGAACAGCAACATGAAAGAGAGCCCAGTCATGATGAACTTGCAGACATCATGAATGTATCAGCCAAGGAAATTACTGAAATGATGAAAGGAGCAGGAAAACACCTTTCCATGGATGCTCCGATTAAAGAAAATGAAGAAGGCACCATGATAGAATTTTATCAGGATTCTGATTCTAAACCGGTGGATGAAGATTTGGCAAAGGAGTCGTTAAAGAAAGATATCAAACGAGTGCTTTCCACCATGAATAAACGGGACGCGGATATTGTAAGCTGCTTCTTTGGAGTAAATGGTGAATTGCCCATGAACCTGGATGAAATCGGACAGCGCTTCGGGTTAACCCGTGAACGCGTTCGCCAGATAAAGGAGAAGGCGATTCGCAGGTTGCGCAAGTTGAAGTCTGCCCGCACGCTCAGGACTTACCTTGGATAATAGATTTCAATAAGCAAATATTATTGTCGTAAAAAAAGAAGGGCCGCTATCGTTAGCGGCCCTTCTTTTTTTAGCATTTCTATTTTCAATCTAATAATTTCTTTAATCCGCTTTGTTCTTAAACAACTCCATCATTTTCCCACTCACACCCGTCAGCGAATAACCACCATCATGAAACAAGTTCTGCATGGTGATTTTTTTGGTTAAATCAGAAAACATGGTAACACAGTAGTCGGCACATTCATCGGCAGTTGCATTGCCCAGTGGTGACATCGCTTCCGCATAATTGAAAAAAATATCAAATCCAGCTACGCCGGAACCGGCGGTGGTGTAAGTAGGAGATTGAGAAATAGTATTCACACGCACTTTTTTCTTCACGCCATAATGATAACCCCAGCTTCGTGCAACCGATTCAAGCAATGCCTTGGCATCTGCCATATCGTTGTAATTAGGGAATACACGCTGAGCTGCAATATAGCTTAGCGCAAGCACAGAGGCATTTTCATTCAGTGCATCAAGCTGATAGAAACTTTGAATAATTTTATGCAGGGAAAGTGCAGAAATATCCATCGTCTTCAGCATGAATTCATGATTCAGTTCGGTGTAAGGTTTGTTCTTTCTCACATTCGGTGACATGCCGATAGAATGCAGTACAAAATCAATCGGTCCGCCATGAATTTCCAGCGTGCGTTGTACAAGTTTCGTCAGGTCTTCTACACTGGTAGCATCAGCGGGAATAATTTCGGCATTAACCGCGGTAGCCAATTCAGCTATTTTACCCATTCGCATAGCAATTGGCGCATTTGACAAGGTGAGTATTGCACCTTCTTCATGACAACGCATGGCAACTTTCCAGGCAATCGAACTTTCGTCCAATGCTCCGAAAATGAGTCCTTTCTTTCCTTTCAATAAGTTATACGGCATGGTAGCTGGTTTTAACAAATGTAATTATCAATTTGGAATTAGCTGAATTGAATTCGCAAATTGCTTAATTGTTGATTGGTTTAATGGTGGCAGCGAAGCCAATGGAGATGATCCGGTCAATTCAAAAGTTCGCGGGCACTTTCGAGGGCGGCAGGAGTCACTTTTTCTCCACTGATCATTTGCGCAATAGCTTTGATCTTTTCCTCCTGGTCGAGTGTGCGGATGCGGGTGAAGGTGCGATCAGCAGATGTTTCTTTGTAAACAAAATAATGCATGTTGGCTTTAGCAGCAATCTGTGGTAAGTGTGTGATACAAATTACCTGGTGATGTGTTGAAAGCTGTTTTAAAATGGCAGAAACTTTCATGGCTGTTTCTCCTGAAATACCGGTATCAATTTCATCAAAGATCAGCGTTGGTAGGGCAGTGGTAGCTGCAATCAATGATTTTATACAGAGCATCAGTCGGGATAATTCACCGCCCGAGGCAACTTTTCTAACCTCCTGAAATTCGCTGCCTTTGTTTGATGCAAAGAGAAAACGGAATTTATCGATACCGAAAACATTCAATTCACCGGCAGGTAATGATTCCTGTTGAATACTGATTTCCGCATGTGGCATCCCAACACTTTTGAGCATCTTATTTACTGCTTGCATCACCACGGGCATTTGCTTGTTTCTTTCGTTAGAGAGCAATAAGGCAAAAGCAAGCAGCTCTTTTTTATCAACCGCTAATTTTTTTTCAAGACTTTCTAATTCATCTGTATGAATGCTGATGGCCTGAATTCTTACTTCAAGTTCCGATGCTATCCGCAGTAATTCTGCAACCGAGTGTACACGATGCTTTTTTTCAAGCCGGTAAATGACATCTAAACGTTGGGTGATTTCCTGCAAGCGTTCAGGATCAACATTTAAAATGGACTGGCTGGATGCTATTTCATCTGAAATATCGTCCAACTCAATACGCGCACTTTCGAGGCGTGATATCAGCACTTCAGTTTGAGGAAAATATTTTTTTGCACTGCTCAGTAAGCTGATCACTTCTTTTAACTGGTACTTTATGGCGGTGTCGGTTTCCTGTAGTAAGTTATAGGCAGCTGCAAATAATTTTTTGATCTCTTCAGCATGTTCTAATTGTTTCAACTCCTGTTCAGCAGGTTCCTGTTCATTGTCTTTTAATGTTGCATTGGCAAGTTCCTTCAATTGAAAGGAGAGATAATCAAGTTCCTGTGTTTCACGCTGATGATGATCGCGCAAATGATTGGATCTTTTTAAGTTTTCCTGGTAAGCAAGAAAACGCATGCGGAATTCCTGCGTTGCACTTTCTTGTTTTGCCAGCGAATCCAGTATTGTAATTTGAAACTGCGTGGTGTTTAATTCATGAGATTCATGCTGGTTATGCATATCAACCAGTTGATCTCCCAACGATTTCATCACCGATAAATTAACGGGTGTATCATTGATGAATGCACGTGATTTACCGGCAGCCAGAACTTCCCTGCGCAGGATCAGTTGCTTTTCAAAATCAAGATCATTTTCATCGAAGAAAATTTTCAAATCCGGTGATAAAGATTCGAAAGTAGCTTCCACCACGCATTTTTTTTCTTTATCAAACAAAGCGGATGCATCAGCACGTTCGCCCAATATAAGTGACAATGCCTCAATTGCAATTGACTTGCCTGCACCTGTTTCACCTGTAATGACAGTGAGTTGGTCTGAAAACAAAAGTTCCAGTTGTTCGATGATGACATAATTGCGAATGGATAATTTACGCAGCATAAATCAAAGTTAATTTGGTACAATGATACTTAGGTATTTTGAATATTGATCTTTTCAACATGTCACGGGAAATTGAAAGTGCCGTAGTAAATGAGTTCTTACCTCAGCGGATTTTTTCAAAAATAGTCTTACCTAATAATGAATAAAAGACGATTGATTATTCAACAGTGACCAATATTAATTAGATTTCATAATTGCCTGGTACTTGGATGAGTTGGATGCATCAAGTTTGGAAAGTACCTGCACCGCATTTGCTTTTTCCTGCGGGGTGGCCTTTGAATAGATATTGACCAGTTCATCAGATTTTGCCTGGAGCAGCACTAGCATGATCATGGAGTTAGGAGCATTGTCGCTGGTTTTGCTCAACAGAGTAAGACAATTATCGATCGCCTTTCTTCCCTGATCGGTATTTTCAAACATCTTATCGAGACCTTCCCGGTGATATTTATAAAGCACTTCCCGGACATCCGCGAACTTTGTATCAAGAAGATTAGTAATGAGCCAGTATCGGTTACGAAGCGATTCGTATGATTTCCAGCCTGGTTCAGAACTGGATTGCGCTGCATTCACGATACTTTGGGCTTTCTGATAATAAGGTGTTCCGGCTGAAGGCGAAAATGAATCGTAATCAAAGCCAATAATAGTATAAGCATAATAAGCAAGTACTGATGTCAGGTTCGAGAGATAGTTGTTCTCATTAAATTCCAAAGGCTGATATTCAGTATACTGAATCTGAAAATCTTTGTCAACCCATTTCAAGAGTGTTGAATTATATCCGGCGCTGTATATCGGACGATTGCTCTGTACAGAAATTTGCGCACCGAATTTATCAGATGAAATTTCCTGCGTTATATTAATCAGGATGCTGCATTCTATTCTTTCAGTGGCTGAGAAATTATCATTGGTCCATTTACGATTGTTCATAAATTCATAAACAGACTTCTGAAGTGTTTGAAATATTTTTGGATCGGCGGTTTGCAGTTGTGCAGTAATCACTTTTACTGTACAATTCAGTTCCTGTGCACGGCAGAAAGCAGTGCAACATAAAATGATAAAAACGAAAAGATATTTTTTCATTGTTGAAAAAGTTATCGCGTGCCTATTTAATTCAGGTAAAGATAAATACTCCGCCTATCTGCTATTTGAAGTTGCCGAAGATACTGCATGATTCATGAGCTTTAAAATGAAACTAACGATATCTTTCGCAACTTCTTGTTTGTTTTTCAAATCGTAAGAATGTAGCTGTTCCTGTTTGTCAATAATCGTAATTCTGTTGGTATCGTGTTGGAATCCTGCTCCCTGATCGCGGAGAGAGTTGAGGATAATCATATCCAGATTTTTACTCCGGAGTTTTTCTTTGGCATTAACAATTTCGTTGGCAGTCTCAAGTGCAAATCCGATGAGCAATTGTCCATTCTTTTTTTGTTCCCCTAATGACCTGAGTATGTCGGGTGTTTTAACTAATGAAAGATGAAGCTGGGTTTCAGCGCCCTTTTTTATTTTTTCAGCAGCAAAAGATTCCGGTGTATAATCCGCTACGGCTGCAGCCATTACTGTGATATCTGTTCCTGGAAAATTCTTGTGTACTTCCTCATACATTTCCTGCGCGGTGGTGACTTTTGTGGTCTTAATATTTGCATGAACAGCACCCAACGTTGTAGGGCCTAAAATCAATTTCACCGTGGCACCCTGATTTGCCAATTCTTCAGCTATAGCCATTCCCATCTTTCCGGAAGAATGATTTCCGATGAAACGTACAGGATCAATTGGTTCGTGGGTTGGTCCGGCTGTAACAAGTGCTGTCTTTCCAGACAGTGCCTTTTTGCTGATCCCGTCCATTTTTATTTTTGCAAAATACGAATCGAGATAATTTACAATAGCGGTAGGTTCAGCCATTCTTCCCGGGCCCATCAGGCCACTTGCCAATTCCCCTGAATCTACAGGAATTAAAACATGTCCGAATGAAGAAAGCCTGGCAATATTGTTTTGTGTTGCCGGATGCATCCACATATCTTCGTCCATTGCAGGTGCGATTACCACAGGGCAACGTGCAGAGAGATACACGGCAGTAAGCAGATTGTCGCAAAGCCCGTTTGAAAACTTTGCAATGGTATTTGCAGTGGCAGGAGCTACTAACAGTATGTCAGCCCAAAGTCCCAACTCCACGTGATTGTTCCACAGCATTGCCTTGTCCTCTATAAGGTCAATATCTACTTTGTTTTTGGAAAGAGTGGACAGTGTAAGAGGAGCTATAAAATTACTCGCCTCTCTTGTCATTACGACTTTTACTTCGGCACCTTCTTTTATCAATTGCCGGATTAGAAGCGCGCTTTTATACGCGGCAATGCTGCCGGTAACACCCATCAGGATCTTTTTACCGGAAATTGAGTTCACAGGCAAAAGTTATAAGGAGAAAAAGGATAAATAAATACCTCTTGTTGCACCATCAGACTCCTATTTATCAGAGATTCAAGGTATATGAAATCAGATTGCATGCTGAAAGCATCACGCTATGAAATGTGTTCTAAGGTTTTAGCGCCCATGAGAATCATTTGTTCCGGCTGACAACAAACGGGAAAACTGAAACTCAAAGGCTACGAATCAGATTGCTTCATTGTCTTTAACAGGGTTGCGGAAATACACTTTGTCCTCCATAAATTCCTGTGTAGCGATGAGCGTTGCATCCGGCATCTTCTCATAATACTTAGAGATCTCAATTTGCTCACGGTTTTCATGAATTTCCTCGAGGTTATCAGTTGTAGTAGCAAACTCTTCAAGTTTACCGTGCAACTCTTCTTTTAACTGGGATGAAATCTGGTTGGCCCGCTTTGCAATCACTACGATGGATTCATAAAGATTACCGGTTTTTTTCTGCATCTCTGAAAGATTTTTAGTTTCCATTACAGGAGAAATGGTACCGTTTGCATTGCGTTTATTCTTGCTCATCAGTTTTGATTTTAGTTATGTTTTTATTGGTTGTTTCGTAAAGATCTTTTGCCTCATTCATGTAAGAACTGCCGGCATATTTATTTGCAAAAATCTGGTAGCTGTCCAAAGTGGTCTGATAACGTTCCCTTTGTTTTGAAGGAACACTGTTTAAAGCATACAGGTAATTTGACTTAATTATCATGAACATAGCGCGTTCAATGTACGGACTGTCAGGATAGTCATGTAAAAGGTTTTTGAAAGCAACAGAGGAGGCGCTGTATCGGCCCATTTTAAAATAAAGCTCAGCGCTTTTGTATGCTTTAAGATCAAGTTTGCGACGCATGTCGTCAATCATCTGATTTGCATCAGGCACATACTTTCCCGATGGGTACTGGTTTACAAATAGCTGTAATTCACCAATCGCTTTTTCGGTATATGATTGTTCTAATTGAATGTCAGGTGATAAAATGTAATAACATTTAGCATTCATGAAAAGGCACTCTTCAGCATGCTCATTATAAGGGTAGGTTATGGAAAAGTTTTTAAAATAATAGGCGGCCAACAGATTTTCATTGAGATGAAAATGGGTGTAAGCGTAATAGTAGGAAATATCTTCCATCTCCTTTGTGCCTTTATAGAAGTTTATCAAATCTTCAAAAAGGGGGAGTGCCTTATAATAAAGACCTGCATCGTAATATTCTTTAGCCTTTTGAAGTTTGAGAGTGGTATCAGTGCTTTTTAATACTTCCTGATATTCACTACATCCTGAAAGTGCTATGATTCCAAAGGCAAGTACAAAGAATAAAAAGCGTTTCCAACTTTTCATAAGCGCGCAAAGATACTGTAAAATCATGAAAACGAAGCGGTTCCAAATAATATTGCCAACAGAAAGAACATTGCTTTCTGGATAAAAAGACCTTCTGGTAGCTTGAAAGCTAAATAATTGGCGACGGATACTGGCTGAAAGTTAATTACGACCGTTTGCCATTCATTATCTTGAAGAAATTTTGCCCCTCAATAACAACGCTATCAGATAAAATTACAGGCGGACCTGCAGAATCATTGATTCCAACTTCCGGAAAAGAAGAGATTTTGCGGGCACTTGAAAATTAAGTAAGGCATTTGTTTCCGGTTATTGATTGATAATTTGCTGGTGCATTACTTCATCTCCTAAAATAATCTCCAGCATGTAAATTCCTGCCGGATGGTTCTTCAGATCAATATCAGTTTGGAAATTTTCCTCCTCAATTTGCTGAGCGGTGGTGAATAACACTCTTCCAGTTATATCTGAGAGTTTCAAAACAAGCTTAGCATCATGTATATTACTGATCAATAAATGAAAAAGTCCATTGGACGGATTGGGGTAAACCTTTATTTCATCAGTCTGAACAGTGGTTTTGCAGGCATTAATTACTGTTACAGCCGGTGACAATTTGCTGCAGCCACTATTTGTATTCGTCACAATTACTTCAAAATAGTCTGCCTGGCTGGCTGAATAAATTGATGAGGTGGCACCTGGAATTATCGTCCCTCCTTTATACCATTGCCACGTAACAGCAGCGGATTCACCCGACGCCGTAAGTAATACAGCACCAAGACAAAGGTTCAGATTGATTGAGCTGATGTATGATGTTGGATTAGAAACACTTGTAATAGATACTGTGTTGGAAGTAGCGCTGCATCCATAACTATTGCTTACAACCGCTTTAACGCTTGTATTCTGGTAAGGCATTAAAGTATAGGTTGAATTAGTTTGTCCGGGCACTATCGCATTACTACTTCCTTTATACCAGCTAAAGCTTTCGATGTTTGAACCGGTAGCTAAAAACGTTACAGAGTCGTTTTTACAAAGGGTAATGGGTCCGGGAGGGCCAACAGAAACCGTTATCGCATTTTCGTCAATAGAGCCATTGCAGTTATTATCAAGACCATCACAAATATCAGCAGCGCCAGGATAAATGGTTGCTATACCATCGTTGCAGTCTGTGTTATTGGTGACCTTTCCAATTAGAGGAATACAAGAATAAGTCCCCGGATCTGCAGCAGACCCATAGCCATCCTGATCGGTATCTGAATAATAAAGCAGAGCATCTGTTACCGTTACGGGAGCCGATAATTTACTGCAGCCTAAATTGTTTGTTACCATTACGGTATAGTTACCGTCAGTTGAAGGCAAATAGTCAGGGTTTGTGGCACCTGCTACTATCAGATCATTCCTGTACCATTGACGTGCATAATTGATAACTGCATTGGTGGAAAGATTAACAGAGCCCATGCAAAGATCAAGGTTGCCTCCGTTATTCACTGTAATTACTGATGTTGGATTCGCCAAAACACCCAGTGAAATTACATTGGAAGTCGCGGTGCATCCAAAGCCATTGGTTACAACTGCTTTCACCGTATTGCTTTCATAGTTCAGGCTGTAGGAAGAATTAGTCTGCCCACTGATCGGATTTGTATTCGTTCCTTTGTACCATTTAAAGGTTTCCATATTGGTTCCTGTCGCGGTAAGAGTTATCATGTCATTTTTACAACCGTTTAGAGGATCCGTAGAGCCAATCGAAAATATAATTGCATTTTCATCAATAATTCCGTTACAATTGTTATCAATACCATCGCAAATATCAATAGCACTCTGATTTACGGATACATCAGTGTCATTACAATCGGTGTGATTGGTGGTAACCCAGGCAGGAGGGTTGCAGTATGCAATACCGGTTGCTGAAGAAGATCCATAAGTATCATGGTCCACGTCAATGTAATAGGTCAATTTTCCTGTGGCGCTGTTGTCTGCATCATCTGCAAGGCCATCACAATCTTCGTCTACGTCATTTACATCACAAATTTCTGTTCCATTGGGCTTGACAGAAGACTTTGAATCATTACAATCTGTATGGTTGGTAGTGTACCAGGCAGGAGGATTACAATAAGCAACTCCGGTAGCAGTAGAAGAACCATAGCTGTCGTGATCACTATCAATATAGTAAGTTAATTTTCCGGTTACGGAAGCATCTGCATCATCTGATAAACCGTCACAATCTTCGTCCGCATCATTTGCATCACACAATTCCTGTCCTCCTGGTTTGATGGCTGAATTTGCATCGTTGCAGTCCGTGTGATTAGTGATGAACCAGGCTGGCGGATTGCAATATGCTATTCCCGTGGCAGTGGAAGAACCGAAGTTGTCATGATCTGCATCAACATAATAAATCACTTTCCCTGTAGCAGATATATCTAAATCATCAGCAAGTCCATCGCAGTCTTCATCTACATCATTTGCATCACACAATTCCTGTCCTCCTGGTTTGATGGATGCATTGGCATCGTTACAGTCGGTGTGGTTAGTAATATACCAGGCTGGTGGGTTACAATAAGCAATACCAGCTGCGATGGAAGAGCCATAATTATCATGATCAGCATCTACGTAATAAGTTATTTTGCCTGTAACTGAACCATCGGCATCATCTTTCAATCCGTCGCAATCTTCATCAACATCATTAGCATCGCATACTTCCTGTGCTCCCGGTTTAATTGCTGCATTGGCATCATTACAGTCTGTATTATTTGTTACAACACCCGAAGGAGGAGTGCAATAAGTTGTTCCCGGATCAGTGGAGGAACCATATCCGTCATTATCAGCATCAACATAATAAATGGTTGAACATGATTGCGTATAAGACAAGGAAATAGTGCTGTTGGTACGGTAGACTTTTATACCATACAATGTTATGGGATCGCCTGTATAGACAAGACTTCCCTGCTGAACAATTTTATTAGCACTGTTTTTTACATTCCAGTAAATTGTTTTCCCGGTAGTTGGTTTGAATTTTTGAATTCTCCGGAAAGCAATATCAGTGGTACAAGAGTCATACTGCTGCGGCAGCAATGCTCCTCCGGCATACATATTTTTAACAAAACAAGTGATGCTGTAACTGGTGCTATTGTCTACGATAGATGCATCATTCCAGTCAAGGTAACCATTGAGTGCACCCAACTGGTCACCATTTGTAGGAGTGCCATTGCCCGGATTCTGGTCGACAGAGCAAAATGAAAAGGCCGGATAAGAACGCGCCAATGTAAATCTTTCAAATGCGGGTGTATATTCTTCCTCAGTAAATGTAGCGCCATCATTCGTATGATTTCTTTGATCCCAATACCAGGTACCGCCCTGGCGTGAGGCATCCACGCTGTCGTACCAGAAATATTTCTGAACCCAACCAACGGTAACGTCCTGTTTCCCATTGATGCCACTGATAAACGGACCTCCACGCATTTCATTCACAAGATACATATGTCTTATATCAAAAAGTTTCCAGATTGGAATATTTTGCCCGGTATTTGGATCTTTATAGTCAGTTTCAAAGTTATCGGAAGAACTGCACCATTGTTGCTCCCGCTCGGAACTGTTCAATGCTTTAAGAATAATCGGGGCGCTTTTAGCGGAAACTGCAGTAACCATTGATGGCCACATCTGTGAAGTCAGCAAGGCACCAAAGCCGTTGTGTGAGACACCAGTAAGATAGACTTTGTTGCTATCGGCACCAATATTTTTCCTCACCCATTCAAGTGTTTCTTTTAATCTGGCCTGGGTATACATTTTTACAACACCTGAAGAAGGTACTGAGTTGTTAGTAGAATACATGTTATAATTATCATTCCAGCCCGACCAGTAAGTATCTACTCCGTTCGGCAGCCGATCATCGATCTTAATAATATTGCAATCGGTGCAAACGTCAAGACCGGTAGTGGTAAAGGGGCTTTCATCTTTGAACAGCATGTAAATAGACTTATTGGCACTGTTGCCAGACTTAAAAACTGTGAAGTTCCAGGCATAAGAGCCGGCATTGGTAAAAGCAGGATACTGACTGGAGGATTGATTATTGCCCCACTGTGCATATTCGTACCTTAAAGTTCCATCCGTTTCTACCGATTGATACTGAAGTACAGGCTGAGGATTGGCGACTGATTCCGAGATCGGTAAAAGGAGTGAATTCAGTCCATTGAGCACTAATTTATCTTCCTGGCCAGTAGACAGATTAACAACCATTACCGCATAATAAAAAGACCCGCTGCTTGTACAGGTAGTCACATACAATCCACGATCAGTTGCCAATGGTGCTCCAGTGGCGGTGATCTTAAAATAATAACTTGAACCATAAAGATTTGATTTACGGACATTTTTAGCAGAATTATCCCGCACATAACCAAGGAAATTGGCAGTAGAAAGATTTGATACTACTGTGATAGGAGTTGACGAACGGTAAACATTATACTGAAAATTTGTTCCTGCCGGATTTTTCCAGGTAAGAAATACCTGACCATTATATTTTACAGCTTGCAGTTCACTAACAGTAAATGCATTACCTGAAAAATTAAATATAAAGGAAAGCATGATCGCAACTGTGAAGCCGCGAAATTCCGTTAAAAAAGAAGTCATTTTTGGGTCTGGTTGATTGAATATTGGAGGCGGTTACGTTTCCATTTTCAAAATGTTTCGGATCGGTAAGATAGAATGTTTTTTAGCATGTAAAAAGCCTGCCGTTTTATGTGGAAATTAGAATGATTTACGGGTGTGGATATCTGAACTGCCTTTTTATTAAATCGCATCACTATATGATGCTTTCACATTAATTTATTTGTAATGCGTGTACAAAATTTTTCGGTTGAAAATAGTTAACTTGGGATATTATATGTTTTTTAAATAGGTATCAAACACCGTCGTAATATTCGTGTAAATGAAAATAAAAAAGGCAGCACGCGATGACCGCATACTGCCTTCCTTTTTTAAAGCATTTCTTATTTATTTCCTGGTAAGTATAAATTGAGTATGATAAATGTCTCCATTCGCGTTTACGATCACAAAATAAATACCTGCAGGAAGCCTATCATTAAGGAACAAATCTTCAGAGACAGTATGTTCAGAAAAAAGTGATTTATTACTCCAAACGATTTCTCCAAGCATATTCCTTATTTCCATTTCGTAATTGCCTGATTCTTTTGTGCCGAGACTCAACCTCACATGCAAGTCATTGCTTGTCGGATTAGGATATAATAACCAGGATGCATCACTTTTAATTTCAACCAATGCTTCATCGTCCTTGCAGTTGCTGGTGATCACCATGATGTTTGATGTAGAGGAACAACCATTTGAGTTCGTGACGACGCAAGTGTAATTTCCTGCAACGCTGGCAACATAACTTGAGGCGGTGGCGCCGGAAATCGTTATGCCCTCTTTCTTCCATTGATACGTTAAACCGGTGCCGGTGTTGGCATTGATTGTTTTTGTCTGACCGGAACAAATATTGGCACTGCCAGAAATGTTTATTGAAGCGGTGGGAGCACTATTCGCTGTAATGCTAACCGTACCACTTGTTTTACTGCAACCATGTATATCGGTTATTTTTACTTTGTATGAAGCAGTGGCAGTAGGTGAATAGTTTTGGTTTGTTGCCCCAGCCTGATCGGTGGAACCTTTGATCCATTGATAGCTATAAGGACCTGCTAAAGTGGTTAAATAAGTGGTACTGTTATTTGCACAAAAAGTAGCCGGACCAACAATGGTAACTGAAGGCGTGGGAGGAATCCACTCGTCAACTGTTACCGGTGCAGAGGTGCCGGAACAACCACTCGCATTTGTTACAGTTACAGTAAAGGTTCCTGACGCCGTGATTGGATTGGTTTGTGTTGTTTTACTGTTAGACCAGTTATAAGATGAATAGCCACTTCCGGCATCTAAGGTTACCGAACCACCATCACAGAATTGAATGGGTCCCTGAGCGGTGATTACAGGTGTTGGCAGTGCTGTAAGCGTTGTTGTTTTAGGAGCCGATGTTCCGGGGCATCCATTAACATCTGTAACAGTCACGGTATAGCTATTGGAAGTAGTCGAAATTATGGAAGATGCAGTTGATCCTGTAGACCAACTATAAGTAACAAAGGTGCCGCATGTTAACGTTACGGAGCTTCCCTGACAAACGATGCCTGAACCTGCAATTACAGGAACAGGATTGTTATTAATGGTGATGGTAAGCGCGGTAGCTGTTTTAGAACAACCATGAATATCTGTAATAATCACCTTATAACTACCACCGGAAGTCGGAGTATAGTTTTGTAAGGTTGCTCCGGCAATATCCAGTGAAGATTTTTGCCATTGATAACCATAACCTCCAATTGTGGTCAGAAACACACCGGCATTCGCGCAGAAAGTAGTAGCGCCCGTACTGGTTGAAACTACAGGTGTAGGAGGAATCCATTCATCAACGGTTACAGGAGTTGAAGTTCCGGAACAACCATTCGCATTGGTAACAGTAACAGTGTAAGTGCCGGAAGAATTAATAACATTGGTTTGTGTGAATTTTGAATTGGACCAGCTATAGCTGTTATAACCGCTTCCTGCATCTAATGTTACCGAACCTCCGTCACAGAATTGAATGGGTCCCTGAGCAGTTATTACAGGTGTTGGTAATGGAACCACAGTAGTAGTCTTGGGAGCGGACGTACCTACACATCCATTGGCATCGGTAACAGTAACGGTGTAATCACCTGCTGCTCCCGGAGTTATGCTGGCTGCAACTGATCCTGTAGACCATAGATATGCATTGAAAGTACCACAGCTAAGCAAGGTGGTGAAGCCGTTGCAAATGGTTGAAGTTCCGGTGATGACAGGTACAGGATTCGAAAGAATAGTGATGGAAAATGAAACAGAAGTAGCCTGACAGCCATGCAAATCAATTACAGTTACCTTATAGCTGCCACTTGAAGTGGGGGTATAATTCTTTGCCGTCGCGCCTGCAATATCAACACCTGATTTTTGCCATTGATAAGCAGTGCCCGAAATGGTGGTAAGATAAACACCTGTATTGGCGCAGAATGTTGTTGCTCCAATACTTGTAACGATAGTTGGTATTTCAGGTACCCATTCTGTAACAGTAACAGCAGAAGCGGTACCACTGCAGGAGTTGGAATTGGTGACAGTAACCGAATAGGATCCTGATCCGGTGATGTTAACGGAGGAAGTATTTTTTCCGTTTGACCAGTTATAAGTCGAATAGCCAGAACCCGCATCAAGTGTTACACTTCCACCGTCACAAAATGAGGTAGGTCCTTGAGCGGTAATTACTGGTTGAGGCAATGGATTTACAACAATTGTTTTCGCAAGTGACACTGCAGAACATCCATCCTGATCTGTACCGACTACCGTGTAATTTCCAGCAATTGACACCGGAATGGATGAAGTAGTCTGTCCTGTAGACCAGAGATAAGAATTATAGCCTGCAGTAGCATTAAGCGTTGTGCTTTGTCCGATGCAGATCGAAGTGCCACCCGTTGTTGAAATTACAGGCACTGCGGCACTATTTACAGTTACTGAAAAATTATCTGAGGTTTTTGTGCATCCATGAACATCATTGATCGTCACCTTGTAAACAGTGCTGGTTGAAGTGGGACTATAGCTTTGGTTGGTTGCACCGGTAAGAACGGTACTACCTTTTTTCCATTGATAACTATAGCCTGGAATGGTGGATAATACAGAAGGATTTTCTACGCAATAAGTTGATGGGCCGGACAAACTCAAAGTTGGAACGGCAGGTTCCCAAACAGTAAGATTAACTGGCGCTGAGGTTCCGTAACAATTGTTCGCATCTTTAACAGTTACAGTGATGTTTCCTTCCAAGTTTGCTGTGATCGATTGACCTACTTTTCCGTTCGACCATGTATAATTATTAAATCCAACAGGTGCATTCAGAGTTACGCTTTGATCATAACAAAATGATGTTGATCCTACAGGCGTAATGACAGGTTGCGGCATTGGGTTGGAAGGATTTAAATTTTCATCAATCAAACCATTGCAGTTATTATCGATTCCATCGCAAATCTCAGTGGCGCCGGGTTTGATGCTCGCGTTATTATCTGCGCAATCTGTTTTGGAGGTAACCACACCGGCAGGCGGAAAGCAATAAGCAGTTCCCGGATCACTCGAAGACCCATATGTATCACCATCAGCATCCACGTAATAAGTAACCTTTCCAATTGCAGAAGGATCATTATTGTCTGACAGACCATCACAATCTTCATCAAGGCCGTTCGCATCGCAAAATTCTGTGGCGCCAGGATGAATAGCAGGATTATTGTCATTACAATCATTCTGGTTAGGTGCTTTTCCTAATGGCGGATTACAATAAAGAATTCCTGAACCGCCTGTTGAGCCATACCCGTCATTGTCTGCATCGGGATAATAATTCATTTTACCAACCACGGATGCATCATTATCGTCTGAGAGGCCGTCACAATCTTCATCAAGATCGTTGGCATCACAAATTTCGGTTCCGGCTGGATTGATTGAGCTGTTTGCATCATTGCAATCGGTTTTGTTGCTCACTTTTCCTACAGGCTGATTACACCATGCGCTTCCGGTAGCATTCAATGCACCGTATCCATCCAGATCTGCATCTGGATAGTATAGAATTTTTCCGATAGCCGAAGGATCTGCGTCATCTCCCAAGCCATCACAGTCTTCATCCACATCATTTGCATCGCAAATTTCAGTGGCAGAAGGTTTGATCGCAGCATTATTGTCATTGCAATCAGAGTGGTTCGTAACGAGATTTAAAGGAGCATCACAAAATCCACTTCCTGATCCAGATGATGTGCCAAAGCCATCAAGATCAATATCAGCATAATATAGAATCTTACCTGTCGCTGTTAGATCCAGATCATCTGATAATCCATTGCAATTTTCATCCACATTGTTTTCATCACATATTTCTGCGGCAGCAGGATTGACGGAAGCTACCCCATCATTGCAATCGTCATGGCTGGTAACAACTCCTGCGGGTGGAGCACAAAAGGCAATACCCGGAGCGGTAAGTGAACCATAACCATCATTATCTGCATCCGCGTAATAAACGATTTTTCCTAGTGCTAATGGGTCAGCATCGTCAGACAGACCGTTGCAATTTTCATCTATATGGTTAGCATCGCAGATCTCAATAGCTGTTGGTTTTACTGAGCTATTTGCATCGTTACAATCATTGTTACTGGCAACTTCACCTGAAGGTGGACTACAGTATTTTGTTCCCGGATTATTAGCTGCACCAAAACCATCCATATCGGCATCAGGATAATAGAGTACTGAACCAAGTACACCCGGATCATTATCATCGCTAAGTCCGTTGCAGTTTTCATCAATGTGGTTGGCGTCACAAATTTCACTTGCAAAAGGATTGACCAGGTTATTGGCATCATTACAATCTGTGTGATTTAAAACTTTTCCTGCAGGTGCACTACAGTAAGTTGTGCCCGGATCAGTTGCATCACCAAAGCCATCCATATCCAAATCTTTGTAATATAGAGTTGAACCTGCAATTGTTGGATCGGCATTGTCGATAAAGCCATTGCAGTTATCATCAATAGTATTGTCACAAAGCTCAACTACAGACGGATTAATTTCGCTGTTACTATCATTACAATCAGTGTTATCGATTACCAGTTCCGCAGGAGGATGGCAATAAGCTGTTCCTGAAATAGCAGTTGCTCCATAACCATCATGATCGGCGTCCGGGTAATACAAAGCTTGTCCGAAAACAGAAACATCATTGTCATCTGCAACTCCATCGCAATCTTCATCTACCATGTTTGCATCACATATTTCACTGGCTGCAGGATTCACCAATCCATTTGCATCGTTGCAATCATTATTTGAAACAGCAACACCCGCAGGAGGATGACAATAAGCAGTTCCTGCTGCTGCCACACTTCCATAGCCATCATTGTCAGCATCAGTATAATAAATAATCTTTCCAGAAGCCAGGGTATCCTGGTTATCTGCCAGACCGTTGCAGTTTTCATCTATTGAATTTGCATCACAAATTTCCTGAGCAACCGGATTAATGGCGTCATTTTCATCATTGCAATCCGTGTTGTTTGAAACAAATCCTGCCGGAGGGAAGCAATAAGCAGTTCCTGTAGCAAGAGCTGAACCATAACCGTCATTATCTGCATCTATGTAATAAGATAAAAGTCCAATTGCTGAAGGATCGGCATTGTCAGCAAGACCATTGCAATCTTCATCAATATTATTAGCACTGCAGATTTCCTGGGCACCTGGATGAATGGCGCTGTTGGCATCATTGCAGTCGGTGTTATTGATAGTCATTCCTGCAGGAGGCGTGCAAAATAAAGAAGCGGTGGATGTGGAGGAGCCATATCCGTCAAGGTCTTCATCCAAATAAAAATTTGACTGTCCAAATACAGTTACAGGATCAGACAATTTAAAGCAACCACTTACATTGGTCACTTTTACTGTATAAGTACCATTAATGGTAGCGATGAAATTACTATCCGTTGCACCCGAGATGATCACGTCATTGCGGTACCATTGCCAGGTATAATTAGCACCACCTGAAGCACCGAGTGTAACAGTTCCTTCACAGATATTTAAATTGCCATTATTTAATGCTGTTATTACAGCAGCGGGCAGGTTAAGACTGATTAATGAAATACCATTTGAAGTGGTGGAACAACCAAAACCGTTGGATGCAACAGCAGTAACTGTAGTAGTTTCATACTTGAGTGTATAAGTGGCGTTGGATTGACCGGCTATTGAATTGGGATTTGAGCCTTTGTACCATTTATAGGAAGTGATGTTATTTCCGGAAGCGGTGAGGGTAATAGAATCGCATTTACATCCTGTTAGTGGTCCACCTGCAGTAATAATAATTGTAGGTGCATTTTCATCAACAACTCCATCGCAATTATTATCAAGGCCATCGCAAATATCAATGGCTGCAGGGTTAATAGCTGCATTACCGTCAGCACAATCATTATGGCTCAAAGCAACACCTGCCGGAGGAATACAGTAAGCAGTTCCTGAAGAGGAGGCACTTCCATAACTGTCGTTGTCAGCATCGGGATAATAGGTAACTTTTCCGATGGCAGAAGGATCAGCATTGTCGGCCAGGCCGTTGCAATTTTCGTCAATAGCATTGGCATCACAGATTTCAAGAGCATCTGGCTTAACTAAACTATTTTCATCATTGCAATCGGTGTTATTTGAAACAAGGCCTTCGGGGGCAAAACAAGAAAGTGTTCCAGTTGCAAGAGCTGAACCGTAACCGTCATTATCTGAATCTATATAATAATATAATCGGCCCATTGTTGCCGGATCGAAATTGTCAGCGAGTCCATTACAATCTTCATCAATGAAGTTTGTACTGCAAACTTCCTGAGCACCCGGATGAATCGAATTAATGGAATCATTGCAATCAGTGTTATTGGGAGCCATTCCGGCAGGAGTTGTGCAAGCTAAAGAGGGCTCTGATGTGCGGGATCCATACCCGTCAAGGTCTTCATCCAAATAAAAATTTGACTGTCCAAATACAGTTACAGGATCAGACAATTTAAAGCAACCACTTACATTGGTCACTTTTACTGTATAAGTACCATTAATGGTAGCGATGAAATTACTATCCGTTGCACCCGAGATGATCACGTCATTGCGGTACCACTGCCAGGTATAATTAGCACCACCTGAAGCACCGAGTGTAACAGTTCCTTCACAGATATTTAAATTGCCATTATTTATTGCTGTTATTACAGCAGCGGGCAGGTTAAGACTGATTAATGAAATACCATTTGAAGTGGTGGAACAACCAAAACCGTTGGATGCAACAGCAGTAACTGTAGTAGTTTCATACTTGAGTGTATAAGTGGCGTTGGATTGACCGGCTATTGAATTGGGATTTGAGCCTTTGTACCATTTATAGGAGGTGATGTTATTTCCGGAAGCGGTGAGGGTAATAGAATCGCATTTACATCCTGTTAGTGGTCCACCTGCAGTAATAATAATTGTAGGTGCATTTTCATCAACAACTCCATCGCAATTATTATCAAGGCCATCGCAAATATCAATGGCCGCAGGGTTAATAGCTGCATTACCGTCAGCACAATCATTATGGCTCAAAGTAACACCTGCCGGAGGAATACAGTAAGCAGTTCCTGAAGAGGAGGCACTTCCATAACTGTCGTTGTCAGCATCGGGATAATAGGTAACTTTTCCGATGGCAGAAGGATCAGCATTGTCGGCCAGGCCGTTGCAATTTTCATCAATGGCATTAGCATCACATATTTCCTGAGCATTTGGTTTGATCGCGCTATTAGCATCATTACAATCTGAATGGTTTGAAACAAGCCCTGCAGGAGGAAAGCAATAAGAGGTTCCTGGAGCAACAGCGGAACCATAACCGTCATTATCCGCATCTATGTAATAAGTTAAAAGTCCAATGGCTGCCGGATCGGCATTGTCAGCGAGACCATTGCAGTTTTCATCTATGTTGTTAGCACTGCAGATTTCCTGGGCACCGGGATTAACCGCGCTGTTGGCATCATTGCAATCGGTATTATTATTCACCATTCCGGCAGGAGGGATACAAAAGGAAGAAGCAGTAGCTGTTGAAGAACCATACCCGTCAAGATCTGCATCTACATAAAAATTTGCTTGTCCAAACACTGTTACAGGATTGGAAATTTTATAACAACCGGTCACGTTGGTTACTTTAACCGTAATGACACCATTGCCGGTTGCAGTATAATTAATGCCGGTTGCACCTGCGATGGCAACATCATTCATGTACCACTGCCAGGTATAATTGGTACCACCTGTTGCAGCAAGCGTAACGGCTCCTGCGCATAAGTTCAGGTTGCCATTATTTAAAACAGTTATTGTAGAAGCGGGAGAATTAAGGGCGGTAAGCGAAATAATGTTTGAAGTGACAGTGCAACCAAAACCATTGGAGACCACAGCTTTAACTGTTGTGGTTTCGTAATTGAGATTATAGGTGGAGTTGGATTGTCCGGCAACTGAATTTGGATTTGAGCCTTTATACCATTTATAGGAAGTGATATTATTTCCCGTAGCGGTTAACGTAATAAAATCAGTTTTACATCCACTTAGTGAACCTGCCGCAGTAACCGTAACGCTAATTGCATTTTCATCAACTGTTCCATTGCAGTTATTATCAATGCCATCACAAATATCAGGCGCACCGGGGTTAATGTTAGCATTGCCATCAGCACAATCGTTGTGAGTTAAAGAAACACCGGCCGGAGGTTGGCAATAGGCAATACCGGACGCTGTTGCACTTCCATAACCATCATTGTCGGCATCGGCATAATAGGTAAGTTTTCCTATGGCACCGGGATCAGCATTATCGGCAAGACCATTGCAATTTTCATCTATGTTATTTGCACTGCAGATTTCCTGGACACCGGGATTAACCGAGCTGTTGGCATCATTGCAATCTGTATTATTGATAGATGTTCCCGGAGGAGGTGTGCAAAAAGTAGAAGCAGTAGCCGTTGAAGAACCATACCCGTCAAGATCTGCATCTACATAAAAATTTGCTTGTCCAAACACTGTTACAGGATTGGAAATTTTATAACAACCGGTCACGTTGGTTACTTTAACCGTAATGACACCATTGCCGGTTGCAGTATAATTAATGCCGGTTGCACCTGCGATGGCAACATCATTCATGTACCACTGCCAGGTATAATTGGTACCACCTGTTGCAGTAAGCGTAACGGGTCCTGCGCATAAGTTCAGGTTGCCATTATTTAAAACAGTTATTGTAGAAGCGGGAGAATTAAGGGCGGTAAGCGAAATAATGTTTGAAGTGACAGTGCAACCAAAACCATTGGAGACCACAGCTTTAACTGTTGTGGTTTCGTAATTGAGATTATAGGTGGAGTTGGATTGTCCGGCAACTGAATTTGGATTTGAGCCTTTATACCATTTATAGGAAGTGATATTATTTCCCGTAGCGGTTAACGTAATAAAATCAGTTTTACATCCACTTAGTGAACCTGCCGCAGTAACCGTAACGCTAATTGCATTTTCATCAACTGTTCCATTGCAGTTATTATCAATGCCATCACAAATATCAGGCGCACCGGGGTTAATGTTAGCATTGCCATCAGCACAATCGTTGTGAGTTAAAGAAACACCGGCCGGAGGTTGGCAATAGGCAATACCGGACGCTGTTGCACTTCCATAACCATCATTGTCGGCATCGGCATAATAGGTAAGTTTTCCTATGGCACCGGGATCAGCATTATCGGCAAGACCATTGCAATTTTCATCAATGTTATTAGCACTGCAGATTTCCTGGGTACCGGGATTAACCGCGCTGTTGGCATCGTTGCAATCTGTTTGGTTTGAAACGTAACCTGCTGGCGGCGTACAGTACACTGTTCCTGTAGCAATAGCAGAACCATAACCATCATTATCTGAATCGATGTAATAGGATGTTGCTCCAGTTGCAGAAGGATCAGCACTGTCCGCTAATCCATCGCAATCTTCATCGAGATGATTTGGATCGCAAACTTCGCTGGCAGCAGGATTTATTGATGCATTCGCATCATTACAATCAGTATGATTTAATGTAGTGGCCGCAGGTTGATCACAATATAGCGTTCCGGCATCTGAAAGATCACCAAATGCATCCAGATCAACATCTTTGTAATAAATGATCTTACCAATAGCATTTGCATCTGCATTGTCAGCCAGTCCATTGCAGTTTTCATCCACATTATTTAAATCACATATTTCCGTGGCATTAGGATTAATTGATGCGTTGTTATCGTTACAATCATTATGCGACGTAACGAGACCTGCGGGAGGGTTGCAATAAGCGGTTCCTATAGCAGATGCTGATCCGAAACCATCTAAATCTGCATCCACATAATAAATAATTGTTCCGATTGCTGATGGATCTGCTGCATCAATCAGCCCATCACAATCCTCATCTATCAGGCTTGCATTACAGAGCTCGTTAGCCATTGGATTAATTGCTGCATTGATATCATTGCAATCAGTATTATTGGTTACGGTCCATTCAGGAGCATTGCAGAATGGAGTTCCTGGAAGCAGAGAGTTACCAAAGCCGTCATGATCAGCATCTATGTAATAAATCTGCTTGCCTGTTACAGAAAGATCCAAATCATCTGCCAAACCATCACAATCTTCATCCGCATCATTGGCATCACAAATTTCACCTGCGGAAGGGTTTATAGATGCATTCGCATCATTACAATCCGTATGATTTAATGTAGTGGCTGCAGGCTGATCGCAATAAAAAGTGCCGGCATCAGCAAGACTTCCAAATCCGTCCAGGTCAACATCTTTGTAATAAATAATCTTACCGAGTGCAAGCGCATCGGCATTGTCCGCGAGGCCATTGCAATTTTCATCAATATTATTCACATCGCATATTTCTATGGCAGCCGGGTTAATGGTGATATTGTTATCGTTGCAATCGTTATGTGAACTCTGCAAACCCAAAGGAGGATGGCAATAGGCAGTTCCTGAACCAGCGCTGGTTCCATATCCGTCCAGATCTGCATCAGGGTAATAACTTATTTTTCCTGTGGCAGCAGGGTCCGCATCATCTGATAATCCGTTGCAATTTTCATCGATGCTGAACAGGTCACAAATTTCAACAGCTGTTGGAAAAATCGCAGCGTTCAGATCATTGCAATCAGTATGATTGGTAACGGTCCATGCCGGCGGATTGCAATAGGCTGTTCCAGGCAGAATGATACTTCCAAAACCATCATGATCAGCATCAATATAATAGGTCTGTTTCCCTGTTACTGAAGCATCAGCATCATCTGACAGTCCATCGCAATCTTCATCAACATCGTTGGCATCACAGATCTCCTGGCCATTAGGACGAACAGCACTGTTGGCATCATTGCAGTCTGTTTTATTGGTGATATACCAGGCAGGTGGATTACAATACAATGTTCCGCTTGATGTTGAGGAGCCAAATCCGTCATGGTCAGCATCCGGATAATAAACCATTTTACCTGTTACGCTTGCATCCGCATCATCTGACATTCCATCACAATCCTCATCTATATCATTGGCATCGCATACTTCCTGGGCTAAAGGATTTATGGACACATTGTTGTCGTTGCAATCATTGTTATTGGTCACAAATCCATTGGGTGCAATGCAATAAATTGTGCCCGCATCGGTGCTCGATCCGTATCCATCATGATCGGTATCAGCATAATACTTAGTAGTACATCCGGGAACCGACAGACTGATGTTACTTCCAACTTTGTAAATTTTAATACCCGTCAGCGTGATGGGGCCTCCGTTATACACCATGGTGCCTTGCTGAATTACATTCCCGTTGTTTTTTCGAACAGCCCAGGTAATCACCTGTCCAACCAATGGTTTGAATTGCTGAAGTCTTCTGAACGTAATATTAGTTGTACAGGAATCATATTGATTTGCCAATAGTACACCGCCGGCATAAAAATTTTTCACAAAGCAGGTTATATCATAATTAGTGCTGATGTCATTAATAGAAGCATCATTCCAGTCGAGGTAGCCATTTATTGCTCCAACAGGTGCTCCATCCGTAGGAGTTCCATTTCCAGGATTCTGATTAATTGAACAATACGCAAATGCGGGATAAGAACGGGCTAGAGAAAATCTTTCGAACGCCGGAGATACTTCCTCATCTAAAAATAACCCTCCGGTATTATTATGTGTCCGCTGATCCCAATACCATGCTCCACCCTGATTATAGACATTCACTGAATCATACCAATAAAATTTTTGAACCCAGCCAACAGTCACGTCTTTCTTGCCATTAATTCCTTCATTAAATGGAATACCTCTGGTCTTGTTGATGCCATACATATGGTAAATACTAAAAAGATCCCATATCAGGATAGGAAGACCTGTATTTGGGTCATTATAATCTGAATTAAGATTTACCAGATTGTCGCACCATTGCTCCTCGCGTGGAGAGTTGTTGATGGGTTTAATAATGATAGGGGCATTTTTTGCAGAAACAGCGGTAACCTGATTGGGCCACATCTGGGAGGTCAGTAAAGCGCCAAAAGCATTGTGTGAAACACCGATCAGGTAGACACGATTGCTGTCGGCAGAAATATTTTTTCTTAACCACTCAATTGTTTCTTTCAAACGTGCCTGCGTATACATTTTAACGACCCCTGATGTAGCTACAGGATTAGTAGTGGAGTACATATTATAATTCTCATTCCATCCGCTCCAATAAGAGTCAACCCCATTGGGCAGGCGGTCATCAATCTTTATCACGTTACAATCGGTACACACATTGATGCCTGAATTGGAAAATGGGTTATCATCTTTGTATTGTATATAAATGGATCGGTTGGTACTGTTGCCCACTTTAAAGACGGTAAAATTATGTGCATAAGAACCGGCATTGTTAAAAGCGGGAAAGTGACTGGCATTCTGGTTATTGCCCCACATAGCATATTCGTATCTAACCGAACCGTCTGTCTCATTATTTTGAAGCTGTAGAACTGCCTGCGGATCGGCAATTGTTTCGGCCACAGGTACTGCTAATGAATTTGCTGAGTTAATTAATGATTTATCCTCCACACCAGTACTCAGGTTGACGATTGTGACGGCATAATAATAGGAGGCATTGTTCGTGCAGGTTGCAACATATAAGCCACGGTCACTTGCTAAAGGGCTGCCGCTGTCAGTGATCTTGAAATAAAAACTTCCGGTATATAGCGATGCTTTCCGGACATTTTTTGCTGAGTTATCGCGAACATAACCCAAGAAAGTAGTAGCGTTGAGATTAGTGGCATTTAGAGGTGAAGTGGAACGGTAAACATTGTATTGCAGGTTTGTAGTGGTTGAATTTTTCCAGGTAAGAAACACCTGACCGTAACGATAAGTGGCCTGTAATTCACTTACTAAAAATGCATGGGCCGATTGAGTGAATAGGAGAAACAGGAGAATAAAAGCAAAACCTTGATTACGGAGTAGAAGTTTTATCATGGTGGGTTGGATTTATAGATGTATTTCACTACGACAGGTTAGTAATTAATGTTACATATTGGTAAGAATTGCTTGTATTTATGAGTTAACCATAAATATGGATAGGCTTTTCAGGTCAACATTAACAACCAGCAGCGAGACGGATTAAGATATTTTCACCTGAAATGGGTTAACAATAGTAGGTTACAAAAACTGCAACGGCAACGATTCCGCTGGTCGATCCACCCAGAATTTCCTACCGTAACCATAGCCTGTCGGTTATTCAATACGGTAAATCTTCCTTTTCTAAATCGTTTCTGACGGTTGGGGGAGTGGTTTTTTCAGGTGAATAACTATTTTTACCCGATTATTTTTTTCAAGACTCATTCATTTACCTTCGCTTTAAATTCATTCATCAACAACCCCATCCAACTACATGGATTTATTTGAAAAACTTCTTCAGAACAGAGGTCCGATAGGGCAGTACTCAAAAATTGCGCACGGTTATTTTTCTTTTCCAAAGCTCGAAGGCGAGATTGGAAACCGTATGATCTTCCGAGGTAAAGAGCGGATCATCTGGAGTTTAAATAATTATCTGGGCCTCGCCAATCATCCAGAAATCCGTAAAGCAGATGCTGATGCCACTGCACGCTGGGGATTGGCTTATCCAATGGGTGCACGTATGATGTCAGGCAATTCTGACCTGCATGAGCAGTTAGAGAAAGAACTGGCGAAGTTTGAAGGAAAAAAGGACGCGATACTTTTCAATTACGGTTACCAGGGAATTATGTCAGCAATTGATTGCCTGGTGGATCGCCGGGATATAATTGTGTACGATGCAGAATCTCATGCATGTATCATTGATGGTTTAAGGATGCACCTGGGGAAACGTTTCGTTTACGCTCATAACGATATCGAAAGTTGCGAAAAACAGTTACAACGTGCAACAGAACTCGCTAATGAATCCGGAGGCGCCATACTGGTAATTACTGAAGGCGTTTTTGGAATGGGTGGTGACCAGGGAAAACTGAAAGAGATCGTAGCGCTGAAGAAAAAATACAGTTTCCGGCTGATGGTGGATGACGCACACGGATTTGGAACCATGGGAAAAACAGGTGCCGGAACAGGAGAGGAGCAAGGCGTTCAGGATGACATTGACCTGTACTTTTCCACATTCGCAAAATCAATGGCAAGCATCGGCGCTTTTATGGCCGGTGATGAACAGGTAATTGAATACCTCCGGTATAATTCCCGTTCGCAAATTTTCGCCAAAGCTTTACCTATGCCTTTTGTAGTTGGAAATCTTAAGCGGCTTGAATTGTTGCAAACACAACCTGAACTGAAAGCAAAATTGTGGGAGAATGTAAATGCACTTCAGAAAGGGTTAAAAGAACGCGGTTTTGATATCGGACAATCCAACACACCCGTAACTCCGGTTTATTTCAAAGGATCTCCTTCTGAAGCAGCCAATATGATTATGGATATACGTGAGAATTACAACATTTTCTTATCGATAGTGGTGTATCCGGTAGTACCTAAAGGAGTGATGCTGTTACGTCTTACACCTACTGCCGTTCATACCATGCAAGACATAGATGAAACATTGAACTGTTTCACGGAAGTGGGCGAAAAATTAAAGGCAGGAACTTATCTGACACAGAAGTTAGTGGGAGTCGTATAGTTATTGCATTGCTTAATTGTAAAATTGTTTAATTGTTGATTGGCTGCGGACTTAGTTCGTGGCCAGTTTTTTTTCATACCAATTCTCTTTGTAAAAATGGCTAAATGATCAGATGGTTATATGGTGGTTAAATTGTTGAATTATTAAATTGCCATTTACCCATGAATTTAACCATCTGTTCCTGTCTATTTTAGGAGGATGCATTTTCCATTCATGGTGCGATAACGATCAAACATTTCAAACTCCTAAACATCTAAGCTCTTCAATATTTCAAACGATCGCCATCGCTGCCCCGATTCGTTGATAAAGCGTGTTGCTCACAGGAACCAATGGCAAGCGAACTATATTTTCGCAAATCCCCAATATGTTTAAAGCAGCTTTCACACCACCCGGACTTCCTTCTGCGAAGAACCATTCCATAAAATCGAGGAGCTTATAATGCGATTGTTGAGCGGCCGCGAAATTTCCATTGAGCGCTTCGGTTACCATCTCTGAAAAATCTGTAGGGAAAGCCTGTCCAACAACTGATATCACACCATCCATTCCAAAACCAATCATGGGCAACGTTATAATGTCATCGCCCGAAATCACCAGAAAGTCTTTCGGTTTCTCTTTAACAATTCGCATACATTGCGCAAAATTTCCGGAGGCTTCTTTCATTCCAATAAAACGCTCATGAGACTTAGCAAGCCTTATCGTCGTTTCTGCGGAAATATTAGAACTTGTTCTTCCGGGTACGTTATATAATAGTAAAGGAAGGTTGGATACTTCCGCAATTTTCATGAAATGCTGATAAATACCTTCCTGTGATGGCTTATTGTAATAAGGACTCACTGAAAGAATCGCATCAAATCCCGGGATGTCAAACTGTTTTACGGTTTCAACTACTTCTGCTGTATTATTTCCGCCAATGCCTGCAACCAGTGGGACTTTTCCATTTACAGATTTCGAAGAGAATTGCCATACCTCTTTTCTTTCTTCTTTTGTCAATGTGGCTGTTTCACCTGTTGTACCGAGTGAAACAAAATAATTTACACCATTGTCAATATTGAAATGAATAAGTTTATCAAGCGCTGTAAAATCTATGCTGCCATCCTTTTTGAAAGGAGTAATCAGTGCGACACCTGTTCCGCGGAATTTCTGGTGAATCATGTTTGAGGGTTTGAAATGTTTAGGTTGTTTGAGAGTTTGAAATGTTTAGTTTAGCATGTTTAGCACCTTCGTCCTATGTGCAGAATGCTTATATTGATTCCCCAATTTATATCCTAATTCCTAATTCCTAATTTTCCTTTACACCATCTCCATATAATATTTCACCTGCTCCATCAATTTTCGTAAATCTCTTTCTCCCTTCATGTCAATCATAAAATCATAAGCATACGTTTTTTGTTTATCGTAGTGCCCGATTCTAAAAGAGGATTGCGACATGGTTGACACGTATTCCAGTGGAAGGTTTTCATCAATGTAAGCGTTGATGAGAATGTCGAACTTACGCGCAATGAATTCTTCCACCAACCCGCCATTGGGTTCAAAATGCCAGTTGATGTTTTTACGGTTGAAATACGGAAAATTAAAATTGATAGCGGGCTTCGGGAAATTATAGAAGCCGAGTAAAACAACTTTTTTCCGCTCTTTGCGAAGTGCATCGGCAAAGATATTCACGATAGCTGTTCTGTCTGTATCGGAGGCATCGAAAAGAATCCCGATTTCACGGGAATCGTTGAGATTCACCACTTTTCTGGAAACCTGGTGAAACTTCAATTCCTTATTTAGAAAATAGAAATGGAATAGTCTTCTTATGTATGTTAATAGTTGCATCTGCTCATTCTTCGAAAAATCCCATGGAAGAAAACTTTTGTATCCGCTGATCAATACGTTCCTTTGGAGTGAGGTCTTTGAGATCAATCAGGTGTTTTTTTATTTCCCGCTTCAGAATCTTTGCCATCTCTTCCGGGTTATTATGAGCTCCTCCCAATGGTTCTTTGATTACACCATCGACCAATTTGAAATCAAACATATTTTTTGCATCCAGCTTCAGCTCTTCAGCGGCTTGTTCCTTGTAATTCCAGCTATGCCAAAGAATAGAAGAGCATGATTCAGGAGATATTACTGAATACCAGGTGTTTTCCATCATCAGCACACGGTCTCCGATACCAATTCCTAACGCACCACCTGAAGCACCTTCGCCAATGATAATGCAAATGACAGGCACTTTTAACAATGTCATTTCATACAAGTTTCTTGCGATAGCTTCAGCCTGTCCGCGCTCTTCCGCCTCCAGGCCCGGATATGCACCCGGAGTATCAATCAATGTAACAATCGGGATATTAAATTTCTCGGCCATCTTCATCAGGCGCAATGCTTTACGGTAACCTTCAGGATTGGCCATTCCAAAGTTTCTGTACTGACGTTGCTTGGTATTCACTCCTTTTTGCTGACCAATGAAGAGAATGGAATCACCATCCAGTTTTCCAATGCAACCTACCATGGCTTTATCATCGCCCATTGTGCGGTCGCCATGCAATTCAATAAACTTGCTGCACATTTGAGAGATGTAATAGAGCGTATAAGGCCGTTCAGGATGCCGGGAGAGCTGGACGCGTTGCCAACCGTTAAGGTTACCATAAATATTCTTCCTGGTTTCCAGCATTTTATCATCCAACTCCTTAATGGCCGAAGCCATATCTACCTTGCCGTTTTCACCAATCTTTTTCAGTTTATCCAACTGTTCCTGTAGCTCTTCGATTGGCTTTTCAAAATCGAGATACGTCATGCATTTTTTTTGTGGGAAACAAAATTATCAAAATATGAAGGAAATGAAGTGAATAGTTTTTTTGAAAAGAAGAAAAGTTTACTTTTGCGAGCCGGAAATTAAGAATCATAAGATTGAAGTGGATTTTTAGATTCTTTAATGCTGGCGATAAAATTATAAGGTCCGGTAGTTTAGTTGGTTAGAATGCTGCCCTGTCACGGCAGAGGTCGTGGGTTCGAGTCCCATCCGGACCGCAATTAATACTCTGTAAGCCCCTGCAATAATGATTGTAGGGGTTTTGTTTTTTACACCGCCCCCGTGTCTCTGCTGAAAGCCTTGTGCTGTGAGCTAGCAGGACACGGGGGAAAAACTGGATGGTCAAACCCAACTGATATCACATGGTCAAACCAAACCGAAAAACGGTGGTCAAGAACTCCGAAATCTCCACTCGCTACTACTGTTGCGGATATTGAGTTATAAATTGGTATTTCCTTCAGGAAATACCTTCACTTTCCAAGTACTGTACGGTACAGATCTTTTTTTCTTTCTGGTATAAGTCCATCGTCAATACTTCGCCTTCATTTTTAAAGTCCGTAAGTGAGTTATCAGATCCTTATCCAGGCGCATCAGCATGTATTGGATAGAGATAGATCAGGTAGGAAATAAACCATTAAAATAGTGGCTGTTCAAAAATATTTTTTTTGATCCTCATGTTGTTTCAAATGTCTTGCACACAATGGAAATAAAAAGTTACCATTGTATTTAATATTTGAATCATGAAATGGCTAAAGAGAACAGGAATCTCATTCCTGATATTATTTGTTACAGCTATTGTTCTTATGGCTGTATTTATTTCACCCCTCACCAAATACTTCATTCAGAAATACAGCAAACAGGTGATCGGCCGGCAGGTTTCCCTGGATGGTTTATTCCTGAATTTCTTTACAGGCTCTATGAGCATCACGGATCTTAAAGTGTTTGAACCCAACGACAAGGATGTGTTTTTTTATTGCCATAAAATTTCATCGAATATCACCGTAAAGAAAATGCTGCAGGGTGAATTTCAAGTCAACGAAATGAAATTTGTAAATCCGAAAGTAACCGTTTATCAGGATGGCAATCATTTCAGCTATGATGATATCACAGCACACTTATTATCATCAGACACAGTGCAAAAAACAACCACAGATGCTCCACCGGTTAAATTCTGGTTGAGGAATATTCAGATTGACAGCGGATATGTAAAACACATTAACGTTCCCTATAAAGACACCACGGAATTAAAGCGCCTTCAGTTTATTTGTGCGCAATATGCATGGGACGATCCTAAACTGGATCTGGCAGCGAGCTTTTCTTTTGGAAGTGGCGGCGATGTAAGCACTACCATGAAGCTGAATATTGATGCGCTTGATTACATTATTGATCTCGGGCTTAAAAAGGTGAATGTGAAAAAATATTACAAGTCATTGAATGCGATATTGCACATCGGTTCACTCAATGGATTTGTAAATGCAGCGCTGAAGTTCAGGGGCAATTTCAATGAATTGGAAAATCTCGCTACGTCAGGATTTCTTTCAATGGATGATGTAGCGATTAGAGATACTACTGATACAGACTTTACTTCTTTCAAACAATTTAAGATACAGATTGATAGTCTGAATGTGAAGGAAAACCGTTACGATTTTCACAAGATCCTGCTCGACCAACCGTACTTTAAATTTGATTTGTACGACAATGGAAACAATCTGTCGAAGATGCTGGTGACTTCCGGTTCCGAAACTGCAGATGTTCCTGATTCAATGGCCGCCGCACCGGATGAGTTGGATTACTCCAACATCTTTACATTAATGGGCTCTTATATAAAATTGATTTCCAAAGATTACCTGGTTAGTAATTACAGCGCTGACAGTATTATTCTGCGTGAAGGACATTTTCTTTACAATGATTATACATTGGAAGACCGGTTCAGCTACAATATAGAAAATGCCAATTTCGTATCCGGAAAAATTAATTCACAGAATGACAGCATCATCATCAGGTCAGATGCCACCTTTAATCAAAGCGGAAAGTTGACGGCTTACATGGCGGCTACGCCTGATTTTAAAAACTTCAGGATGAACTTTGATATCAAAAATATGAAGGTGTCTGATATGAATCCGTATTCGCGTTTTTATGTGGCAACTCCTTTTCTCGATGGAAAGCTTGACTATTCCAGTCAAACCACTATCACTGACGGTATGCTGAACAGCAGCAATAAAATTTCTGTGTTGCAACTTACAGCAGGCAAGAAAGTAAGCGATAAGCCATTGTACAATGTTCCCATCCGCCTGGCTGTTTCATTGCTGAAGGATGTACATGGAAACATCAATCTTGATATTCCGGTAGAAGGGAATTTGAATGATCCTGAATATAAAATTGGAAAAGTGATCTGGCAAATTATAGAAAACATACTTGTGAAAGCTGCCACTGCGCCTTTCCGTTTGCTTTCAAACATGTTCGGCGGCAGTGAAGAAGATATGAAACAGATTCCTTTCAACTATCTGCAAAATGACTTAGGAAATGATCAATATAAGAAGCTGGACCAGGTTACAGAAGTACTGATTGCGAAAACGGAAATGAATGTGGAGCTAAAACAGGTGACGGATACTTTTGCGGAGCGCGAGCTGTTGAGCTTGTTTGAAGCAAAGCAGAAATACTACGAATCAAAAATTCTGAAAACTGCCAGAGACAGTCTTTTCACGGAAGATGTCGCGCAAATCAATAGTATAACGAACAAAGATTCCCTGTTTAATTTATACCTCAATCAGCAATTGCAACTTTCAGCAACTGACCTGATGTCAACACAGGAAAAATGCATCAGGCTGATTGGAGCGGCAAGTATTGATCAGCAATTGAACGCATTGATGAAACACAGAAACGACCAGGTGATCAGCTATCTCACTACAACAAAATCCATTGCACCAGAACGGATAAAAGTGCTGAACAATCACGATTATGTAATGAGCAATGGCATCAGTCAGCCGGTATATTTAGTTAATTATCTGGTGGAGGAATGATGCCGATATTCCGGCAACAAAATATTGGCAAGGTTCATCAGGAATGCATGTTTTTTATTACCTGTTTCAAACCCTGCTAAAGTTGGAACTATTTCGAAGGAGGAATCTGAGTATAGCAGAACAGACACTCAGCATTCCTGATAATAAACCCTGGTAGATTCAAAAACCTACCAGGGTTATATCAACAATTTTCTTGAAAAGAAATCCGTTAAAAAATATTACTCCTTCACTAATTTCCGCAATGCAGTTTCATTTCCATGCATCAACTTCACAAAGTAAATACCTGAAGGAAGTGAACTGATATCTAAAGTCACTTCATTTATGCCTTCCACACAAAATGTATTCAATGAAAATAATTGTTGTCCGACTGTATTGAAAATTGCAATCGTTGCTTCACCCTTTTCTCCTGCTTCAAAAGAAAGCACTGTATTGATTGTTGCAGGATTTGGATAAAGCTGGACGCCAATGAGATCTTCGGCAACAGGAGATTCCAATTTTAATTGCGTCATGAAAGTCTGAATAGGCGTGAGACTTGATTTTGATTTATTGTCCGATGTACAAATCGTTTGCATCTGGTATTCGTAAACTGTATTTGGTAAAAGACTTGTGATCTTTTTCGAAATTCCGGTGAGGTCTTTCTTGGTTGTCCATTTTGAAGTACCCTGCACACGGTATTTAATAGTATAAGTATAGGCGCATGGAACAGCACCCCAGTTAATAGTTGCATTCGTTTGATTGATCGGACTTACGTTGATTGCTGTGGGCACGTCACATGCCGTAACTTTTAAATTTCCAGTGTTAATACTTCCGGTTACTGCAGGGTTATTACTGTTCACCCTGATTCTGAATTTTGTGCCGGACTTGGTATTGGTTGGAATGACTGCGCTTACTGTTCCTGAATTGGCATTGCTGCTGAGCGAACCAATATTTACCGGTGCGTCGAAAGAACCTGTTTTATCTGAAAGCTGTGCGGTATAAATATTTGCGCCGCTAAAAGTGCCGGTGGAAGAAAATGAAACATTCACTGCTGTTCCCGGACAGAAAGGTGAACCGCTTATTGGATTTGTAATTATAGTATTTGCTTCTCCGAGTGTAAAAGGAGAGAAGGAACTGACGGTTGCTGATGTGATAGTGCCGGAAGTATTTGTTCCTGTTGTAGCTGTAACACCTGCATCTGTCCATTGTGCTCCATCCCAACGTGCAACGGTTAATCCATTCAAATCTGCAAGTGCTTCTGTCGTATTCCATTGCAGTTTCACATTTGCATTGGCACTGCCATTCCGGTCAAGTGTCCAGTAGGAGAAAGTATTTACGGAAGTAATGGGTGCAAGTACGCTTGTGGTATTGCTGTAGGAAGAAGAAAAATATTCAGCGGTCCATGTTGTAGAAGAAGTTGATCCAGGCGTCACGCTCAACGGTCTGTAGTTTAATCCTTTGCCGAGTTGAAATAAAAATTCTGCAGTTGATGTTGTGGTTTTTGAAACGGGTCCATAAACACAACTGAAAGCATTTCCACCAAGGAAGCCACCGGTTGCACCAAATATCAGTTTTGCGCCGGAGGACGTGGTGAGAATCCCGCTCATCAATGTGAAGATGCCGGTTGTATTTACGGGTGAATTACAGGTTGCTCCGGCAGCATTGTTCAATTGAAGATTTCCCCATTCACTGCCGGTTCCGCTTAACGATTGATTGGTAGTTCCACCCAAAATAATTTTTCCGTTTCCTGAATGCATTCCATCGTTTATCACAGTCCCTTTTGTTGTTGCATCAAATCCGCCATCGGCCAATGTTGTGCCTGCGCCAATTTTTAAAGTGCTGTTTGAAGTGATTGCATTGTTCATTGTTTTAACTCCGCTATTGCTCGTACTTAACTGATTGTATGTCCTGTCCGTTATAGACTGTACACCAGCGGCTGAATAGTCAACTGTTCCTGCGCTACTGATTCCATTCAGATTCCAATCGATGTCAGCGGTTCTGTTTTTGAAAGCAACGGCGGCGGCAGCTTCGGACAACAATCCTTTTCCAAGCCCACCCGAATTTTCAACATACAAAACACCATTTCCACCCATAGAAATTGTCGGACCATTGGTTGGCACATAACCGATGTCTTCTGTTTCCGTTTCTGATCCTGCAACTTCGCCACCGTTTTCAATCCGAAGTGTTCCATTAACAGTAAGTGTGTTATCGGAATGCATTGCAAGACTTGATCCGTTGGTAATTTTCCAGTTGCCGTTCACCGTCCAGTTGGCCATTGATTCAGAGATCTGCGCAAGTGTAAGCGAACCAAGCGGACTGGAAGATTGCACATCAGCATCAAATACTTTGAATGCAACACTCAAAGTATTAGGTGTGCCAACAGATCCTCCGTTCAGATTCATTTGTGGAAAAGCTCCCTGTGAATCAAATAAGCCAAAAAAACAAGTCCTTACCAGGAAATCTTCAGAAGTAAAAGGAATATCAATCGTGTGTGTTTCGCTGCTGGCCCAGGTCATATTACCTGAAACATTTATCACAGGATTGTTAGGTTCTGTGCCACCGAAGACTTTTGTATTTCCTACGAAAACAAAAATATCTGTCATATTCCAATCACCGCTGATGGTCAAATCTGTTGCGTTGCCTGCTCCGCCAAAACAATTCGGCCCTAATACACCAAATGCAGTAGCAGCATTAGCTTGCGTCATAGAAGGAGAAATGAAGGAGCCATTCACCGACATGGTTACATTGGAGTTGGAGGCATCATTCAAAATCATCGCAGCGTTTACAGTAAGTGTTGTAACGGAAGTAAAAACATTGACACTCGAAGTAATTTTGGCGGTGCCACTTCCTAATTTGAAATTGGCAAAGCTGTGCGTGATGGTTGCATTGTTGGTAGCACAACCAATCAGTAAACCTTGCTTGATTACCATAGTGTCTGCAGTAGTAACACTTACATTCAGTTTGGTGGGAGCAGTTTCAGAAGGTGTAAATGAACCCGCGCCATAATCAATCACAAATTTTCCTCCTGTATTATTGAGTGTAAGTTTATTCAGGTTGAGTGTATGACTACCGCCAATGGTTTGAGTAACCGAGTTTCCAATCACCATGTTGCATTTGTTGGAACTGTTCACAAGATTCATAATGCCGTTGTTGGTGAAAGCAATACCATTGTAATTAAAAGTATGAACAGTCGCTGTTCCAGGCGATGCACAAATAAAAGAACCTGTTCCATTGATTACAAAGTTTCCGGATACGGTCCAGGTGCGCGCTGCTCCGGTCGCATCCCATTGCAATGTTCCATTTACAGTTACATTGATAATATTATTTGGATTGATATTAATGGTAACAATATGGCCGGTGCTGATCACCACATCGTCGTTGGCAACAGGCACTGTACCACCCCATATGCTGGGATTATTCCAGTCACCTGAAGTAGTAGTAGTGCGCACTGTTGCAAATGAAGTAACAGAAAGAAGAATGCTTGCCAGAAGCAGAAGGGTAATTTTTTTCATGCGGGATGGATTTTTGGGATTGAATGAGTAAATGTATATTTTTATTTTTAGGATGAAAATGGGGAGTTGTTTATTTTAATCGTTGCCGTCTGACTAAATTTTGGGACATTATCGTCATCCCAAACTTGTTTCAGGATATCATCATCGATTGAGGGATGCCGAAATAAATTCGGCATGACGGTAGTTTAACTGTGTCCCAAATTACCGTCATCCCGAACTTGTTTCAGGATCTCATCATCGATTGACTGATCCCGAAACAAGTTCAGGATCTCCATATTCGAACGGATGCCGAAATAAATTCGGCATGACGGTTTTGGCTACGGTTTGACGATCGGTTCAGCGTCTACCATACACACGTCGTCCCAAATTACCGTCATCCTGAACTTGTTTCAGGATCTCGAACTCTGTCCCAATTAGGTGGTCCGGGGCAATGTCCAATTGAGCAGATGCCAAAGGGGGGCCGCTTCCCGCGTTTCGGTCCCATATTCGAACGGATGCCGAAATAAATTCGGCATGACGGTAGTTTAACTCTGTCCCAAATTACGGTCATCCCGAACTAGTTTTCCGAAGGATCCTGGGGGCAGGATGTCCATATTCGAGCAGATGCCGAAATAAATTCGGCATGACGGTAGTTTAACTCTGTCTCAAATTACCGTCATCCTGAACTTGTTTCAGGATCTCATCATCGATTGACTGATCCCGAAACAAGTTCAGGATCTCCATATTCGAACGGATGCCGAAATAAATTCGGCATGACGGTTTTGGCTACGGTATGACGATCGGTTCCGCGTCTTCCATACACACGTCGTCACAAATTACCGTCATCCCGAACTTGTTTTCCGAAGGATCCTGCGGGCAGGATCTCCACATTCGAACGGATGCCGAAATAAATTCGGCATGACGGTTTTGGGTACTATATGACGATCGGTTCACCGTCTCCCAAACAAACGCAGTCCCAAATTACCGTCATCCCGAACTAGTTTCGGGATCTCTCCGGCGGAGTTCATACTCTTTTCGCATATCCTCCCTAAAGGTTTTTATTTCATCAGGAGTAAACCAATCATGAGCCAGGTCCAATAAAGATTTGTTAAAGGATTTTGCCTGATTCCATTTCCACTTGCTGTGCCAGTTCTTTAATTGTTTTTCTCTTTCAATCGCAGCGATCATGGAAGGATGTTTTTCATAATAGATAAGATCAACAAGATTATATTTTGCTGCGAATGATGACCCGATTCCTGCTTTGTGCTCAAGCATCCTTTTTTCAAGATCACTTGTAACGCCGATGTAAATGGTTGTTCGGTTTTTATTGGAAATAAAATAAACTGCGGGATGTTTCATGAATACTAATATACACGTCATCCCGAACATGTTTCTGGACTTTTCTATTGATTGAGGGATGCTGAAATAAATTCGGCATGACGGTAGTTTAACTCTGTCTCAAATTACCGTCATCCTGAACTTGTTTCAGGATCTCATCATCGATTGACTGATCCCGAAACAAGTTCAGGATCTCCATATTCGAACGGATGCCGAAATAAATTCGGCATGACGGTAGTTTAACTCTGTCCCAAATTACGGTCATCCCGAACTAGTTTCAGGATCTCATCATCGATTGATTGATCCCGAACTTGTTTAGTGATCTCCCAATTCGAGCAGATGCCGAAATAAATTCGGCATGACGGTTTTGGGTACGGTATGACGATTGGAAAATTCTACCCGCGTAATATCAGTAGAAATTCACAATGCATTCTTCGGTATTGAAATCCTTTTCACAAGAAGCAGTATGTTAGCAGTTGAAAAGAACACTTATGAAACAAAAACTTTTATCCTTCATGATGCTTATGGGAGCGCTCGCATTCTTCACCCATCATCTTGCCGCTCAATGCATTCCCAACAATGATACAGTGGTAGGAATAGAACCGGATACTTTATCGGTGGCTTACGTGGGAGTTCCATATGAACAAATTATTTATTTCAAAATACCACTCGATACCAGTATTCAATTTGGCCCATATACGGTGCCAATAGTGGTTGACTCCTTAGTGATAACAAGTTATTCAGGATTGCCACCATCGTTTTCATTGTCTTGTAATACGGCATCATGCACCTTGCTTGGCGGACAAAACGGATGTGCTTCCATCAGCGGAACAGCTACAGAATCAGAACTGGGATATCATCCTTTGAAGGTGTATGTAACAACCTACGTATCTGATACTTTGGGTACAACTATAGGTGGATTTCCGGACTCCATCGACTTTTATTTTTTGGATATTCAACTGCCTGCAGGAATTGCTAATACGTCATCAGGAAATTGGGAGATGGGATATCTGTATCCCAATCCGTCCAACCAAAAAATTTTGATTTCGGTTACGGCTCCCATCAATACAATTGCAGAATTATCAGTGAAAGATATTTCAGGTAGGGAAATAAAACGGGAACAAGTGGAATTGAAAAAAGGGAGCCACGCGAATTGGATTGATATTTCTTCACTGCCGGATGGTTGCTATTTTATTCAGTTGAATGCAAAGGGATATCATGCAAATGCAAAATTCCAGGTGATGCATTAATAAAGTTGTTTTTTTATTAAGGAATGTGAGATTGTTTTTTCACGTCACATGATGTAAGGAAAAAACACAATCACTCCGATTGCTACTGCGGTTAACGCTGCAATTAAAACGGCACCTGCCGAAATGTCTTTTACAATACCTGCCCTTTCATCAAATTCCGGCGCTACCATATCGGTAAGTTTCTCAACTGCAGTATTCAGATATTCTGTTATGAAAACTAAACCTATCGCGAAGATTAACAACAGCCATTCCATTCGCATCAGGTGAAAATAAAATCCAAGTGCTGATACTAGCATTGCAGCGAGGAGGTGAATCCGCAAATTATTTTCTGAGAGGAAAGCCGACTTAATACCTGTGAGAGCGGGTACAAAACTCTTTATCATTTTAATCAGATTCATAGCGCATTATTTCTTGTGAGTAGATTTTACAAAGTAAAAAAGAAAAGGATAGGTGATGCCCATTAATATAGAAAACATCGCAATCATAGCCAGGGAAGAAGGCGTTAAAATGGTGTCATGCACATCATGCAACAATGGAATCGGGCTGGTAAAAATATCCCAACTGTTCCATCTTAAAATTCTACCGATATAAATTCCGTATCCGCTCATGGCAATCAGCAGCATAATCATCAGCCATGATTTCCACGATGCAAAAGCGTGGTGCAACATCCGGTGTATCATGTATAAAGAAGAAAGTCCGAGAATGAATCCTGTGAAAGCAAAGCAAAAAACCATCGTCGCATCAAACCAAATGGGAATACCGGAACGTGTCCGCATGTGAACAATGTCGGTAATAATGTAAGGAGCATTTGGAAAAAAGAGCAACCAGAATAATGCCGGCAACAGAATACTTATCATATGACCACCGAGGAAATAATTCCGGTAGGCCCAATAAGCGAAAATAAAAGGAAGCCATGCGAGAAATAAATTCCAAAGCAAAAACCCATAGTAAGTATCATTGGTATAAAGTGTCCGGACGCTATACAACACAATCATAAATAAAGTAAGCAGCACAGACATAACCGTAACATTTGTTTTACGGGATTCAGAAGTAAACAATTGCAGGATGTTTTTCATGAGTTATAGTTTGTTGAAGAAGTGGTGAAAGAAAGTTGCAGCACCAGGTTGCGGCAAATGAAAAGGAGAATAAACCCAATAACGCCGAATGAGCAATCAATTAGCCGGTGAAATAAAGGTATTTCACGAATGGGTCCGGCAATGAAGGCCAGTGGAATTACCATGATGCAGGCAATAAGTCCCCAATCGATGACCCAACTGTTTTTAACCGGATCTTTCAATGGCCCTAGAAATGCAGTGGCAATAACAAGATGAGCGAATGCCAGCCAATCAGTTCCATAGGCAATGAAAGGATATCTTTCAGCCGTGAGCATCAAACCGGTTGAAACACGATGAATCCAGGAAGCAAATGGGTTGTGAATATTATTGTTAAGCAACCATTGATCAAAAAACTGCAATTCAGTATTGAGCGGAAAAGCAGTAACACCACTTAATACCAATCCGATGATGACAAGTAGAATGAGCAGGTGGAGGCGTCTTTTTATTTTTTGATGGCTCATTGCAATTGAGGTTGTGTTTTCAGGTACCTGTAAATACGGTCATCTGCATAATTCCAGGAAGGCCATGAGGAGCTTTCATAAAATTGCATGAATGACTGGCTTTTCATTTTTATCCAATGCTCAAGCGGTGTGAGTTCACCCGCAGGTAATGCGGGATCAGGTTCAAACCGATGATCATACTCAATAATGACTGGCAGTGCGCGGTGTGACAAGGTCATCAGGAAATCCCGGTCAACATGTTCACTATCGAAATGGGTGAGGTTGTAAGTGGCAATCAACGGATCCCAATTAAAACAACTCATCAACACCAGCAAAGCACAAATAGCCCAGCTTTCCATTTTATAGATGTAAAAAAATGATCGTTTGTCTCTGATCTTGATAAAGAGCATGATGAGTGAGAAAAGAATCAATAACAGAAAAAAGATGACGCCGATTCTTTTATAGGCCAATCCATAGTCGCGGATGTAGTAATAATTTCTGATTGCCACCGTGAAAGCCAGGAAAGTATTTTGAGCAATCCACAAGTATGACAATTGCTGCAATCGCTTATTGTCTCTCAAAAAATTAATATTGCCCCTGAAAAAGAAAAGGAGGATACACATTGCAATGGCAATGCTGAAGAGCAGGAGATAAGTGCTTTCATGCAATGACTGCGACCTGGAATAAGGAGAAGCAGCAATTACATTTTCAAACCAAACCATTTTGATATCCACCACATTCACAAACAATAGCAGCACATTCACCATAATCAAAAGCATAATGGCACGGTTATATTCATTTTTCAAACTGCGCATTGACTTTCTGAAAAAGAGCTGCCACCATTCTATCTCATCTGACTTGCCTGTGGGTTTTGATTTCTTCCGCCACAGCATATTACTTTGGAGTAATTCCTGCCTTACAACGAGCTGATTATCGCGGTTGATTAGAATGGCGGCTGAGATCAGCAAAGAGAAAATAAAGAAGATAATAGTATCAGGAGAAATATAGCTAAAGAACAAATCCAATTTATCAAACAAATAAGTGAACAGTTGATTTGATACCTGGTCGAATTGTTGATCAGCAATTGAATACAGAATGAAAAAGAAAAAAACTACGAGCAAGGGAACAATGCTCAGCCGGAGATATTTCAACAGCAATGAAGCTCGTGAACTTGATTTTCCTATAAATTCCAATCCGTTCCACCACGACAATGGTGAAGTTATTAATCCAAATAATGTTGTCAATAAAGCACTTCCGGCAGATCGCAACCGGGACTGGTGAGCGAATCCAATCATCACCCCAAACAGAATCCAGAAAGAAATGATACTGATATCTGTATTAAAGGCAATAATGAAAAATGCTGCCAGCAATGCAGCGGCAAATGTTACTTTGACTGAGGTAAGCCTGAGCATTCCAGGAGTAATGATGGCAAGTGCTGATGATGATAAAAGGAAAAAAATCAGCACATTGATTCCAGGCGTTTCATTCCTGAAAAGAAAATAAAAGATAGTTGCCATCAGCAAAGCAGGCAGGTAAACAGTTGCATTTTGTTTCATGAAATTAAAAGTGCTTTTTATTACAAAGTGAAAAGACAAAAAAATTATTTATTGTTTTTGATCAGCTTTTCCAATGCAGCGAGGTGATCTTTAAATGCTTTCTTTCCGGCAGCAGTGGCGCTGTAAGAGGTATTTGTTTTTTTTCCGAGAAAACTTTTTTTAACAACCAGGTAATTGCTTTTTTCAAGTGCTGCAATATGCGTGGCTAAATTGCCATCTGTTAGTTGCAACAGTTCCTTCATGGTAATAAAATCAATCTTGTCATGCACCATCAGCAACGACATGATGCCCAGCCGCTGCCTGCTTTCAAAAGATTTATTAATGAGTGTGATGATCTCTTTCATCGTTCATATTTGAAATACATAATAATTCCATAAACAATGTGCAGCAAACCAAAACCGAGTGCCCAGAAAAGAAGTCCGTTTCCCGGCGTAACGGCTGCCAGTAATCCTGCAATTATTTCACAAAAGCCAAGATAGCGTACGTCAGAAAGTGTGTATTTGCTGGCGTTGATCAATGCAAGTCCGTAAAAGATTAAAGTAGAAGGCGCAATTAATTCCGGAGCATGATAAAGCAGTACGAAACAAAACAATCCACCCACAAAAAGCGGAATCATAAGATTGATCAGCAGGTTGCGACTGGTAGCATCCCAGATTTTCTGACCTTTTCGTTTTGCATTTCTGGTAGTAAAAAAAACACCGGTTATCAACGACATGAATAAAACTCCCGATGCAACAGCCGCAAGAAACCAGAGTGCAGGTACTTTATCAAGCACATGTTGTATGAATCCTGAATAATCACGGTTTACATACTGCCAGGTTACATAAGCGCCGATCAATGCAAAGGTGCCGGCACAGATTCCGGAAAGGCCACTGAGGGAAATAAAACGGGAAGAACGTTCCATGAGGGAACGGATCTCATGAAGGTCCTCAAGGTGTTGTTCGGTGGATGAGTTCGCCATATTAAAAGTACTTTGTAGTGCAAAGTAAAAACAAATAATCCGGATTTTTATTGTGGGAATTGAAAAATGGATAGAAGAAGTGGTTTGATGAGTGCTGACTCAAACCAGTGCTGAGGTTAGAATGGCCCATGTTGTCCTCTTAAAGTTTAAACATAATTACAGTAAGAAGTGAGGATAAAATCTCGTCCTATTTCCCCTGATTTCTGTTAAAATCCGCTATACTTGCGCCGTTTTATGAAACACAAGAATCCAACTGATAAAAAAGAGCACAAACAAATGGAGCAAGAGTCTTTGATTGCTCCGGAAGTCGTACAGCACAGCGATATTCCGGACATTACCGTTCAACCGATTGCCAAGCAATACCTCAAAGAAGTTAAGACCTTAATTCCGAACGGCAATCGTTTTTATTTTTCTGATGGCATTTCAGAAGTGGAAGTGAAGGTGGTTAGTGATGAAATCATTCGTGTGCGTGTTGCGCCGATGGGAGATTTTCTCGAAGAGTTTTCTTATGCAATAGACGACCATAAATTCCACCTTTCACGCGTTGAAAAAAGGGAGACCGCCGATCACTACATCATTGCCACCAATTCCGTTTCCTGTCGCGTCAGAAAAACTGATTTTCTGATTTCATTTACTGATGTTAATGATTTGGTGATCAATGAAGATTCCATTCCTATGCATTGGGAGGAAAATGCTGAATACGGTGGTTACTATGTTTATTGCTCCAAGAAATGCCAGGAGGACGAGCATTTTTTCGGTCTTGGCGATAAAGCAGCGGATCTCGACATGCTCGGTAAGCGCTATACCATGTGGGGCACAGATGCTTATGCATACGATCGCGAACGTGATCCATTGTACAAGAACATTCCGTTTTATATTGGCATTCATAACAACGTGAGTTATGGTTTGTTTTTCGACAATACTTTCCGCAGTTTTTTTGATTTTGCCGGTGAAGTAAAAGATACGGTGAGCTTCTGGTCTGATGGAGGTGAAATGCAATACTATTACATCCATGGTCCGCATATGATGGATGTTGTGAAGCGTTACTCAATGCTTACCGGATCTCATCCGATGCCTCCATTATGGGCATTGGGTTTTCATCAAAGCCGCTGGAGCTATTATCCTGAAGAAAATGTGAAGGAACTCGCAAAGACTTTTCGTGATAAGAAAATCCCCTGCGATGCCATTCATCTTGATATTGATTACATGGATGGATACCGTTGCTTTACCTGGAACAAAAAATATTTTCCCAACCCGAAAAAGATGATTACTGAATTGTCGGATGATGGATTCAAGACGATCGTCATCATTGATCCGGGAATAAAAGTGGATGAACAGTATTGGGTTTTTAATGAAGGCCGAGACAACAAATATTTCTGTCGCAGAGGTGATGATTATTTTATGGAAGGATCAGTATGGCCGGGCCGTTGCCAGTTTCCGGATTTCACCAACCCGAAAGTGCGGGACTGGTGGGGCGGATTATTTAAAGAACTTGTTGAACAAGGTGTGGCAGGAGTGTGGAATGACATGAATGAACCGGCAGTTTTTGGTAATGGTACTTTCCCACTGGATGTACGTCATAATTATGATGGCTATCGTGGTTCTCACAGAAAAGCACATAACATTTACGGAATGCAGATGGTACGTGCAACTTATGAAGGACTTAAAAAATTGCAGAAAAATAAACGTCCGTTTACCATTACCAGATCAGGTTATTCCGGTGTTCAAAGATTTACTTCTACCTGGACAGGAGATAATAGTGCCACCTGGGATCATTTAAAACTTGCCATCCAGATGTTGCAGCGATTGAGCATGTCAGGCATTTCTTTCAGTGGATCGGACATTGGAGGATTTACCGGCGAACCGGAAGGTGAATTGTATGCTCGCTGGATCCAACTCGGTGTTTTTTCACCGCTGATGCGTGTGCATTCTTCCGGTGATACACGCGATAGAGAACCTTGGACATTCGGAGTGGCAGTAGAAAAAATAGCGAAAAAATTCATCGAGCTGCGTTATAAGTTATTGCCTTATATCTACTCTGTTTTCTGGGAAAATCACAAGTATCAGTTCCCGATGTTGCGTCCGCTCGCTATGTCGGAGCAGGAGGTAAAGGAAAATTTCGCACGTGATGATGAATTTATCTATGGTGATAAATTGTTAGTTGCGCCGGTGATTGAGAAGGGTGCGCTTTCGCGACAAGTGTATCTTCCAAAAGGCATTTGGTATAACTTCTGGGATTTCTCCGTGTTGACCGGCGGTAAAACTTATGAAATAGCGGCAGCGCTGGATGAACTTCCTGTTTTTGTAAAAGCAGGATCCGTAATTCCCGAATATCCTGTGATGCAATATGTAGGGGAACAGCAGATTGATGAAATGCTGCTCAATGTCTACTATGCTCCTTATCACGTAAAGTCATTTATGTTTGAAGACAACGGCGACACATTTGGTTATGAGCAGGATATTTATGTAGAGAAAGAATTCAGCACACACGGCAATCAGCATGTGCTGGTGATTGAACAGGAGGCAGAAGGCATGTATTCACCGAGGTACGAACATTACAGGATTAAGGTATATGGCATTCCTTTCACGGTAGGAAAAGTTTTTATTGATGAAAAAGAGGTGAAAGGAGTGAAGCAGGTGAAAAAAAATAAGATTCTTGTTTTACGCGCTGCGAAGAATTTCAAACGGATTGAAATTAAGAGTGCTGATACCAGATCGTAAACAAGTTCATTGTAAAGCGAGATATTGAATAGTTGCTGCATCCAACGGTCTGTTGTAAATGCTGACATCATCTATAGAACCGTTGAAGTAATAGTTCTTTCCATAGCCACCGCCATTTCCAATTACGAAATGTGCATTTGTATCCTGTAAGAATAAGCCTGCATGGAGAGCATCTTCTCCTGACTGTAAAATACCATTCAGATAAACTTTCAATGTAATACCGTCAGCAACATAAGCGACGTGCGACCATAGATTCAATTTCAAAATTGCGGAAGCTTTCAATGGATCAGTTCCATACACAGTCGTGCTGCCATCCGGTATCCAATTATCAAGATTGAATACAGCATGATTAAAATGATTATCGAGACTGTATTCCCATGGACCATATACACTGCGTTTGCTCAGCATACAGATGGGTGCAACACTGTCAGACACATTGATCCAGCAACTAATGGTGAATTGATTGTTTGGAAAAGAGAGTGCTTCCAAATCACCAAAGTCAATAAAAGACGAATCGTTGCGGTTAAACAACATTGATTTATTGGCTTCACCGTGCCGGCTGATAGCTGGGTTTACGTTATGCATGACTCCGTTTATTCCGCTTACTTCTTCATAGCCATTTCCATCCAATGAGAAACTTGCCACCAGACCGGTCGTAATATCAGGCGTAATGATTTCTGTCTTCTTACAGGATAAGAGCGTAAGTAAAAAAATGAATGCAGGAAGATATTTCATTGATAATTGGGTGTAGTCAAGGTGTTACATTCAGATCAACTCTGTTATTCAGACGGCTCGAAGTGGAATGGCGTCAAGCAACAATCAGACAATTTTAAAATGCAACCTTTTAGTCATTTAAAAATTCAACTTCATTAAAAAATATAGCAAATAACCTTATGGCTTCGTCATATAAATATCCATGAGACCTTCCGGCAATCGAATACGAATTTCCTTTTTTCGCTTGTCAATTTTCAAGATAACCTGTTCATTCCACGGAAACAATACTTCATTTCCCAAATAAATAAACTGTCCAACATCATGATTCGGTAATTCAATGATGTTATCTAAAGGTGCAAGCAATCCGGCCGTTTCATCAATAAGGTTGAATCCGATAAAATCTGCCAGCGAAGAATAAGGCTTTGTTTTTTTCAGGGTGCTTTCATCCACATAAATTTCTTTACCGACTAATTGATCTGCAGCGGTTTTGTCTTTTACTTCTTCAAAATGAAACATGCAATGTCCTGATTCATTAAGGTCTGTTTCGTCTGGAAAGTAGGGGAGATAACTGTTTTTTGAATACAAGTAAATCACCGGTAATTTTTTCAATCGGGTAATAACGGCAGGATCAAGATAAGCGCGCAAATGTCCTTTTAATCCAAATGTTTTATTCAGCCTGCCTGCTTTGATGTAGGTTGGATTTTCCATGAATGGTTTTGATCGGTTGCACTAAAAAAAGAAAGCTACCTCAGTTGAAGTAGCTTTCCAAATAAAGTCAATTCGAATTAAGAAGCAGGTGTGGCAGCAACAGCAGGTCCGCCTTTTCCTTTTTTCTTTTTCAGGCCTTTGCGGCCTTTCTCTTTTGCATCAAGGATGGCAGTGCGGTGGGTATCTTCCCATTGCAGCCATTTCTGATCAGCCACATCCTGTGGAACAACGCCTTTCTTTACGCCACGAAGCAAATGCTTGTGGTAAAGAATGCCTTTGAAGGATAAGATTTTGTGAACAGTGTCAGTTGGTTGAGCACCCTTTTGAAGCCAGTCTAACGCCTTGTCTTTGTTAATGTCAACAGAAGCAGGAATGGTAGTTGGATCATAGGTACCGATTTGCTCAATAAATTTGCCGTCTCTTGGTGAACGGGAGTCAGCGATGATGATGTGGTAGAAAGGCTTTTGCTTTCTGCCCATTCTTTGTAATCTGATTTTTACAGCCATTGTACTTTAGAAAAAGTTTTATGGGTTAGGGAAAACTTCCGAAGTCATTTCCCGGAAGGGCGGCAAAGGTAATCGGAATTTCTGAAAATTCCTCGCGAAGATTGGAATTAGATTCTTAAACGGTCCTTGCGAACTTAGAGCCTTAGCGAAAGCATTTTCGCGCAAAGGCGCTAAGTTCGCAAAGGGGTTTAGCAATGGAACCATTTATAAAGCGTGTAACATATTCTTGAAAGAGCACATCCTGAATCTTAGTTCTTATCAGCCATGAGGAATGCCTTGATAAATTCATCCAAACCACCATCCAGCACGGCTTGTGGATTGCTTGTTTCGTAGCCTGTGCGCGCATCTTTCACAAGTTTATATGGATGCAGCACATAATTACGGATTTGTGAACCCCATTCAATCTTCTTTTTACCGGCTTCTATCTTGTCCCGTTCTTCATTGCGCTTGCGGATTTCCTCTTCATATAATTTAGACTTCAGCATTTTTAGCGCTTTGTCTTTGTTGCCCATTTGCGTGCGGTCTTCCTGACAAGCAATCACAATTCCGGAAGGTTTATGACGCAGCCGGACTGCAGTTTCCACCTTGTTTACGTTTTGTCCGCCTGCACCACCGGAACGAAAAGTTTCCCAGGTTATATCATTGAGGTTGATTTCGATGTTGATGCTGTCGTCCACCAACGGATAAACAAACACAGAAGCAAAAGAAGTATGTCTTCGTGCATTGGAATCAAAAGGAGAGATGCGGACCAATCGATGTACGCCTGATTCCGACTTCAGATAACCATAGGCAAAATCACCTTCAAATTCCAGCGAACAGGATTTGATTCCGGCTACATCGCCGTATTGCACATCCATTTCATGAATCTTATATCCGTTTTTTTCTCCCCACATAACATACATGCGCATAAGCATTGCTGCCCAGTCGCAACTTTCTGTTCCTCCTGCTCCCGCATTTATTTCGAGAATGGCACCCAATTGATCTTCCTGGGAAGTGAAGGTAGATTTGAATTCAAGTTCATCTACAGCAATCAGTGCCTGCTGATATTGTTTTTCAATATCATCAATATTGCCTTCTCCTTGCTGGTAAAACTCAAACAACACTTCCGACTCATCCACTTTGGATTGGGCATCATTGAATTGCTGCACCCATTTTTTGTTGGATTGAATCTGTTTCATCACACCTTCTGCTTTTTTCGGATCGTTCCAGAATTCAGCAGCGGTGGATAGTTGTTCGTCTTCTTTGATTTTTTCTACTCTGTTTTCGTAGTCAAAGAAACCTCCTCAGGGCCTCAGTGCGGCTCTTTATATCTTTAAGTTGATCTATGGTCATAATGCGGGCAAAGGTAAATTATTTGGTAAGAAATGGTAACGTCTCTGTTTTACAGCCTTCCTCCACATAATTCTTCATCTTAAAAATTTAATTGACATAAAGTCAAGTTAATTACTGAATCAGCGCCAAAATTACCGATTGGCAATCCCAATACCGCCATGGCAATGTATTTGACGACAACCGCCTGTAATTCAAAAAAAATGAACCCAAATAACTTAACTATAAAATCGCAGGAAGCAATTCAAAAAGCGCAAGAATTGGCTTTTGCGAATCAAAATCAATCTATCGAAACAGGTCATTTGCTGAAAGGGTTGTTGTTAGTGGATGAAAACGTAGTTGATTTTTTGCTCAAAAAACTTGGTGTTAATATCAGTCATGTTGAAACAAGGTTAGATGAGCAACTCAATAAGTACCCAAAAGTAAGCGGTGGAAGTGGTCAATATCTTTCGAATGATGGAAATCAGGTGCTGCTGAAAGCACAGAGCTATCTGAAAGAATACAAGGATGAATTTGTTTCCGTAGAGCATTTGCTATTGGCTTTGCTGAATGGTAAAGACGAAACCTCAAAATTGCTGAAGGATGCAGGTGTAAGCGAAAAGGATCTCAAGCTTGCCATTGCAGCATTGCGAAAAGGAAAAAAGGTGACAGATCAGTCTGCCGAATCCAACTATAACGCCTTAAACAAATATGCCAAGAATTTAAATTCACTGGCACAGTCCGGCAAACTCGATCCTGTGATTGGCCGCGACGAAGAAATCAGAAGAGTGTTGCATATTCTTTCAAGGAGAACCAAGAACAACCCCATTTTAGTAGGTGAGCCAGGCGTAGGTAAAACGGCCATTGCTGAAGGTATTGCACATCGTATTGTGAATGGAGATATTCCTGAGAACCTGAAGTCAAAAAGCATCTTCGCGCTGGACACCGGAGCCTTGCTGGCCGGTGCAAAATTTCGGGGTGAATTTGAAGAGCGGTTGAAAGCAGTGATCAAAGAAGTGACAGACAGCGATGGACAAATCATTTTGTTTATTGATGAGATTCATACGTTGGTGGGTGCCGGCGCTACGGAAGGAGCGATGGATGCCGCCAACATATTAAAACCTGCATTGGCGCGTGGTGAGTTGCGTACTATTGGTGCAACCACTTTGAATGAGTATCAGAAGTTCTTCGAGAAAGACAAAGCACTGGAGCGTCGTTTTCAAAAAGTAATTATTGATGAGCCGAATGAAGAAGATGCGGTGTCTATTCTTCGTGGATTGAAAGAACGATATGAAACGCATCATAAAGTGCGGATCAAAGACGAAGCCATCATTGCCGCGGTAGAACTTTCGCACCGTTATATTTCTGATCGTTTTCTTCCTGATAAGGCCATTGACCTGATTGATGAAGCAGCAGCGAAGTTGCGGTTGCAGATGGATTCGCTTCCTGAAGAGCTGGATGAAATTGAAAGAAGAATCCGTCAGCTTGAAATTGAACGCGAAGCCATCAAGCGGGAAAATGATAAAAAAAAGCTGGATGAACTCAGCAAGGAAATCGCTAACCTGACTGATGAACGCAATGAATTGAAAGCAAAGTGGCAATCGGAAAAAGATATTGCAGATAAGGTGCAGGTAACGAAGCAATCCATAGAGGAATTTAAGTTACAGGCAGAACAGGCTGAGCGTAGCGGCGACTATGGTAAGGTTGCAGAATTGCGATACGGAAAGATCCGGGATGCAGAACAAAAGCTGAAGGAATCAGAGCAAAATCTTGCGGAGATCAACAAAGGAAGCCGCATGCTGAAGGAAGAAGTGGATGCAGAAGACATTGCAGAAATTGTTTCAAAGTGGACAGGTGTTCCTGTTTCAAGGATGATACAATCGGAGAAAGAAAAGTTGCTTCATCTCGAAGAAGAATTGCATAGAAGAGTGGTCGGACAGGAAGAAGCGATTGTTGCCGTGAGTGACGCCATACGCAGAAGCCGTGCAGGTTTGCAGGATCCGAAAAGACCAATCGGTTCCTTTATATTTTTGGGAACAACCGGCGTTGGAAAAACTGAATTAGCGAAAGCACTTGCCGAAGTATTGTTCAACGACGACAATGCAATGACGCGCATTGATATGAGTGAATACCAGGAACGACATGCCGTTTCAAGATTGATTGGCGCGCCTCCGGGTTATGTTGGATATGATGAAGGCGGGCAGTTGACAGAAGCGGTTCGCAGGAAACCATATTCGGTAATTCTTCTCGATGAATTTGAAAAAGCACATCCGGATGTATTCAATATTTTGTTGCAGGTGCTTGATGATGGACGATTGACCGATAATAAAGGGAGAGTGGTGAATTTTAAAAATACGATCATCATCATGACATCTAATTTCGGATCGCAGATTATCCAGGAGAATTTTGAAAAAGTGGATGAAAGGAATAAACAGGGAATTATGGAAACTACCAAGATCGAAGTGATGGACCTCTTGAAAAAATCTGTTCGACCTGAATTCCTGAACCGTATAGACGACATCATTCTGTTTATGCCATTGATGAGAGATGAGATTAAAGAGATTGTGCGGTTGCAGTTGAAAGCATTGGAAAAAATGCTGATGAAGAACAACATCAGGATTGGATTTACAGAAGAAGTGGTAGAGCAATTGGCGGAAGAAGGATTCGATCCACAGTTTGGCGCGCGTCCATTGAAGCGGGTGATTCAAAAAGATATTGTGAATGAATTATCGAAACGGATTTTAAGTGGTGAAGTGAGCAGCGATAGTGAGATTATGGTTATGAAAGACAAGAAAGGAAGTTTAGTTTTCAAAAACAGCGCTAAAGTAAAAGCGGAAGTTGTGGGATAATATTCTCGCGTATAACGGCGAGCGAGAAATTATAAAAGGTTATTCAGGTTGATTAGCATGGCAAGAATAAAAAAGAGCATCCACATTCGGATGCTCTTTTTTTTTGCTTGGAATTTGAAAATATTAAGATTTCCATTTGATGGTACAACCAACCGCTTTGGTTGTTGTAACAGGAACGGATTTACCTGCAATCAATGCATTCACCGCATCTTCTACATACTTATGTTGTACAGCACCGGCATCTTCGGTGTTGTCGTCAATTGCGCCGATGTAAGCAACATCATAACCTTTGTCAGTCTTGTTAAGCACAAACACATGTGGTGTTTTAGCAGCTCCGAATTGGCGGGCAACCTGTTGTGTTTCATCTAACAGGTAAGGAAAAGTGTAACCTTTCTCTTTGGCATTTTTCACCATGTTGTCGAATGAATCATCCGGAACAGCCACTACATCATTCGGATTAATGGCAATTACAGGATAACCCTTGCTCTTGTACATTTTATCCAATGCAATCACACGCTGCTCATAAGCTTTTGCATATGGGCAATGGTTACAGGTGAAGATCACGATAGCGCCTTTGGCACTGTTATAATCTTTCAAAGAAACCATCTTGCCATCAATGTTTTTAAGACTGAAATCTTTCACCGTATCACCAACTTTATATCCGGTGGTGGCAGCGGAAGTAAGAAATGCAACAGCTACAATAGCCATAGCAAAAATCTGCACTGATTTTTTCATGTTCATTTTTTTTAAGGGAGTTTAATTAGAAATGTTTTTATTGATGAAGGTCCTTAATTCTTCAGGACTGTTGAATGCATCATAATGTTCACGCTTTTCTCCATCCGGCAAAAGCAACACTGTGTAGGGAATGGCGCCTGACCAGTTGCTGTCAAATTCATCGATCCATTCGCCACCGGATTCGTTCAATTGCAGCAGTGTGCCGGTTAATGAAAGCTTATTAATCAATTCTTTCACTTTTGTGGTCTGCGACATAAAGTCGAGCGAAATAAAAATGAACTGCACGTTTTCATTCTTTGCCTCCTGTTGCAATGACATGAAGTAAGGAAGCTCTTCTACACAGGGCTTGCACCAGGTTGCCCAGAAATTAATAAGCTTCGGTTTTCCAGGTTCCGAAGTGAGTATTTTTTCCAGTTCTGTGTACTTCAAAATTTTCAGTTCCTGCGCTGAAGCTTGCTTCACAAAACAGTTGATGATGACTAAAATGAATACTAATCTCATTATTCGATTCAAAATTGGATATTAATTTTTGAAGTGATCGCAACGGCAGGCAATAATTCGACCAACTATTTAATTTGCCAAACAGCTATTGCCAAAGGCTCGATCAAAATTATTTCCTGTCGGGAAGAAATACTACTTCAACGCGGTTCTAAAGTAGCGGATGGCAATCTGTTGCGCATCAGCAGAGAACTCTTTATTGTAATGTGGATTGGAAGGATTTGCAAAGGCATGATCAGCATCATATTCCTTCACCGTCAGTTTTTTCCCTGCTGCTTCCATGTTTTTAACAAAATTATTTTTCACTTCTTCATTGATCCACTGATCTTTATTAGCAAACATAAAAAGCACATCGCTGTTAAGATTTTTCAGTTTGGCAACATCGGTTTCCGGCATTCCGTAATACATCACGCAGGCTTTTGTTTGTTTGCCACCTATTAAAGCTGCCTGCATCGACCATCCGCCACCAAAGCACCAGCCAACAGTTGCCACTTTAGCATCTTTACCAACATGCGTAAAAGCACCTGTTATAATACTTCTGAGGCGCGCATCATTAACCGACTGCATTATTTTTCCTGCTTCTTCCGGGTTTGAAGTTACTTGTCCGTCGTACAGATCAATAGCCATTACATTTACATCTTTCAGTGAATCTGAATAAGTATCTGCCTGCTTTTTGATGTAGTCATTTAATCCCCACCATTCCTGGAAAACAAAAAGATATTTGTTTGATTTTGTTGCTGAAGGAATGAAGTATGCATTCGCAGTCTTTCCATCCTGGGTAGGATAAGTAATCATGTTTCCTTTCGCTGCATAGGTAAAAGCTATTGGTGATTCATGAGCACCGGTAAATCCTGCATTGCCTGCCAATGAAGCGAAAGTGGCGGTAGCGGAAGGAGCCTGGCAACAGGATTTTGATTGCTGTGCGAAAGTAGAGGTGGAGAGTGAGATAAGAGTCATAACAAAAAATGGTAATTTATTCATGATTGTTGGTTTTATGGTTTAAAGTTACATGCAACGCAGCAATCGGCAAATTGTTGAGGCGATTGAAATTTTTTAGTTTCTGGTGTTGTGTTAAGTTTGAATGGAGGTTAACCTGGCAGGATTTCAAAAGTTAATAACAATGAAGCTATTCGATATGAACCCTGCCAAAGTTTACTTTACAGAGCGTTGTTTTAGTGCCATCTGAATTATTGAGATGAATTCTTTTGTAAGGAAGCTCACCTTATTCTACCACCACTTTCTTAACACTCACTCCATCCTTGCCTTCCAGCTTCACAAAATAAATTCCCTTACCAAATGGTCTCAGATCAACAGGAATCGTTTCATCTTTTGAACTCAACGACAATGAATAACTGAGTACGACTGATCCGAGTGAATTCATCACGGTAATCGAATTTTTAGCAGAAGAAGCGTTCGTTACAATAAACTGGCCATCATTTGGATTGGGTGAAATGGTGAATGATGTTGAAGGGTTCAATTCATCGATTCCAATCAATACGGAAGAAGTCAGATTGATGTTATCTATGTAAAGCACATTTCCATAATAGCCAATGTTGCGGAAAGCAATCACCACTTCAGGATTGTCCGTAAATCCATCAAGCGAAACAGTATCAGTTCTCCATTCATCATTTCCCGGAATAAAGTAGTTGCCGTTGTTTCCGGGTACGGTAGAAAGATCATCGCCACCGCGTTTATAAAGTTGTGTGAAAGTGGCACCACAATCTGTTGAGGCCAGCACTGCCAGCGAATCCACGTATGGATATCCGTAAGGAACATAGGCCACATCAAATGTTAATCGCGCATCCGCAAAATTGCTGAGGTTGTACTTTGCCGTATGCACGTCCACAAAACCTCCCTGCAAATCACTGTCGTAGTTATCGTAGTACATACAATGATCGCTCAATCCGTAGCCACCCACTTCTTCATTAATGCTCCATTGCGTTAATAACCAGTTAGCATCAAACTGACCTTGCTCAAAACCTTCAGCAATCGGCAATGACTGCACACTTACTCCATCAATCACAATTGTTTTAGTGATGGTATCACTCAAAGTGCCGTCGGTTACAATTAAAGTGACATCGTAAGTTCCTGGTACGGAAAATATTGCAGCAGGATTTTTTATACTGGACATTGAAGGACTCGCGCCATTGATCTGCCATTGGTAGGTTGCAGCAGCAGTTGCCACTGAATGATCTGAAAAGTAAATCGTATCGCCGGAACAATAAATGGTATGATTCCCAATTGCGAAATCAGCGATTAAATCAGAGGGTTCATAAAAATCATTTTCCCAAACACCTACATGCCATGTTGCCAACCTGATCTTCTGACCTTTGTAAAACGGAACAATCTTCAACGGTTCTGAAACGGCAGGCAACCCATTACCATGAACTGCCCAATCTGTCATTACATTATTCCGGTAGAAAACAATGCCCTGCTTCATTGCAAGATAAACTCCACCATTGGTACCAAACTGATGTGTTAGACTCCACACATTCATATTGTCGAGAGCAGGAGTGGAGATGTTTGTCCAGGTGGTGCCGCCATTCGTTGAATGATAAATCTTTGATCCATTCGGTCCATTGGTAAATGACAACCACAATTCATTTTCATTATTTCCGCTTAAGGTGAAGTTGAGATACTTCTGATTGGCAACCGGTAAAGTCAGTTGTGCCCACGTTATTCCGCCATCTGTAGTTTTCCAAAGCACACTTTTCGATGATTGTAAATGCTGTGCATACATGATATTAGTGTTCACCCTGCTTTGTTCGATCCAAAGAATTTTTTGATTGACATTAGTGCCGAAAGTGTGATAGGTAAAGAAACTGGATCCGCCATCAGTGCTTTTATAGAGTTTGTTTTCTTTTCCCAGGTAAGCAATGTGATAGTTGTTCCAGTCGAAGATGATGCGTGAACTTTCTCCCTGGTAATAACTTTCATTCGGCTGACCTGATCCGCCGGTATATTTTGCAAGTCCATCAATCTGATCAGGTAAAACAACACTTCCGATATCTGAGAAAAAAGCTTTTCGTTCATCACTGTAATTGACATAACCGGTAGCTGCTTCACCGCCACCAAGTGCAAGAAATTCACCATCAGGAAATCCTTCAGCAAATCCCATGTCGCCGTTATGATAACGTCCACCTACCATCATGTCTTCATTCCATCCCTGGTCGAAGCCCCAGAGTTCTGTCGCATAAATACCATTGCATTTTGATTGATGTGTTTCGAGGAAATCGGTGGAATGATTTACGCCTCCATCGCTGCTCCACCAAACGTCTTCAGTAGTATCGGAAGTTTTATAGTTACGGATTGTTTGTATGTCAACGTGCATTAATGGCAATCCGCCGATGTAACCACCAACGCCCTGGTAGGAAACAGCACCATCATCAGAGCGCCACATGTTTAATCCGCCGATAAGTATTCTGTTTTCATCAAGGTGCGATGCAACGATAAATGTGTTGTAGTAGATCTGGTTGTAATCAGCAGAATGGCCGTCAAAATCCATAAGGCATGGATGTGTGTCAAAATCATACGGCTCACCAATTAATACATGTGGGTTGTTCCATAATTCACCGGAGTTGTTACTTACATAGGTGCCAATAAATCCTCCGAGTTGCAACTGTGCTGTGGATTGACTCGTGCCTACAAGCAGCACATACACTTTTTCAGGATTGGCTTCTGTTACAGCAATTCTTCCACCATAGCTTTCAATTTTTCCCGCATCAACGGGAGGCACTTCAAACCAACCATCGCTGTATTTGGTAAATGTTGCACCGTAGTTTATTGATTTGTAGAAATAAGAAATCTTTGTGGCAGGATCATATTGCAATGCATAAATCGTGGAAGGATCATTTGGCTTGATGTTAATAGACATGCAGTAATCAGGTAAAATCTCTGTCCAGTTTTGACCGCCATCTGTAGTGCGAAACATTCCTTTATTGGTACCGATGTAAATGATGTTTGGATCACCCGGATTATAAATCAGATCATCTGCAGTGAAATTAAGAGCTTGAAAAGCTGCATCACCAATAGCGTTCCAGGTTGAGCCACCATCATTCGTTTTATACAATTTACCACCACCGGCAAACAACATTTCATTTTCATTGGTGGGATGAATACGCACCGCTCTTGAAGTAAAGATGAGCAGGTTGGGCGTAACTAAATTCCACGATTCGCCGGCATCAACAGATTTATAAATGCCGCCACTTTCACTTCCCGCAATCAATAGGTTGGGATTGCTTTGAGAACGATCTATTCCATAAATATTCGCTTGTTCAGAAATGGGTTCAAACGGACTGTTCTCATTTGTTTTTGTTGAATAATGAATATCAGGGCCGGCATGTGTCCATCCGCTGCGAACATTGTTTGATAAATCGGTGCGTTGCCTTAATTGCTGATTGATTTCTTCAGCAGAAGGATAGCGAATAAATCCTTTTTCATCCAAAAAAGAACTCACTCTTCTGCGCCAGGTTGTGTACAGTCGCGCATAGATATCATTCTCCGGTTCACGACCTTCAAAGTACGCTTCATATGCGCTGTCCACTGCAAATACACTTTCAGATTCATCATACATCATCTTCACCCATTGCGGGAGATTGGGATCATCAGCATTTATTTTAGGTTGTGAATATTGCGCGATTGATTGAATGGAAAGAAAACACAGAACGGCAATGATGATTGTAATTTTTTTCATGGAGGAATTTATTAGAAGTGGATGCAAAGGTATAGTTATTGTATTCCCATCAAACACACGTATCGGCTAACGCATTCCTATCATTACTTTCGAATAAATTAACTTTACAAAAAAAACAACATGCAGCGTCTTTATACATTCTTATTTGTATTCATTATTTGCGGATTTCAACTGCAGGCACAAAACTGTCAAACGAATCCGCCTGGTGGTTTAAAGCTTAGCAACTTCACTTCCTGCAGTATTAAACTTACCTGGAAACCTGGTGCGCCTAATGCAAAATTCCAGGTGCGGTATAAGCCGGCTACGGCTACTCAATGGTCTAATTGGATAAAGACCAGCACGGATACCTTCTATACCTTTTCCAGCCTCAAAGCGGGAAAGAAATATGATTTCAATGTGCAGTCAAAATGCACGGACGGCTCTCAAAGCGCTGCTGTAAGTAAGTCAGGAAAAACACTTGTTTGCACGCTTCCTGATGTTCTGAATATAGTTGCAGCCAGCAGCACCACGGTGAAGATTACAGCACAAACAAGTTGCCCTTTTGCAAAATTCAGCGTCAGGTACACTACCGCAACAGGAGTTTCGACCATTAAGACTTTTCAACCGGCGTCCACTTATCTTATCACAGATCTGCTGCCTGATTCTACCTACCTGTTTGAAGTGACTACCTGCAAGCTCGATCAAAATAACTGGACGGCAGCGCAACCCATTCACCTTCCGAAGCTGCCCAACATTGTATTTATTTTAATTGATGATGCACGCTCAGATTATTTCAGTTGCTGCGGGGCATTTCCGTTTTTTCATACACCCAACATCGACCGTATTGCTAACGAAGGTGTAAATTTTAAGAGAAGTTATGTGGTTACTTCGATGTGTGCACCCAGTCGTGCTTCTATTGCCACAGGCTTATTTACATTGAAAACAGGGGTATTTGAAAATGGCACTTCGCTGGATACTTCAAAAACAACCTTCCCCGAAATACTTCATAACAACGGATATTATACAGCATTGATCGGAAAAAACCACAACACGTTTTTGCAGGAAGGAAAAGATGAATTTGATTATTCACTGGAATCGCATGACGAGAACCAGGGACAGATCAATTATCTCTTCAACGGCGTGATAAAAATTATTGACAAGCCGAATGTAGAAACGCTCACTGATTCGGCGATTGCAATCATCAACAGGGTAGATGATCCACTTCTACTCTGGTTAGCCTACAGAACACCACATTACCCAAATGATCCGTTGGCAGCGTATGAAGGAAACATGGCGAATGCAGCGCTTCCCTGGAAGCCGGACACTGCTAAATATTCCGTAAACTATCCTTCATTTTTGTATGATGGCAATAATGAAGATCTTTTGCATGGCAAGGCTATGGATTCTACTTACAAAAGATTGTTGGAAGTAATTGAAGGTTTAGATAGTTGTGTGGGAATTTTGTACGACGCATTGGAGAGTACAGGTAAACTTGACAACACACTTTTAATTTTTATGTCTGATAACGGATTTACGTTGGGAAGTCACTGGCTGAATGGCAAATCCGTAGCTTATGAGCCCTCAATGAAAGTTCCATTACTGATACGGTATCCGGAATGGTTTGCTGCAGGCACTTCTGTTTCAGATCAGATCGTCACCAACCTTGATATCGCGCCCACTGTTTACCAACTTACGGGAATCAATTATACCGAACCATTGGATGGCGGATCGTTGAAAAATATTTATGATGGAACCTATAACCGTTCCTCATTTTACTACCTGATGCTGAATGAAGGCAATGGCTCACCATCGAAGCGTGCTATTCGCGATCTGCATTACAAGTACATTCATTACACCTGCTTTACTGATACGGTAGAAGAATTTTTCGACATGGTAAATGATTCGCTTGAACTCACCAACCTCGTGAACAATCACAATTATGATGCTTTAGTACAAACCTACCGGGAAAAATATGATTCCATCAGGTTGGCTTTCGGTGATGTTAGTCCGGGTCCTATCAAACCCTGTTACATTTCGCACCCTTATGTGCTGAAAGAAATGCTGGATGCTTCAGAAGAGCCGCAAACCACACCACTTGTTTATCCAACCATCACTCGTGATAACATTGAAGTCTATATTCCATGGAAGCAGGCCGATGCCATTCTGTATAATGAATTTGGAAAAGCAGTAGGTAAGTGGAAGCTGGAAGAAACTTACAGCAAAATAGATTTCCCTGCGCTTGCAGCCGGAATTTATTATCTGCAACTTTCTAATGACGCGACATCTGTTACGAAGAAACTGATTATTACTGAGGAATAGTTACGGATAATAATTAGCGCCTTTCGACAAACTCAGGGAGCGGTTGACATGAACAGTTTGAAGTTTGACGAAGATGAGTCAAATAATTCCGGTCAACATCAATTGCTTAGCTTTCAATACAGCAATTACGGTTGGAGCATCCATCACTTCATTGTTCATCACCATCTGAAATAAAGTTTCAAACGGAATTTTCTTCACTTGCAGAATTTCTGTTTCCTCAGGTGATGACTGATGAAAACTCAATCCCTTGGCTACATAGATCATTGCTTTTTCATCAGTTCCGGAATTAGAGAGATGGCAGGTTGCAATCTGAGTCCATTGCTGCGCCACAATTCCGCATTCTTCCTGCAACTCACGCTTGGCGGAATCTAAAGGATCCGTTCCCAATGGGCCACCACCTTCCGGAATTTCCCAACTGTATTCTTCCATGGGAAAACGGTACTGACCAACAATCCAGGTATTGTAATCGTCATCCAAAGGCAAGATGCAGATAGCAAGATTTTTAAAATGCACCACGCTGTATATTCCGGGATTGCCTGCAGGATTGGTGACCTGATGTTCTACCACGTTCACCCAGGGATTGTCGTAGTGTTCTTTAGTCGAAAGTATTTTCCAGGGATTCATAACGAAAGAGTTTAAAATGTTTAGGTTGTTTAGAAGGTTTATATTGTTTCGTCGCTACTGCCAATCGATTAGTTAATAATGTGAGTCAACAGTTCATACTTTAGTTGATCATGTTTAGATTGTTGAGAGGGTTTAGGTTGTTGTACCCACTACGATCAAAGTAATCAGTTAATTATTCAGAGCTATGGTTGAATTACTTCATCGCTTATACTTCTCTACAATTCTTTCCACCAATGCCGGCACGCCATCACTTGCTTTCGCTTCAATGATTTCAAGGTTGTTCAACTTAGGTATTTCCGGAATGTTTGGATCAACTAAAAATTTAAGCGAACTGTAAGGTGCATAATTTATCAATCCGGCTGCCGGATAGACTTGGAGCGATGTTCCAACCACAATTAATATTGCTGCTTCGCTGCTTACAGCGGCGGCCTGTTCCATCATCGGAACGGCTTCATGAAACCAGACTACATGAGGACGCAACTGTGATCCCAATTCACATTTATCACCTAATAAAATATCTCCATGACATTTGTACAAAAGATCGGAATCAGCGGAACTTCTTGATTTCAGAATTTCTCCATGCAGGTGAATAATGTTTTTAGAACCTGCACGCTCATGCAAATCATCAATATTCTGTGTAATGATGGTTACGTTGAAATGTTCTTCCAATTTTACCAATGCCTTGTGTGCTGCATTGGGTTGCGCTTTAAGTACATCTCTTCTTCGTTCATTGTAAAAAGCAAGTACCATGACAGGATCTTTCATCCATGCCATCGGTGTTGCAACATCTTCTACCCGGTAATTTTCCCACAATCCATCGGAATCACGAAATGTTTTTAAACCGCTTTCAGCACTGATGCCTGCTCCTGTGAGCACTACCAAATTCTTTTTCATCCTGTGTATATTTCATTTTGAAATCATTGTGCAAAAGTAAGCAGACAGCCCTCTTTTTATAGAATAGGTTTCGGTTAACTTTGTCGCAAATAATTGGTGACATTGCCGGAGACAGATAATACTTTTATAAAATATTTCCGAAGCATTCTTGCGGTCGCGAGTCTGCTGATTTTATTTATTTTTCAGTCTGCAACAGCTCAAAATCCGGGCTTGCCACCAACAGGTCAGCGGCCGAAACCTCCTCCTGTTTACCTGCTCAATTTAACGCCTTTGGACGGCGGAAAACCTTACACCTTATTCCGTAATACAAAGGTGCATGCAACACTTGTTAATGGAACCGACATTTCAGGTAAAGTAAAGGCAGTTACCAGGGATTCCATTTACATTGACAGCAGATTTTATGGCTTGCGGGACATCACTGAATTCCGGTTCAATCCCGGAACTGTACTTGGTGCAGCCGCAGCCATTGGTGCCTGCGCGGGTATTGTAACCATTGCAATAACGGCTAATGGAGGAAAGGATGGTGAGCGTTCTGACGGTGAAAACATTGCATTCTGGAGCGGTGTTGGAGTCACGGTTGTAAGCGCGGCATTATTAGTCCCCAATTATTTTATCAAGAAAAGATTCCCGCGCACCAAATATGATTTCCGCACGATTCAGATTGGAACCTTTTGAAATTGCCTTTCACAAATTTTAAACGTAGGCGGCGCGATAAGTTAATCTCAACTTCATCTTCACGCTAAGTCATTCAGGGGGGGGCCCCTTTTCCCCCCCCCCCCCCCCCCCTTTTTTGGCCCCCGGTAAAAAAAAAAAAAAGCGCGCCACCCCCGGGGGCCCGGCGGCCCCCCCCAAGGGGGCGGGGGCAGACGGGGCCCCCCCAGGAAGGGAGGCGCCGGGGGGGGGGGGGGGGGGCCCCCCGGGGCGCCCAAAAAAAAGACAAAAAGGGGGGGGGGGCCCCCGGCGCCCCCCCCGGCCCCAAACGGGAAATCTTTTTCCCCCCCCTTTTGGCCCTTCTCCCCCCATTTTTTTATACCGGAACTGCTGAAGATTTGCATGCATCATGCAATCACCATTAGCCGAAGAACTATAAAAATTAATCTGACAATTGAACTTCACTTTGTTTTCGCCGCCACCGAATAAGGATCCACACTCATTTCAGGACGATATGGTGTTATAAACTCCAGTGTATTCAGGTCAATAAATTTCATGTATCCATTTCTTCCGCCACAATCCGACACATGATGTGGTGCCGGTCCACTCGGATTTACATTGCGGTTGGCAACCATCACGAGTCCTTCCTCCTCATCCACTGAAATGCCGTGTGGCTCAAACAATCCCGACTGCAGCACTTTCAATACAGTCAGATCATTGTAATCAATCACATACACAGAACCTTTGCACAAGGATTCACTGCAGGGATCTTCCATACAGGTTACAAAAAGATATGGTTTGGTAGTTGCCATTGTCATTTCAACAGGGTAGTGGCCTACCGGGATAATGGCGATTAAGGTATCTGTTTGCGCATCCATCACCCTTACTTCATCAGAAGCTTCACACGTTACAAAATATCTTGACTCATTGGGCGACAACATAATTTCATGCGGATCTAACGTGCCTTGAATAGTATTGGGTTGCTGTCCGGGCTTTAAAACCACTTTGTCAATTTCAGGAAAGGATGGATTGCTGATCCCAATCTTATAAATATAATTGCCATACTGCGCGGAAACATACAGCGTAGTAAAAGAATTATTCAACCAACTGCCATGTGGATTTGCAAATAAGCCGCTGCCCTGATAATATTGTTTAAACAACATGTTTTCTAAATCAACATAAGCAATTTTACCTTCATCATCAAAATCAACTACAAATGCTTTTGTTCCATCTGATGAAATTGCCATCGTATTCCAGTTTCCAGGACCAATTTCTATTTGACCAACCAAAGAATCATCAGATGTTCTGAATTTCTGAACCACCGTACCGGCAACAAAACAAGCGTACCAGTATTGTCCGTCAGGTGATACTTTTAATTGATGTGGTACTTCAATGCCAGTTAAAACACCAACATCGATATATCGCATGGCCAGCAAAGTCTTCGTGTCGAAAACCGCAACAAGGTCACAGCCCTGGTTCGACACATAAAATTTCTTTCTGTTCGGGTCACCTGAAAATGCGATATGGCCATTTACGTCTGGTGCACCGGCAGTAATCCAATCATTCAAGGTATAATATTCCGCATCTGTAAGGGCAGGAGCATTAAAGGGCATGGTTGGCGTCAAAGCAACGCCACGATTTGTATCCGTATTTATATAGTACATAAACCAACTCTGGTCGGGACGGTAAGGAATTACAACAGAACCACCAGTGCCACCCTGGAATAACTGCTCCCAGGTTTCCATGGCTAATCCTCCGGCAGCGCCTTTGGATTTTTCATTGTGGCAACCACTGATCGAACATTTGGTGTTTAATATTTTTCCAACCTCAGAAGGGAAATTGGAAACATCAACTTCCGATGACTTATCCTTTTTACAACCCTGAATAATAAACAGCAGGAGAGATGCTGCAATCAAATACTTATTCATGAGGAGGGAGATAATTTTTTTCGCACCCGAAATTACAAAATAGATTTAAACATACTCACTTGTATGTTTTTATACGAAGTTCATTCTTATCTAAATTAATTACAGCGCCATAATCCACCAGCACATCACAGCCCAGCACGCCATCAATAGGAGGCAGTTGAATCAGGTTGTAAGTTTCATTCACATGCTGAAGATCAAGCACAGCCACTTTAAGTTTCTTCAATTTCAATTTCCCGACACTGAGATTTTCAATGTCAGTGAATTCGCTTTGAATGGTGTTTGTGCCTACACCCGTTGTAAGTTGTTCATTTATTTCAAGTTTCAATTCAGGAAGTCTTTCGCTGATGAATTTCTTATCGAGCACCGTTTTGGAAGCACCTGTGTCAATCAATAATCGTAGAGCGTGCTTACCTAATTTTCCTTTCACAAATAGGTGAAACCCTTCTTCCTGCAAGCTCACAGCTTTGATCGGAATATGAATTTTATTTTTTTTCATAGTAGTAGTCTTGAGGGGAAAACAATTGCAATAAAAATGAAAAGCGCAGGAAGCAATACTCCTGCGCCTTTTACCTGTTTGTGTTATTCAAGTTGACGATCACCTTGTGGAAAAATTCTACGCAATCAACTTCATATTATCCAATACCGCCATCACTTCTTTTACGGAAGCGGCCGAGTCACTCAACAACTTCATTTCTGCCGCATTCAGGTTCAGTGTGATAATTTCTTCAATGCCCTTTTTTCCAAGCTTAACCGGAACACCTAAATAAATATCTTTCAATCCGTATTCACCTTGCAGCCAGGCGCAACATGGATAAATGCGTTTCTCATCTTTAACAATGGCTTCCACCATCTGCGCTGCTGCTGCTCCGGGAGCATACCAGGCACTGGTTCCCATGAGGTTAACCAGTTCACCACCGCCTTTTTTTGTCCTTTCAATGATAGGATTAAGTTTCTCTTCTGAAATAAGGTCGGTAACCGGAATGCCGGAAACGGTAGTATATCGTGGCAAAGGAACCATCGTATCGCCATGGCCGCCCATTAAAACAGCCTGAATATCCTTAGGAGAACAATTGAGTGCTTCAGCAAGGAATGCTTTGTAACGTGCTGTATCCAGAATGCCTGCCATTCCAAAAACACGGCTCGGATCAATCTTCGCAGTAAGGTAAGCGCAATAGGTCATTACGTCCAATGGATTCGACACCACAATGATGATAGTATCCGGCGAATGTTGCATCACCTGTTCTGTTACCGATTTCACAATTCCGGCATTGGTTGAAATCAGGTCATCACGGCTCATGCCCGGCTTACGCGGAAGACCTGAAGTAATAACTACTACATCTGAATTTTTTGTTGCAGCGTAGTCGTTGGTCACACCCTTCACTCGTGTATTAAACATGTTGATCGGTGAAGTTTGCCAGATGTCCAGTGACTTGCCTTCAGCAATTCCCGGCTTAATGTCTACCAATACCACTTCATGAACGTAATCATTGCGTGCAATCACATCA